>JASBSV010000033.1 GCA_030148745.1 Paracoccaceae bacterium
CTGGTCCCATGCAGACATCCGCGCAGCGCTGGCGGATTTTCGCAGCTTGGGGGCCGAGGCGTTTCTGGAGAAATACGAATAGCGGGCTTTTCGGCTGTGCGAGCGGCGAGCCTGGACTGAGGAATTTTCTGAGGTGAACGGAGTGGTAAACTACGTTTTTCCGGATCTCGGGGAATGCCAAACCCACATATTGAGTTGGCACCTAAAGTATCGCCAATAGTCTGGTTGGGAGTGCGAGGGCTATCCCCATCCCCTGATATTTTCCCGGTTTGCAGGCAATCCCGGCGACGTCGCTCCGCCTATTGCATGCGCTGTCAATCAAATCCCGAAATCAGTGAGTGCTTTTGCAACCGCCTGGGATGTCGTCTTTGCCCCCAGCTTGCGCCGGAGCTTTGCACAGTGAAGATCGATGGTAGCAATAGACAGACCCAATGCGTGGGCCATCCGATCACGCCTAAGGCCTTTGGCAGCAAGCAGCAGAACTTCGCGTTCTCTCCCTGTGAGCCGAGGCGCATCCGGTCTTGTGTTCAATGCCGGCGTAAAGACCACAACACTCGCCCCAAAATCGGTGCGCTGGAGAATATGGATTGTCAATTGCGATCCGGCCGACTTAGAATAAATCTTAAGTAAATTATGCTGTTGCGTCCCTGCAATGCGGATAGGCTCCGGAGAGGGGCACTGCCTTTCAGGTTCCGACAGGCTGAGCCGGTTGTCGTCTTCAACGCGGATGACATCCGGGCATGCGCTCAAAATCTGCGCCGCGTCCTCGAACATTGAGACGATGCGGCCCTCATGGTCGATATCGAAAACGGCTGTGTGATGCGATGTCATCGCCTCGGGGCCGTTCCAAATGGGAGAAAAGTGAAGCATGAGACAGGGACTCCGTAGCTGCCGTCAAATGTTTCACGGTGGGCTGGGTCCTTCGCCCCCCCTGAGGGGGGCAACGCGCAGATTTCATGCTCAATCGGATCTCGTGGGCGCCTGCGGACATACCGCAGCAGAGCTTTGGCGCCCGCGATGAAAATTCTGCGCGATGAACGATCGAAACTGACTGAAACAATTCAGACCGGGTTGCCGACATGGACAGACCGCGCCGACGCGGCCCTGTCCCTGCCCGAGAACTTGCGGGCCTGCGACCGGTTCTATTACGAAACCTTTGGCGATAGCGCGCTTCCCGTGATGATCTACGGAGATCAGGGAGTGCGGCTGGTGTATTTGCTCAACCCCAGCGACACCGCGCGGTTCCCCGAAAAGCTGAAGGCACTGGTGGGACGACCGCATGGTCCGGGCTTCACGATGACCGGGGCGGGGTTGATCTATACCTATGATCAGCTCGACCGCTGGCCCCTGGTGCCTGACGATGTGGCCTGTGTCGCGATATTTCTGGAGCTTGATTGGTTCACCGCCTCTACCGGGCTCGATCTGACGCCGAGCGAGTTTGAACTCGTCGGCCTGTTGCTGAGCGGTCACGATCTGAAATCGGCTGCGGCCCATGTGGGTGCACGCTATGACACTAAGCGCAAGCAGGTCCGGGTGATCCTTGAAAAGGCTGGGGTAAGCGGGCAGGCCGCCCTGCTGCGCGCTTTGGCGATCGAATTGACCTCTCATATTCTTAACGATCTGCTGCGGCCTGATGAGGGCAAACCCGAGGTCGGGCTGGCCCAGCAGGTCTATGGGCGGGATGTGGTAGTCCATTCCATCTCGCTCGGCGCGTCTCGCGACGTTCCGGTCTGGGAATTTGGCGCCCGCCGCGGGCAAGTGGTCATCTATTTCCACTCGATGCTGGCCCCGATCATGTTCACGCCAGACATGGTTGCCCTGCTCAAAAGCCATAATCTGCGGCTATTGATGATCCCGCGACATTTCTTTGCCGCCGGTAAAGGCCAAGGGAGCGCGCATCGGCAAATTCTGCAGGCGACCTCGGAAATCGTGGATTATTTCAGTGAGGAGCCTGTCATTTGCCTGGGTGAAAGCGCTGGCTGCGCATGGGCGGCTCAATTCACCCTGCGCCATCCTGAGCAGGTAAGCGAGGTTGTTTTTGTAGCAACGCCACAGGTGATCCGCCCCGAGGATGCAGCGGCGCGCAAGCTGCCTCGGACAGTGTCATTGCTGACCGAGATATCAACCCGGTTCCGGCAGGATGAGCGCGTGATCGCCGGGCTGACACGTATCTACAATGCGATCGCCCGCGTCCCTTCGCTGGCCCGCAGATCACTTGATTTCATGCTGCGCGGCTCCCCCGCGGATCTTAAAAGCATCGACCTGGCCTTTTCGTCGCTTGCGTTGGGCGATTGGGTGCGTCTCATCGCGAACAAGGCGGCCCATGCGTCGATTGACGAGGTTGCATATCTGCAGTCCGATTGGGTCAATGACCTGCATCAGCTGACGCGACCTATGCGCTTTTTCCACGGCGCCCAGGACACGCTTTGCCCTATCGAGGACGCCAAAGCGATGGCAGGTAATCTGCAAAACGCCCGATTTGTAGCGCTTGAAGATGCCGGGCATTTAGCCCTCGGCCAGCATCTGGACGAAATTCTCGGTGCTTTGTTCGTGTCTGAAAATGCGAGTGAGAAGGCCTCAAAAGGCGCTGTCTGACATTGGCCGTCAAACCAATTTTCGGGTAAACCGTTGCGGAAAAAGGAAACTCCGATCCTCGCAAGGGCAAATTCGGCAAGCCCGGCATCAGTGGTCCGGGCCATGTGAGCGCTGCCTGCCGGGCCCGATTTGATATGCCCTCATGATGGCCAAGCAGCGCCAGTTTTCGCGATCAGCCAATTGCGGCAGCGCGCCCGGACGAAGCGATTGGCGGCGGGTTCATTCCACAATGCCCGCGGTGCGCGGGGTGTCAGCCTCTGATCCGCGTGAACTCAGGGTCATAGGGTGAGGGGGCTATCACCTGTGCCGCGACCAGATCGCCATACATGTCCAGTTGCATGGTGCTGCCAATCTTTGACTGCTCCGGATCGACAAATGCATAAGCCAAATTCATGCCAACCCGGTGCCCCCAATCGCCCGAGGTAACGGTGCCGACCACCTTGCCATCCAGCATCAACGAGGCACCGCCAATCGCGGGCGCATGTGTGGCCTCTATCCTGAGTGTCACCAGTTTTTTGCGCAGGCCATCTGCATGCTGCTTCAAGAGCGCCGCCTTGCCGATGAAATCAGGCTTATCAAGCTTCACAAAGCGGTCGAGCGACGTCTCGAAAGGATTGAACTCGGTAATCAGATCGGCCTTCCAGTGCAAAAAGCCTTTTTCCATCCGCATCGCCTCGACCGCACGGGCGCCGAACAGTGTCAGCCCATGCGCCTTGCCGGCCTGCCGCAGCGCCAGCCATGCCGCATAAAGCGAGGCATTGGGAACATGGATTTCATAGGCCAGTTCGCCCGAGAAACTGACGCCCATGACCGTGGCAGGCGCAAAGCCGATAAAACATTCGCGAACACTGAGCCAGGCAAAGGCCTCTTTCGACCAGTCGCCGCGCGAACAGGCGGTCAGCACCGCGCGCGCTTTTGGTCCGGCAAGAACAAGGATCGTCTGATCGTTGGTCAGGCTGCGGATCTGAACATCCTCGCCGACGCGGATGTGGCTTTGCAACCAGTCCATATCATGAAATTCGCTGGCGGCGGCAGAGCCGTACCAGACCCGGGCAGGCCCCCGGTCGGACGGCGGCAGATTGGCAACCGTCGCCTCGCCCTTGACCATGCCGTGATGGTTCAGAATATAGCAAAGCCCCACGCGGCCCTCGCGTTTCGTCACCGTCCCGCAGAACATGCGATCAAGAAAGCTGTGCCGGTCCTGCCCGGTGATCTCGAACCGGTTAAAGCCGTTGACCTCGCACAGGCCTACGTTTTCGCTGAGGTTCCGGACCTCGGCCGCGACCACATCAAAGGCTTCGTCAAAGTCAAAACCCAGTGTTGTGTGAAACGCGGGCGAGGGTTTGATGTAATCCACCCGCTCCCAGCCGTTGACCACCGTGAACTCGGCCCCTTCGGCGGCAAGGACCGGGGTCAGGGGGGTTGTCTTGGCAGGGCGACCTGCGGGCCGGTGTTCATGCGGAAAGTGAAAGCGGAATTCGTTCTGATAATCCTCGATCGCCTTGAGCGAGGTCAATTCGACATTGGCGTGGCCGGTGAAACGGCGCGGGTCGATCACCCATGTGTCATAGCAGGCCTCGCCATGTACGATCTGTTGTGCCAAAAGCCAGCCGTGGCCGCCGCCTTCGCCCAGACCGGCGCGCAGGCCGATGATGCAAAAGGCGTTGCGTTTGCCGGGGATCGGTCCGACCAGCGGCGCACCGTCGATCGTATAGGTGATCGGGCCGTTTACTACGGTGTGAACGCCAACTTCGGTCAGCACCGGCATGCGGGCGAATGCCCCCTCAAGCACATCGGTAATCCGGTCCAGATCGTCAGGGCACAGCGCGTTGACGAAATTGGGGTCAATGCCGTCCATGCCCCATGGTTTGCAATCCTGCTCGTAAAACCCGAGCAGAAGCCCGTTCTTTTCCTGACGGCAATAATAGTCGGAAATTGGACAGCGCAAGAGCGGCATCCGGTGGCCGGCAGCCTTGATCGCAGGGATATCTTCGGTCAGGAAATACTGATGCTCCATCGAGGCGACGGGATGGTGCACCCCCATCATCGCACCGACCTCATTCACCCGATAGCCGCAAGCATTGACGACGATATCACAATCGATATCCCCATGTTCGGTGTGAACCGTCCAGGTGTCATCACTTTTCTGGGTCAGGCCAACGACCGGCGTGTTGCGGTAAACCTCGGCCCCGGCCTCGCGGGCGCGGCGCGCAAGCGCCTGACACAGCTGGGCCGGATCGATATCGCCATCCAGCGGATCCCAAAGCCCGCCAATCAGGTTGTCGGTTGAAATCAGCGGGTGGCGGCGGGCGCATTCGGTCGCATCGATCACCTCGAAATGCACATCCATGCCACGCGCCATCGACGCAAAATGGCGATAGCCCTGCATCTGCGCCTCGGTATTGGCCAGCCGGATACCCCCGTCGCCGTGATGATAATTGATCGGATATTCGGGATCGTCCGCCAGTTCCTTATAAAGGTTGATCGAATGCGTCTTCAGCCCGACCATGGTCTGGTTCATGCCGAAATTGGTCACCTGCGCGGCTGAATGCCAGGTGGTGCCTGATGTCAATTCGTTGCGCTCGACCAGAACGACATCGCTCCACCCTTCCTGGGTCAGGTGATAAAGCGTCGAGCATCCGGCGATGCCGCCGCCGATGACGACGACTTTGGTTCTCGATTTCATGACGGTGACCTTCCTTGAGTATCAGGCCTTTTTTGGCGGAATGTTCTTATGCACTGCAATGCGGCATTTGCTTTGCCAGATACACCGCCAGACGCGGGGCGATTTCGCTGTCGAAATCTTCGATTATACCGACCCGCAGATAGCTGGCGTTTTCAATATTCCCGGACGAGGCTTCGGCTTTGGCGGTCCGTATATCGTGAAGCGCGTCATCGATCCGGCGCAGGAAATTTCGGCCCGTCGGGGTCAGGAGCATTGGCCGGCGAGAATGATCAAAAAGATCAACGCCCAGATTTTCTTCAAGATTTTTTAGGTGGTGCGAGATTGTGCTGACCGAAAGGCCGGTTTCATCCGCGGCCGCCTGAAGCGAGCCCTTGTTCGCGCAAATCTGAAAAAGCTCAAGCCATTTGAAGCTAAGATCCCGCCGGGTGGGTGCGTTGGCCATAATGCCCGCCTTCAACAATATGATTTCCGATATTCTGGGAATAACACTCACAATTTTTAAAAGAAATCACCGGCGTGATCGGCGGATGCATTAGCGGGATGCCGACAATGCTGCGTGTCCAGGGGCGTTTGCCCGCCGGTGCTGGCGGGTCTAAGGCGTTTTTGAAGCCGGCTTGCCGGTCGCAAGCGGAACCAGCCGCGCCGCCTTTGGCACGTTATTTCCGGCGCCTCTTTACGTTTCCGCCGTGCATTCCGCCACGGCCGGCCTTTGATCGGCCGCTGGCGGTCTGCGCATCGGTAACCGCTTTTTCAACGGCATACTGGCGTGCAAGCGGGTCGTCCGACACGACCAGATCCACCGTTTCAAGGCGTTTGACTTCGTCGCGCAGCCTTGCCGCCTCTTCAAATTCCAGATTTTCTGCAGCCTTGCGCATATCGCTGCGCAGCCCGTCAAGCACGGCCTCAAGGTTGGCGCCATGCATCGGCTTGTCAATCTTGGCGGTGACGCGGTTCATGTCGACATCGCCTTCATACAGGCCCGACAGAACATCATCGACGTTCTTTTTGATCGTCGCCGGTGTGATGCCATGCTCTTTGTTATAGGCGATCTGTTTGGCGCGGCGGCGGTCGGTTTCGGCCAGCGCGCGCTCCATCGAGCCGGTAATGCGATCGGCATACATGATCACCCGGCCTTCGGCGTTGCGCGCCGCCCGCCCGATCGTCTGAATCAGCGATGTTTCCGAGCGCAGGAAGCCTTCTTTGTCGGCATCGAGGATCGCTACAAGGCCACATTCGGGAATATCCAGCCCCTCGCGCAAGAGGTTGATGCCGATCAGCACGTCAAAGGCACCAAGGCGCAGATCGCGCAGGATCTCGATCCGCTCCAAGGTGTCGATATCCGAATGCATATAACGTACGCGGATGCCCTGTTCGTGCATGTATTCGGTCAGATCCTCGGCCATGCGCTTGGTCAGGGTCGTTACAAGTGTGCGATAGCCCGCATCGGCGACGCGCCGCACCTCGTCCAGGAGGTCATCGACTTGCATCTCGACCGGGCGGATCTCAACCTCGGGGTCCAAAAGGCCGGTGGGGCGGATCACCTGTTCGGTGAAAACCCCGCCCGTTTGGTCGATCTCCCAGGCGGCGGGCGTGGCCGAGACAAAGACCGACTGCGGCCGCATCGCATCCCATTCCTCGAACTTCAGCGGCCGGTTGTCCATGCAAGAGGGCAGGCGGAAGCCATGTTCGGCCAGCGTGAACTTGCGCCGGTAGTCGCCCTTGTACATCGCCCCGATCTGCGGCACCGAGACATGGCTTTCGTCGGCAAAAACAATGGCGTGGTCGGGAATGAATTCGAAAAGAGTAGGGGGCGGCTCACCCGGGGCACGCCCGGTCAGATAGCGCGAGTAATTCTCGATCCCGTTGCACGAGCCTGTCGCCTCAAGCATCTCCAGATCAAAGTTTGTGCGCTGCTCAAGCCGCTGCGCCTCAAGCAGCTTGCCCTCGGCCACAAGTTGATCCAGCCGCATCCGCAGCTCTTTCTTGATCGCAATCTGCGCCTGGTTCAGCGTCGGGCGCGGCGTAACGTAATGCGAGTTGGCATAGATGCGCACGCGGTCGAACTTGTCGGTCTTCTGGCCGGTCAGGGGATCAAACTCGGTAATGCTTTCCAGTACCTCTCCGAAAAAGGAGAGCTTCCATGCCCGATCCTCAAGGTGGGCGGGCCAGATTTCAAGGCTGTCGCCACGCACCCGGAAACTGCCACGCTGGAACGCCTGATCATTGCGGCGATATTGCTGCGCCACCAGATCACCCATGACCCTGCGCTGATCATATTCTTTGCCGACATGCAGATCCTGCGTCATCGCCCCGTAGGTTTCGACCGAACCGATGCCGTAAATGCAGCTGACCGAGGCGACGATGATCACATCGTCACGCTCCAGCAGCGCCCGCGTGGCCGAATGGCGCATCCGGTCGATCTGCTCGTTGATCTGGCTTTCTTTCTCGATGTAGGTGTCCGAGCGCGGCACATAGGCCTCGGGCTGGTAATAATCGTAATAGCTGACGAAATACTCCACCGCGTTGTCAGGAAAGAAGCCCTTGAATTCACCGTAAAGCTGGGCCGCAAGCGTTTTGTTGGGCGCAAGGATGATCGCGGGGCGCTGGGTTTTTTCAATCACCTTGGCCATCGTAAAGGTCTTGCCGGTGCCGGTGGCGCCAAGCAGAACCTGATTGCGCTCACCCGCCGTGACGCCCTCGGCCAGCTCGCGGATCGCGGTCGGCTGATCGCCGGCCGGCTCGAAACTTGTATTCAGAATGAAGGCTTTGCCGCCTTCCAGCTTTGGACGGGTTTTCACGTCCGGGGCCGGAGCGTGCATCAGCGTGTCGGTCATAAGCGCGATTCCCTCAAGGTTAACCCAGATTTGATCACTTTTTGTTCCGCGACAAGGGCGGCGCGGAAATTCCTCGCGCCGCCATGGCCGAAGCCACGGATTTCGGTCATGAAATTCATGGTGCCTGCTGGGCGCATTGGTTGCTTCGAAAAAATTTTTTACAACTTAAAGGAGATTTTTCTGTTGCATCGATTTAAAGTTGAACCTAGCCTGATCGGGCAAGCAGCAGACGTGATTGTCAGGTTGGGTGCACCAACCACCCCACCCCTCGCTCCCTTGTATCCTTCCTGACAATCATGCTTGCCAATTTCCATGGCTATCACCGTCGGTTACGCTTGATTTGCGCCGCTTCACGATAGATACAGGGCGTCAAAAGGCGGAGATGACGGATGCAAGCAAGGATATTTCAGCCAGCCAGAACTGCGATGCAGTCCGGCACGGCCAATACCCGTTTCTGGATTTTGGAATTTGCGCCGGCCTCGGCGCGCAAGGTCGATCCGCTCATGGGCTGGACATCGTCCGGGGACATGCAATCGCAGGTCCGGCTGCGCTTTGACAGCAAGGAAGCAGCTTTGGAATACGCCCGCGAACATGGCATCGACGCCATCGTTCAGGAGCCTAAAAAGCGCAAACATAACATCCGGCCCGGCGGCTATGGCGACAATTTCGCGACCAACCGGCGCGAGGTCTGGACCCACTGATCCCTCTTGCGCGACTGGCCAAGCTGCCCCAAAAGGGGCCCAGCGGTCCCGTAGCTCAAC
>JASBSV010000036.1 GCA_030148745.1 Paracoccaceae bacterium
GACGCCGACGGCGTCGCCATCATCACCTGGGACACCCAGGGCAAGAGCATGAACGTGCTGAACCTCGACGCGCTGGCCGAGCTGGAGGCTTGCATCGACGAGGCGCTGGCCGATGACGCCGTCAAGGGCATCATCGTCACCTCCGGCAAGGAGGGAAGTTTCGCGGGCGGCATGGACCTCAACGTCATCGCCAAGATGAAGGAAATGGCGGGCGACAGCCCCGCGCAAGGCCTGATGGACGGCATCATGCACATGCACACCGTCCTGCGGAAGATCGAGCGCGCGGGCATGGACCCGAAGACCTTGAAGGGCGGCAAGCCCGTGGCCTGCGCCATGCCCGGCACCGGTCTTGGCATCGGCTTCGAGATCCCGCTCGCCTGCCACCGCATCTTCGTTGCCGACAACCCGAAGGCCAAGATCGGCCTGCCCGAGATCATGGTCGGCATCTTCCCCGGCGCGGGCGGCACCACCCGTCTCGTGCGCAAGATGGGTGCGATGACGGCCAGCCCGTTCCTTCTGGAAGGCAAGCTGAGTGACCCCAAGAAGGCCCTCTCCGCCGGTCTGATCGACGAGGTGGTGCCCGCGGACGAGATGATGGCCAAGGCGAAGGACTGGGTTCTGTCCGAGCCCAGGATCGTCAAGCCCTGGGATGAAAAGGGCTACAAGATGCCCGGCGGCGCGCCCTATCACCCGGCGGGCTTCATGACCTTCGTGGGGGCTTCCGCGATGGTGCATGGCAAGACCAAGGGCGTCTACCCGGCGGCCAAGGCGCTGCTGCAGGCCGTCTATGAGGGCGCGCTGGTGCCCTTCGACACTGCGCTGAAGGTCGAGGCGCGCAATTTCGTCAACGTGCTGATGAACCCCTCCTCCGCCGCGATGATCCGGTCCTTGTTCATCAACAAGGAAGCGCTGGAGAAGGGCGCGAACCGCCCCGACGTGGCCGACCAGACCGTGAAAAAGGTCGGCATCCTCGGCGCGGGCATGATGGGCGCGGGCATCGCCTATGTCAGTGCGAATGCGGGCATCGAGGTGGTGCTGATCGACGCCAGGCAGGACGCCGCCGACAAGGGCAAGTCCTATTCCGAGGGTATCCTCGACAAGGGCATTTCCCGCAAGAAGGTGACGGAAGGGAAGAAACAGGAGGTTCTGGACCGCATCACCGCAACCACCGATTACGCCGCCCTTGAAGGCTGCGACCTGATCGTCGAGGCGGTGTTCGAGGATGTCGGCGTCAAGGCCGGTGTGACCGAAAAGACCGAGGCCGTGATCCCCTCGGATGCGATCTTCGCCACCAACACCTCGACCCTGCCGATCACCGAGCTTGCCAAGGCGTCCAAGCGCCCCGATCGGTTCATCGGCATCCACTTCTTCAGCCCCGTCGACAAGATGCTGCTGGTCGAGATCATCAAGGGCGAGAAGACCGGCGATGTGGCCGTGGCCAAGGCGCTCGATTTCGTGCGCCAGATCCGCAAGACGCCGATCGTCGTCAACGACGCGCGCTTCTTCTACGCCAACCGCTGCATCCTGCCCTATGGCACCGAAGGCATCCGCATGGTGCGCGAAGGCGTGTCGCCGGTCCTGGTCGAGAACGCGGCCAAGCTGGTGGGAATGCCCATCGGCCCGCTGCAGCTCACGGATGTGACCTCAATCGACCTCAATGCCTCCATCGCGCGGGCCACCAAGGCCGCGATGGGCGATGCCTACGACAATCAAGAGGCCGACGAGGTTCTGTTCTGGCTCTTTGAGCAGGGCCGGCTGGGGCGCAAGTCGAAAGCGGGCTTTTACGCCTATGATGACGCGGGCAAGCGCACCGGCATCTGGCAGGGCCTGCGCGAGAAATACACCCGCGACGGCGATCAGCCCGAACTGACAACGGTGCAACACCGCCTGATGATGGCGCAGGTGCTAGAGGCAGTGCGCGCATTGGAAGAGGGCGTTCTGGAAGACATCCGCGAAGGTGATGTCGGCGCGATCCTCGGCTGGGGCTTTGCACCCTGGTCGGGCGGGCCGTTCAGCTGGCTGGATATCATCGGCGCGGCCCGCGCGGTTGAGATTTGCGATCAGCTGGAAAAGGATTACGGCGCCCGTTTCGCCGCCCCGGCCCTGCTTCGCGATCTGGCCGCCAAGGGCGAAGGCTTTTACGCCCGTTTTCAGGACAAGGCCGCGGCCTGACCCTTTGGCGCGGGCGGCAGGCGGCAATCGCCCGCGCCGCCCGCGCCGATCAAAAGCAATAGCCAAAGCGGGCGATATCCTCGCCGCAGATCTCTTCGACCAGGGCACGGTCGGCACGGCTGTAGGCATCGCGATATCCCGCCTGCCGGGATGAGGCATTGGCATGGGGCAGCGCCGGATCAAAGCCCAGATGCGCCGCGACCGGGGGCAGATCCTGCTCCAGATGCTCAAGGCGTACAAACCCATCGCAGCGCTCGGACCCGTGCCGGTCCGTCACATAAAGCCCATAGGGCGAGGCGGCGATGGTGGCTTTGGTATTGGGGTGGTTCAGAAACGCGCTGAACTCCAGATCCCGCGCCAGATCGACCGCCACATGCTCGAAACTCTGCTCGCGCAGCCAGTGGTAATAGCTCACCAGCCGGTCCCATGGGTTGCGCACCATCGTGAAGATGAAGAAATCGCGCACCTCATCGTCCTGAACCAGCCCGTAGATATCGGTCAGACGCGAATGTTTCCACAAGCGGCCCGCGCTTTGCACACCTGCCAGCCGCCGCTTGCGCCGCTGCGCCTTGGGTGTGTCCCCGATCAGGATGTCATCCTTCATCGCCCGCGCCTCAAGCGCCAGGGCCATCGATGTCCCCCCGGTCTTGGGAATATGCACAAAGATAAAGCGGCGCCCGCGTGAGATGATCATATCGCGACACTAGCGCGAGCGGATCGCAATGACAGCCCCCGAGGCAACGATCAGCGCCATTCCTGCAAAACCCGCACCTGAAACCGTCTGCCCCCAAAGCGCCCAGGCCCAGAATGCGGCAAACAGCATCAGCGAATACTCAAAGATCGCAACATGCGACGCCTCGCCAATCTGATAGCCGCGCGTCAGCAGGCCAACCCCAAGGATCGATCCGGCGGCCTGAACGAATGTCCAGAACAGGAAACTCTGATCCGGCCATGTCAGACCGCGCAGGATGAACCCCTCGGGGCCCGGCGGGGCGACCTGCGGATAGATGGTCAGAACCACAGTCCCGATCAGACCAAAAAACCCCAGAACCGCAAAGAACCAGAAAAGCAGCGTCAATGTATCCTCGCCCTCGCACCATTGGCGCGTGGCCACCGCACTGATCGCATATAACAATGCCGCCAGAAGCGGCAGCAGCGACACCGGCTGAAACGATCCCGCCGCCGGGCCCAGAACCAGAACGATGCCGATAAATCCCATGACCGCCGCCGTCCATCTGACCGGCCCCACCGGCTTTTTCAACACCAGCGCCGATATCACCATCACGAATATCGGTGACGTAAAAAGCCCTGCCACGACCTGCGAGATCGGCAAAAACGCCAGACAGCCGAAATAGATCAGCATCGAGCCCGAGAAAAACAGGCTCCGCCCCAGAACCCCGGCGGGGCGGAGCGGCCATAACCGGCCCAGTCCCATACCCGACAACACCAGAAACATCACCAGCGCCATCGCGGTGCGGGTTGCGTGAAATTGCCAAAGCCCGGTAGTTTTGGCGATCAGCACCACATAATTGTCGATCAGACCAATCACCGCCATGGCGGCCAAAATCATCGATGCCGCCTGAAGCGGTGCAATTCTCTGAATGTCAGGCAATTGACAAATCCCGTCGTTTCCAGTCTTCAAAAAACGCGCGGCGCGACTAATACTCTCGCCTGTAAACGACATTTTCTGGGGGGAACGACCATGGGCTGGATGAAGGACGAAACCGGGCTTGATAAATGCCGCGCTAATTTTGTGCCGCTGACGCCACTGTCACATCTCAACCGGGCGGCTCGGGTCTTTGCCGATCTTCCGGCGCTCACCTACCAGAACCGGACACTCAGCTACCGGCAGTATCACGCGCGCGTCTCGCTACTGGCCTCGGCACTGGCCGGCATCGGCATTGCGCCCGGCGATGTCGTGGCCACCCTTCTTCCCAACGTTCCCGCCCAGGCCGAGGCGCATTTCGCCGTGCCCGCCGCCGGCGCCGTCCTCAACACCATCAACATCCGGCTGGAAGAGGAAACCGTCGCCTATATCCTCGGCCACGGCGAAGCGCGGGCCATCCTGGTCGACAGCCAGTTCCTGCCCCTTGCCGAAGCCGCCGTCGCCCGGCTGGAAGGGCCGGCGCCCGTAATCATCGAAGTTGCCGACCCCGGCGCAGGATTTCCCGCCAGTGGTCGTCATACCGAATACGAAAGCTTTCTGGCCGGCGGCGACGCCTCGTTCAACTGGATCATGCCTCAGGACGAATGGGAAAGCCTGGCGCTGAATTACACCTCAGGCACCACCGGACGGCCCAAGGGCGTGGTCTATCACCACCGGGGGGCCTATCTGATGACCATGGGCACGGTGATCTCGTGGCGCATGCAGCTTTACCCCCGCTTTCTGGCCATCGTGCCGCTGTTTCACTGCAACGGCTGGAACCACACCTGGCTGATGCCCGCCGTCGGCGGCACGGTGATCTGCTGCCGCGATGTCACCGCCAAGGCGATCTATGACGCAATCGCCGATCAGGGTGTGACCCATTTCGGCGGCGCGCCGATTGTCCTGAACGCCATCATCAACGCCAGCGAGGCAGACCGCCGCGCCTTTGACCACACCGTCGAGGTATTCACCGCCGGCGCCCCGCCCGCCGCCGCCACCCTCGCCGCGATCGAAAAGCTCGGCTTCAACGTCACCCAGGTATACGGGCTGACCGAAACTTACGGCCATGTCACCGAATGCCTCTGGCACGAGGAATGGAACGCCCTCCCCCAGGCCGATCAGGCCGCGATCAAGGCGCGTCAGGGCGTGGCCATGCCGATGATGGAAGAGGTCACCGTGGTCGATGCGCAAAACCGGCAGATCCCGATGGACGCCAAAACCCAGGGCGAAGTGGTGATGCGCGGCAATTGCGTCATGAAAGGCTATTTCAAAAACCCGCAGGCCACGCAAAAGGATTTCGCCGGCGGCTATTTTCACTCCGGCGATCTTGCGGTGCAGCACCCCGGCGGCATGATCCAGATCGCCGACCGCGCCAAGGATATCATCATCTCGGGCGGCGAAAACGTCTCCTCGGTCGAGGTCGAAGGCGCATTGATGCACCATCCGGCGGTCTCGCTCTGCGCCGTCGTCGCCCGCCCCGACCCCAAATGGGGCGAGGTGCCCTGCGCCTTCGTGGAACTCAAAGACGGCGCCAGCGCCACCGAAGACGAACTGATCGCCTTCGCCCGCAGCCGCCTTGCCGGTTTCAAGACCCCCAAAAAGATCGTCTTTCAGGAGCTTCCCAAAACCTCGACCGGAAAAATCCAGAAATTCGAGCTGCGCGGCATCGCGAAAACTCTCTGAGCTTCCATTTGGCCGAAAATATCCCCGCCGGAGGCTCCCTCCGGCGCCAAACAGACCGCCGGCAATTGTCGGGCGCGCGCGATTGACATAAGATGCCCCCTAACGAGGCAGAGCGGGCCCACCGATGACAGTATTGTCAGAGTATGACCGATTGGAAGCAATCGGTCTTTGGCGAGAAACCAAAGGCGCACAGCGCCGCGAGACGGTTGTCTCTTTGGGCGATGCCACACTTGTCATGACCGATCAGCACGAGCGCCCGCTGGCGCATTGGTCGCTGCCCGCGATCGAACGTCTGAACCCCGATGAAATGCCCGCGCTCTACGCGCCGGGGGCGGATGCCGAGGAAACGCTCGAACTTGACGACGAGGCAATGATCGCCGCCATCGAAAAGGTGCGCACGGCACTGGCGCGGCGGCACATGCGGCCCGGCCGGCTCAGGATCTTTGTGATCGCGGGTCTTTTGCTGGCCATGGCCGCGGTGGCCTATTTCCGGGTGCCGGACGCGCTGACCAATTATACGCTGCGCATCGTGCCGCCGGCAAAACGCAGCGAGATCGGCAATGCCATTCTGGCACAGATCGCGGGCAAGGGCGGGCAAGCCTGCGCCGAACCTTCCGGCACCCGCGCCCTGCGCCAGCTTCACAAGCGGCTCCTGCCGGGCAGGCCCGGGCGGCTGGTGGTGGTGCCATCCGGCATCGCCGGCACCGCCTATCTGCCCGGCGGCACCATCGCAATCGCGCGAAGCCTTGTCGAAGGGTTTGACGAACCCGATGTCGTGGCCGGCTTTATCGTCGCCGAGGATGCGCGCCAGACCGGCCGCGATCCGTTGCGCCCGGTGCTCGAAAACGCCGGTTTTCTGGCCACCTTCCGGCTTTACACCACGGGCCGGCTTCCTCAGGATGCGATCGGCGATTACGCCCGCGCGCTCGGCAACCGCCCCGGCCTGCCAATCGCTGTGCAGCCGCTTCTGGCGCGGTTCCGCGACGCCGGGCTGCGCAGCACGCCTTACGCCTATGCCCTTGATCCCAGCGGCGAAACCACCCTGCCCCTGATCGAGGCCGATCCCATTGCCAAAGACAGCGCCCGGCCGATCCTGCCCGATGGAACATGGGTCAGCCTTCAGGGCATCTGCGGCGGCTGAAACCGCAGGCTCAGGGCCGCCGCGTAGCGGGCAGGAAAAACCGCTGCATCGCAAAGACGATGATGGCCGAAAAGAGACCCGCAAAGATCACATCGCTCAGGAAGTGACCGCCAAAAAGGATCCGCAGCGCCGAGGTGGCCGCGGCCAGAACCGTCAGCGATATCGCCAGCCACAGCCGTGCCCGTCCCGAAACCCGCGGCGCGCCGATCAGATAAAGGATCAGCGCCGTGGCAACGATCATGCTCGCCTCGCCCGAGACGAAGCTGCAGTTGCTCTGGCACTGGTCCGAGATCTCAAGCGGCGGCGAATAGCTCAGCGCGCCGCCAAATTCCGTCACATCGTGCGGCCGCGCCCGGCCCCAATAGGCCTTGAGCCCCGCATTCACCAAAAGCCCCGGACCCAAGACCACGCTGGTGACCGCAAAGCCCGTCTCGCGCAGCGGCAAAAACCGCCAGCGCGCCCGCAGCGCCCCCAAAATCAAAAGCGCCAGAAACCCCAGAAAGATCAGCTCCGAGCCGGTCCACATGATCTCGCGAAAGATCGCCAGCGCCGGGTCGCTCTCAAGATAAAAACCGCGCGCGGGATCGTAGAACAACGCGCTGACGGACAGATCGAGGCGCGGAAAAAGCAGAAAGAAAGCCGCCGCGATCACCGTCAGAACCACGCTGATCTCAAGCCCGCCAAACCGTATCTGCCTCATGTGCCGCCTTTCCACGCCGCGCCGCGCCCCCAAGGCTCAGCCGAGTTTCGCCTTGCCGTGCGATGCCATTTTTCTGCGTGTCATTTCCTGAGGAAACTGTCGACGAAACCGGCCCGCCTTGTAGCGCCCAGCGCATAGTCCAATTCCCGTTGCGAGGCAAACGGCCCGGCCAGAACCACCTTCAGCGTCTTGCCCTTCCGGTTCAGCCGGCCCATGCGAACCGGCAGGTTCAGCCGCTGCAGCTTGATAACCGAGCTTCTGGCATTGCCCGGCTCGGCAAAAACGCCGACCTGAATATAGCGGTGGCTTGCGACCCCCGCACCTTTCGCCGCGCTTGCCGCCTTAACTGCGACCCGCTTCGGCAGGGATTTTGTCGAAACGCGCACCACCCGGACGGCGCGCTGGGGCCGTTTTTTGACCTCTGTGACAAGCCGGCGCGGCACCTCGTTGGTCCAGACAAGCGCCATCTGCGCGTCGCCCAGCGCCGTGCCCTTGCCGCGTCTGGGGTTCAACCGGTCATCGTCAAACGCGCGGCGATAGCCTTTGGGCACCCTCAGGGGAACCGGCGCGACCTTGGGGGCCGGAGCGGGGGCGGTAAGCGTAACGGCCAGCCGGGGCTGCGCCACCTTGCGCGGCGCGGCCGGAAACAGCACCAGCGGCGCGCGCGGCTTGCCGGCCGGTTTCACAACCACCCGCACCGGCTTTTGCACCTCACGCGGCGCGCTGGCCGCGGGCTTGGATGACGGTTTGGATGTCGGGGGGTTCGAAACGGTGCGATAGATGACCTGAGGCTTCGATTTGACCGCCGGAGCCTTGACCACCGGCTGGGCCGGGCGGGCAACAACCACAGGTTTGGCCGGTTTCGGCGCTTTGGCAGGCTTGGGCGCGGCCACCGGCTTGGGCGGGGTCGTTGCCTTGGGCTGGGCTGTTGCCTTGGGCTGGGCCGGCGGTTTTGCCGCCGCCATCTTGCCCGCAGTGGGGAATGTCGGTTTGAAACCGCAGATCAGCTTGCGGTTTTTCGAAACCCGCGGAACCCATGTGACATTGTTGTCATAGCCCGCGCGCACGAAAACGCAGCCGCTGCTATCGACATATTGGCGCCCCTTGTAACTGCTTGGTGGAAGCTCCTTCGGGCCGGCCGACTGGGACAGATTTTGCGCCGTCACATTGCCAATTCCGGACACGAAGCCGAAAAGCAGACCAAACATCAGACCAAAAAACGCGCGCTTGAAGTGCATTGTTGCCCCCACAATATGTTGTGGAGGATGCCGCAAACACCCCAACAAGTAAAGGTTCAATTGGCCTATTTGGTGCCGAACATACGGTCGCCCGCATCCCCTAGCCCCGGAACAATATATCCATGCTCATTCAGGTGATCGTCTACCGCTGCTGTCACGATCTGTACATCCGGATGGGCCTCTTTCATGCGCGCAACCCCCTCGGGCGCGGCCAGAAGGCACAGAAACCGGATGTTCGTCGCCCCCGCCTGTTTCAGCAGATCGATGGCCGCGACCGACGAATTTCCCGTCGCCAGCATCGGATCGACGGCGATCACCAGCCGCTTGTCCAGCTCAGAGGGCACCTTGAAGTAATATTGCACCGGCTTCAGCGTTTCTTCGTCCCGGTAAAGCCCGACAAAACCGACCCGCGCCGAGGGGATAAGCTCCAATATTCCGTCCAAAAGCCCGTTTCCCGCCCGCAGGATCGACACCAAAGCCAGCTTGCGACCGGCCAGTTCCGGCGCCTGCATCTGGCAGATGGGGGTTTCGATCGTCTTTGTGTCGGTCTCAAGCTCGCGCGTGACCTCATAGGCCAGAAGCTGCGAGATTTCGCGCAGCAACTGACGAAACACGGCCGTTGGCGTCGTCGTCTGGCGCATCAGGGTCAATTTATGCTGAACCAGCGGGTGATCGACGATCGTCAGATGATTTTGCATCATGTCCTCTTTATCTGCTCGGCAACCCGCGCGCGGGTCTGCGGATCGCAATAGGCCGCTGCAAGGGCGGTCTGGTTAATCTCGTCAAATTCCTCTTCGCCCCAGCCAAAATGCTTTTCAAGCATTTCGAATTCGCGCGTCATCGTGGTGTGGAAAAACGGCGGATCATCGGTTGAGACGGTCACTTTCACGCCCGCCTCGCGCAGCCGCTGTATAGGATGACTTTTCCAGTCAGGATAGACCCCCAAAGTCACGTTCGAGCCGGGGCAAACCTCAAGCACCACCTCGCGCTCGGCCAGCATCTCGACCACTTCGGGGTCTTCGATGGCCCGCACGCCATGGCCGATCCGCCCCACGCCCAGATCACTGACCGCATCGCGCACCGACTTGGCCCCGCCCCATTCGCCGGCATGGGCCGTCAGGTTCAGCCCCGCCTCGCGCGCCATGTCGAAGGAATAGGCGAAATCGCCCGGCTCGCCCATGGTTTCTGCGCCCGCAATCCCGAACCCGGTCAGCCAGTCACCGGCGGTCTCCGCCGCGCAGCGGGCCGAGGCGCGCGCCTTTTCGGGACCGAAATGGCGGATGCAGGTCACGATCCCGCGCAGGGTGATGCCATCGCGGCGCTCGGCCTCATCGGCGGCATCCACGATCGCGGCAAGATAATCACGCCATGCCACAACATCGCTGCCGCCGCAGAAATCCGGCGACAGGAAGGTTTCGGCATAGACCACACCGTTCGCCGCCGATTGCTCAAGCACCGCGCGGGTCAGGCGGTGATAATCCTCGGGCGTTTTGAGGGTTTCGGTGGCCGCTTCGTAAACGCTCAGAAAATGGGTGAAATCGCGATAGGCATAATTGCCCTGCGCATCGAAAATGCCCGCGATATCCATGGATTTCTCTTTCGCCAGCGCGCGAATGAAATCGGGCGGCGCGGCGCCTTCCAGATGCAGGTGCAACTCGACCTTGGGAAATGTCGTCCAACTCACAAAAAGCTCCTTCCGGGGCCCTGCCCCGTTATTCCAAGATGGGCGGCAATGCTGGCCGCGACATCGGCAAATCCGATCTGGCCCACCGCCTTGCGCCCCGCGCCATGACCCAGAACCGGCACCCTTTCGCGGGTGTGATCGGTGCCTTGCCATGTCGGGTCATTGCCATGATCGGCGGTAAAAAGGATCAGATCGTCGCGGCCCATTCGGCCCAGCAGGCGCGGCATCTGCGCATCGAACCATTCCAGATGCCGGGCATAGCCGGCTACGTCGCGGCGGTGGCCATAAAGGGCGTCGAATTCAACGAAATTGGCGAAGGTCAGGCTACCCTCGGGGGCCACGTCGGCCAGACGCGCAAGATGGCCCATCAAGGCGGCGTCATCCCCTTTGTGATTTTCGTCGATCCCGCGCATCGAAAAGATATCGCCGATTTTGCCGATGCCGTAAACCTTGCCGCCGGCCTCTTGCACCCAGTCGCAAAGCGTGGGCGCGGGCGGGGTGATCGCGAAATCCTTGCGGTTGCCGGTGCGCTGAAACCCCGCCTCGGGCGAGCCGGTAAAGGGCCGGGCGATGACCCGTCCGACCTTCATCTCATGCAGCATCGGCGCCAGATCGCGGCATAAGTCCAACAGCCGCCCAAGCCCGAAATGCCCCTCATGCGCGGCGATCTGAAAGACGCTGTCGGCCGAGGTATAGCAGATCGGCCAGCCGGTTTTGATATGCTCGGCGCCAAAGCGCTCGATCATCGCGGTGCCCGAGCCGTGGCAATTGCCCAGAATGCCATCCGTCCCGGCCAGCTGGCAAACCCTGGCCACGACATCGCGCGGGAAAGCCGGAACTTTCTGCGGGAAATAGTGCCAGTCCCATGGCACCGGCAGACCGGCCAGTTCCCAATGCCCCGAAGGCGTATCCTTGCCCGGCGATATTTCACTCGCCGCGCCCCAAAGGCCCTGCGGCTTGCCGGGCAGGCCCTGCGCCGCCGCGCCCGAGGCCAGTGTGATCGCCGCCCCAAGGCCAAGCCGGTCGAGGTTGGGAAGCTTCAGCGGCCCGCTGCGCCCCTGATCGACCCGGCCCGCCGCGCAGGCCGCCGCGATATGGGCCAGCGTATTGGCCCCCTCATCGCCGAAATCGCCCGCATCGGGCGCACCGCCACAGCCGACGGAATCCATCACCACAAGAAAGGCCCGCGCCATCAGCCGACCCTTTTGTGAACAAGCGGCGGCGCGACCGCGCCCTCATCGCCGATGGTGATCGCCTCTTTCACCGCGCGCACCGCAATCTCGCCCGCGCCCCGGCTGGCGGCATGAACCCGTGCCAGCGCCGTGCCGCGGCTGACATCATCGCCAATACGCGCCACCGCCGACAATCCGACCGACGGGTCGATCCGCGCGCCCTGGATCAGCCGCCCGCCCCCCAGATGCACGACCGCCATGCCCAGCGCCTCGCCATCAATCGCGGTGACATATCCCGGCGCCTCTGCCGTCACATCGATCACAACCGGCGCGGCGGCAAGCCGGTCGCGCCAGCGTTCGGTGAAATCCGCGGGGCCGCCCATGGCCGCGACCATCTTGCCGAAAACCTCGGCCGCGGCGCCGTTTTGCAGCACCCGGTCGAGCATATCGCCCGCCGCCGCATCATCCCCGGCCTGCCCCGACAGCTGCAACAGCCGCGCGCCCAGCGCACGCGCCACCTCCCAAAGGTCAGTCTCGCACTGGCCGTTGGTCAGCACCTCCATCACCTCCATCACCTCAAGCGCATTGCCCAATGACGGCGCCAGAGGCTCGCTCATATCGGTGATCAGGGCGGCGGTGGCGCAGCCCGCGCCATTGGCCGTCGCCACCAGCGCCCCGGCCAGATTTTCGGCCTCTTCCATGGTCTTCATGAAGGCGCCCGAGCCGACCTTGACATCCAGAACCAGCCCCTCAAGCCCCGCCGCAAGCTTTTTGGACAGGATCGAGGCGGTGATCAGATCGACACTGTTGACCGTGCCGGTGACATCGCGCACCGCGTAAAGCCGCCGGTCGGCCGGCGCGATCCGCTCTGAGGCGCTGACGATCGCGGTGCCGACATCGCCGACGATCCGCCGAAACCGTGCCTCGTCCATTTCCGTTGTCAGGCCCGGGATCGCCTCAAGCTTATCAAGTGTACCGCCGCTATGGCCCAGCCCCCGCCCCGAGATCATCGGAACATAGGCCCCCACAGCGGCCAGCGCCGGGGCCAGCAAAAGCGACACGCAATCCCCAACACCGCCGGTTGAATGCTTGTCCAGAACCGGCCCGTCCAGATCCCAGCTCAGCGTCTCGCCGCTGTCGCGCATCGCGGCGGTCAGGGCCACGCGCGCCTCTTTGCTCATCCCGTTCAGGCAGACGCCCATCGCAAAGGCACCGGCCTGCGCGTCGGTCACCGCACCATCGGCAAGCCCCGCCACGAACCAGTTGATCTGATCACAGTTCAGCGCCCGGGCATTGCGCAAAGCAGACAAAATGCCGGCGGCATCCATCGCTTAGCCCTGTTCCATATAGGCATCCGAAAACGCACCCGGCAGCAATGTGGCGACCGTCGTTTCTTCGGTCTTGCCATCCGTGGTCGCAAGGGTGACCGGCGTGTCCGGCGCGCTGAACTCGGCCAGCTTTTGACGGCACCCGCCGCAGGGCGAGACCGGAAGCGGGCTGTCGGCGATGACCAGAACCTTGGCGATTTCAGTCTCGCCGCCGGCAACCATCGCCGCGATCGCACCCGCCTCGGCGCAGGTGCCTTCAGGATAGGCGGCGTTTTCGACATTGCAGCCGACGTAAACCGCCCCCGAGGCCCCTTTGATCGCGGCGCCCACCTTGAAACCCGAATAGGGCACATATGCGTTTTCGCGAACCTCTGTCGCGGCTTTCCGTAATGACATCCCGACGCTCCTTTCGTTATGAATGCGCCGGTCGGCAGCAGGTTGCAAGGCCCGGCGCGGACCACCGGCACGGCGAAAGATTTCATGGCATGGCCCCAAGAAGGGCTTTCCTCGGCCGAAACTTCCGCTATTCTCGGGCTCAATAAATAGTTTAATATTAAACTATCTTGAATTTGCGGAGGACAAATGGCCCAGGACCCCGACGACAGGCACCGCCAGAGCGCGCTGGATTATCACGAATTCCCCAAACCGGGAAAGCTTGAGATCCGGGCCACCAAACCTCTGGCCAACGGCCGCGATCTGTCGCGCGCCTATTCTCCGGGCGTGGCCGAAGCCTGTCTTGAGATCAAAAAGCACCCCGCATCGGCCAGCCGCTTTACCGGGCGCGCAAATCTTGTCGCGGTGGTCACCAATGGCACGGCGGTTCTGGGTCTGGGCAACATCGGCGCGCTGGCCTCCAAACCGGTGATGGAAGGCAAGGCCGTCCTGTTCAAGAAATTCGCGAACATCGATTGCTTTGATGTCGAGCTGAACGAAAGCGACCCCGAAAAACTGGCCGAGATCGTCTGTGCGCTCGAGCCGACCTTCGGCGCGGTCAATCTTGAGGATATCAAGGCGCCCGATTGCTTTATCGTCGAAGAGATCTGCCGCAAGCGGATGAACATCCCGGTTTTTCATGACGACCAGCACGGAACGGCGATTGTCGTCGGCGCGGCAGCCACCAATGCCCTGCGCGTGGCCGGCAAGGAATTTGCCGACATCAAGGTCGTCTCGACCGGCGGCGGCGCGGCGGGCATTGCCTGTCTGAACATGCTGATGAAGCTGGGCGTTCGGCGCGAGAATATCTGGCTGGCCGATCTTGACGGGGTGGTTTTCGAGGGGCGCAAGACGGCGATGAACCCGCAAAAGGCCGCTTTTGCCCAAAAGACCAAGGCGCGCAGCCTTGAACAGATCATCGAAGGCGCCGATCTTTTTCTTGGGCTGTCCGGCCCCGGCGTTCTGACACCTGAAATGGTGGCCAAGATGGCAAAAAAGCCGATCATCTTTGCCCTTGCCAACCCTGTGCCCGAGATCATGCCCGACGTGGCGCGCGAGGTCGCCCCCGATGCGATCATCGCAACCGGGCGCAGCGATTTTCCCAATCAGGTCAACAACGTCCTGTGTTTTCCCTTTATCTTCCGCGGCGCGCTGGATGTCGGCGCGACCGAGATCAACGATGAGATGAAGATCGCCTGTATCGAAGGCATCGCGGCCCTTGCCCGCGCCACCACCTCGGCCGAGGCCGCAGCGGCCTATAAGGGCGAGCAGCTGCGCTTTGGGGCCGATTACCTGATCCCAAAACCCTTTGATCCGCGCCTGATGGGCGTTGTCGCCAGCGCCGTGGCCAAGGCGGCCATGGCCTCGGGCGTGGCCAGCCGCCCGCTCGAGGATCCCGACGCCTATAAGATGAAACTCGACCGATCGGTATTCAAATCGGCAATGCTGATGCGCCCGGTCTTTGATGCCGCCGCGACGGCATCGCGCAAGATCGTCTTCGCCGAGGGAGAGGACGAGCGGGTGCTGCGCACCGCAAGTGCGATGATGGAGGAAATGACCGATACACCGATCCTGATCGGCCGCCCCGAAGTGATCGAGCGGCGCGCCGAACGGGCGGGCCTGAAGATCAGGCCGGGTGAGGGTTTCGAACTGGTGAACCCCGAAAGCGACCCGCGCTACCGCGACTATTGGGAAACCTTTCACGGGCTGATGGCCCGGCGCGGCGTGACCCCCGATCTGGCCAAGGCGATCATGCGCACCAATACCACCGCGATTGCCGCCGTTATGGTCCATCGCGGCGAGGCTGACAGCATGATCTGCGGCACTTTTGGCCAATATCTGTGGCATCTCAATTATGTCTGTCAGGTTCTGGCGACCGGCGGTCTGCATCCGGTCGGGGCGCTGTCGCTGATGATCCTCGAGGACGGGCCGCTCTTTATCGCCGACACCCATGTTCATGCCGAACCCACGCCCGAACAGATCTGCGAGACGGTGATCGGCGCCGCGCGCCATGTGCGCCGCTTCGGGATCGAGCCGAAAATCGCCCTGTGCTCGCATTCGCAGTTTGGCAACCTCGATAGCGATTCCGGTATTCGCATGCGCGCGGCGCTGGATCTTCTCAACAACGCCAATGTGGATTTCAGCTATGAGGGCGAGATGCATATCGACGCCGCGCTGGACGCCGAATTGCGCGAACGCATCTTTCCGCACAGCCGTTTTGACGGGGCCGCCAATGTGCTGGTCTTTGCCAATGCCGATGCGGCCTCGGGCGTGCGCAACATCCTCAAGATGAAGGGCGGCGGGCTGGAAGTGGGGCCGATCCTGATGGGAATGGGCAACCGCGCCCATATCGTCACGCCGGCCATCACCTCGCGCGGGCTTCTCAACATCTCGGCGCTGGCGGGAACCCCGGTGGGCCACTACGGCTAAGCCTGCGCCCTGCCCGCACCGTGATGTTCGCGCAATCATGCCGCAGACGCTTGCGGCAACCCCCTGAGGGCGCGTAGAAAGACGCGGACTCACGGGAGGGATAATATGGGTTATCAGGCGGTTTACGAGGCGTGGAAACGCGACCCCGAAGGTTTCTGGATGGAAGCGGCCAGGTCGATCGACTGGGTCAAACCGCCCAGCAAGGCGCTCAGCGACGAAAATGCCCCGTTTTACGAATGGTATACCGATGCGCAGGTCAATACCTGTTACAACGCGGTCGACCGCCACGTAGATGCCGGCCATAGCGAGCGTACCGCCATCATTTACGACAGCCCCGTGACCGACACCAAGGCGCACATCAGCTATGCCCAGCTGCAGTCGCGTGTCGCCTCTCTGGCCGGGGCGCTGCGCGCGCGCGGGATTGGCAAGGGCGACCGGGTGATCATCTATATGCCGATGGTGCCCGAAGCGCTTGAGGCGATGCTGGCCTGTGCCCGGCTGGGCGCGATCCATTCGGTCGTCTTTGGCGGGTTTGCCGCCAACGAACTGGCCGTACGTATCGATGACGCAACGCCCAAGGCGATCATCGCCGGCTCCTGCGGGATCGAACCGGGGCGCGTGGTGGAATATAAACCGCTTCTGGATGGCGCCATCGAAATGGCCCGCCACAAGCCCGAGTTCTGCGTCATTTTCCAGCGCGATCAGGCCCGCGCACCGATGGGAGAGCGTGATCTGGACTGGCACGAGTTCCGCGAGGGAACAACCCCCGCAGAATGCGTTGCGGTCGAGGGTAATCACCCGGCCTATATCCTCTATACCTCCGGCACCACCGGTCAGCCCAAGGGCGTGGTGCGCCCGACCGCGGGGCATCTTGTGGCGCTCAACTGGACCATGTCGAACATCTATGACGTCGCCCCGGGCGAGGTTTACTGGGCCGCCTCCGACGTGGGTTGGGTCGTGGGCCACAGCTATATCTGCTATGCACCGCTGATCCATGGCAACACCACCGTCGTGTTCGAGGGCAAGCCCGTCGGCACGCCGGACGCCGGCACTTTCTGGCGGGTGATCGCCGAGCATGACGTCAAATGCCTGTTCACCGCGCCCACCGCATTTCGCGCGATCAAACGGCAGGACCCAAAGGGCGAGTTCGTCAGGAAATATGACCTCAGCGGCCTGCGCAGCCTGTTTCTGGCCGGTGAACGTGCCGATCCCGACACCATCGAATGGGCCAAAGAGCAGCTAAAGGTGCCGGTGATCGACCACTGGTGGCAGACCGAAACCGGCTATGCCATCGTCGCCAACCCGCTTGGGATCGAGCATTTGCCGGTCAAGGTCGGCTCTCCCTCGGTGGCGATGCCGGGCTATGAGATCCATATCCTCGACGAAGGCGGCCACCCGGTGCCGCATGGAACGCTTGGCGCGATTGCGGTCAAACTGCCACTTCCGCCCGGCACCCTGCCCACCCTGTGGAATGCCGATGAACGCTATCGCGAGGCTTATCTGAAAACCTTCCCCGGCTATTACGAGACGGGCGATGCCGGCATGATCGATGACGACGGCTATCTTTATGTCATGGCGCGCACCGACGATGTGATCAATGTCGCCGGCCACCGCCTGTCTACCGGCGGTATGGAAGAGGTTCTGGCCAGCCACCCCGATGTCGCAGAATGTGCGGTGATCGGCGTGGCGGACGAGTTGAAGGGCCAGTTGCCGATGGGTTTTTTGTGCCTCAACTCGGGCACCGATCGCCCGCAGGAGCAGATCGTGGACGAGGTTGTGGCGCTGGTGCGCGAAAAGATCGGGCCGGTTGCCGCCTTCAAACTGGCCGTGGTGGTTGACCGGCTGCCCAAGACACGCTCGGGCAAGATCCTGCGTGCCACGATGGTGAAAATCGCAGATGGCGAAAGCTTCAAGACACCGGCCACGATCGACGATCCGGCCATCCTTGACGAAATTCGCGATGCTCTGGGCAAATTGGGATACCCTAAATAACAGGGTCGGTGCCGGCCACAGGGTTGGAACCGGGCGCAAGCTGGCTTAGGCATAAGGAATGCAACCTTTGCGCGCATTTCATATCCGCCGCATTCCCCCGACAGTAAACCGGGGGCCGGCATGATGCAGACCGATCTGCCCCCCCGCCCCGGCGCCCCGGGCGCAGCGGTCGATACGGCGGTCTTTGAGCGGCTGCTCGCCGCTGTCGGCCCTGCCGCGCAGCCCGAGCTTTTGCGCAGGCTGCGGGATGATTTCCAAAGTCACGGCGCCGATCTGCCGCTGCACCCGGCCAAGGCCGATCTGACGCAGGTTCGCAAACTGTCGCATGTCGCGGTCGCACTGGCCGGGGTTGTGGGCGCCGCCCGGCTTCAGATGGCGGCAACCGCCCTTCATGACGCCGCCGAACACGGCGATCTGGACAAGGCCCGACAGCTTTGCCCGGCGGTGCAGGAGCAAAGCACCGAGATTATCGCCTTTCTTAAGCAGCAGCTTCGTGCCCGGACAGGAGCCGCCTGATGCCCGCGCCCATTCTCGCCATCGAAGATACGCTGTCGCTGCAAATGATCTATCAGACGGTGCTGGGCAATGCCGGGCATCGGGTGATCACCGCCGAAACCGCCGCCGACGGCCTTAAACAGTTCCACAAGATCAAACCCTGCGTTGTCCTCTTGGATCTGTCGCTGCCCGACCGGGACGGCCTGGCGCTGATGACCGATTGCCTGACCGAGCGGCCCGACACCTGCTTTATCGTGATCACCGCCAACGGCTCGATCAACCGGGCGGTTCAGGCAATGCGCGCGGGCGCTTACGAGTTTCTGGTCAAACCCTTTGACGAACAGCGCCTGCTGGCCGCCGTGAAAAACGCCCAATCCGATATCATGCGCGCCCGCGCGCTGAAATCGGGCGAGATCAAACATCCGCCGATCAAGGAGTTCATCGGCTCATCACCCGCGATGCGCGATGTCTATTCCAAGATCCGCTCGGTCAGCCAGTCGATGGCGACGGTGTTCATCTCGGGCGAAAGCGGCACTGGCAAAGAGCTTTGCGCTCAGGCCGTGCACGATCAGTCGAACCGCGCCAACGGCCCCTTTGTGCCGCTCAACTGCGGGGCGATCCCACAGGATCTTCTGGAATCCGAGGTTTTTGGCCACCTGAAGGGCTCCTTCACCGGCGCCATCACCGACAAACCGGGCGCGGCGGCCGTCGCGGATGGCGGCACGCTGTTTCTCGATGAGATCTGCGAGATGGACCTGAACCTGCAAACCAAACTGCTGCGGTTCATCCAGACATCGACCATCCGGCCCGTCGGCTCGACCACGGCGCGCAAGGTCAATGTGCGCATCCTCTGCGCCACCAACCGCGACCCGATAGAAGAGGTCCGGCGCGGGCGCTTTCGTCAGGATCTGTTTTACCGCCTTCACGTCGTGCCGATCCACCTGCCCCCCCTGCACGAGCGCGGCGACGATGTGCTTGAGCTTGCCGAGGCCGCCCTGCGCCGCTTTTCTCAAGAAGAAGGGCGTAATTTCACCGCGCTCTCGGATGACGTGAAACAGATCTTTCTGTCCCACCACTGGCCCGGCAACGTCCGCCAGCTTTTGAATGTCCTGCGCAATGTGGTGGTTCTGAACGATGGCCCGCTGGTCACCAAATCCATGCTGCCGATGGATATGCATCACCCCACGCCGCCGCCCGCCACCCAAACGGCCACCGCCCCCGCCCCGGCCGAAGCCACCACCGGCACGCTGATCGGCAGGACATTGGCCGAAATCGAAGAGATCGTGATCGAAGAAACCATCGCCCGGCACGGCGGCTCGGTGCCGCGGGCGGCGCATGTTCTGGATGTCTCGCCCTCGACGATCTATCGCAAGCGTGCCAGCTGGAAAAAACGCGAACGGAGCAGTTAGGCGAACTGCTCGCGGATCAGCCTTTCCTGAAGCCCGTGCCCCGGATCGAACAAAATCCGGTGCGACACATTGGCATCGCTGTGGATTTCGACGGCAAGCACATTTTTTACCGCGCGGCTGTCAGCCTCGGCCATCACCGGGCGCTTGTCGACCTCCAGAACCTCAAAGCGCACCCGCGCCGATTTGGGCAACAACGCGCCGCGCCAGCGCCGGGGCCGGAACGCCGCCACCGCCGTCAGCGCCAGAACATCCGACCCGATCGGAAGGATCGGCCCGTGGGCGGAATAATTATAGGCGGTCGAGCCGGCAGGCGTCGACAAAAGCGCCCCGTCGCAGACCAGCTCTTCCATACGCAGCCGGCCATCCACCAAAATCCTCAGCTTGGCCGCCTGCGGACCCGCACGAAGCAGCGAAACTTCGTTTATTGCCAATGCATTATGTATCGTTCCATCTACCGCCTCGGCGCGCATGGCAAGGGGGTTTATAACCTCTTCCTCGGCCTGCGTCAGACGCTCTATCAGATCGCCGGCGGCAAATTCATTCATCAGAAAACCGATGGTGCCGCAGTTCATTCCATAGACCGGCGCCTTGAGGTTCTGGGTGGCATGAAGCGTCTGCAGCATAAAACCATCACCCCCCAGCGCGACGATCACATCGGCCGCCTCGGGCGCATGATTTCCATAGCGCGACCGAAGCTCCGCAGCCGCCTTTTTGGCGGTTTCATCCTGACTTGCCGCGATGGCGATCTTTGGCGTTGCGGTCACTTTTCAATCCCTCGTTTTACCCATTTCTCACTGTAGCGGGGGCCAAACACAAGTCCCCAGCGGCGCCAAGCCGATCCAAGGTGTCGCATAAGGGCTTTCATGAAGGCGGGCGCGCGGATATGAAAGCGCAAGTTTTCGCTGTCCCTGGAGCCTGACATGAACGCCAACGTCCGAGATACCGGATTTTTCACCGAAACGCTGTCCACCCGCGACCCCGAGATTTTCGGCGCAATCAACGATGAGCTGGGCCGTCAGCGCGACGAGATCGAACTGATCGCCTCGGAAAACATCGTCAGCCGCGCCGTGCTTGAGGCGCAAGGCTCGGTCATGACCAACAAATACGCCGAAGGCTATCCCGGGCGGCGCTATTACGGCGGCTGCCAATATGTCGATGTGGCCGAGAATCTGGCCATCGAACGGGCCTGCGCGCTGTTTGGCTGCAGCTATGCCAATGTTCAGCCAAACTCGGGCAGTCAGGGCAATCAGGGCGTGTTTCAGGCGCTGCTGAAACCCGGCGACACGATCCTTGGCATGAACCTTGCATCGGGCGGGCACCTGACCCATGGCGCCGCCCCCAACCAATCGGGCAAATGGTTCAACGCCGTGCAATATGGCGTGCGCAAGCAGGACAATCAGATCGACTATGATCAGGTTGCCGAACTGGCCGCCCAGCATAAACCCAAGATGATCATCGCCGGCGGCTCGGCCATTCCGCGCACCATCGATTTTGCCCGCTTCCGCGAGATCGCCGACAGCGTTGGCGCATGGCTGCATGTCGATATGGCGCATTTTGCCGGGCTGGTCGCCGGGGGGCATCACCCCTCGCCCTTCCCACATGCGCATGTCGCCACCACCACGACGCATAAAACCCTGCGCGGCCCGCGCGGCGGGATGATCCTGACCAATGACGAAGCCATTGCAAAGAAAGTAAATTCCGCGATCTTTCCGGGCATTCAGGGCGGCCCGCTGATGCATGTGATCGCCGCCAAGGCCGTGGCCTTTGGCGAGGCGCTGCGCCCCGAGTTCAAGGATTACACCGCGCAGGTCATCAAGAATGCGCAGGCTCTGGCCGATCAGTTGATCAAGGGCGGGCTGGACATTGTGACCGGCGGGACCGACACGCATGTTCTGCTGGTTGATCTGCGCCCCAAGGGCGTGAAGGGCAATGCGACCGAAAAGGCACTGGGCCGGGCGCATATCACCTGCAACAAGAACGGCATCCCGTTCGACCCTGAAAAACCCACTGTTACCAGTGGCATACGCCTTGGCTCCCCGGCCGGAACAACGCGCGGTTTCGACGAAAACGACTTCCGCCAGATCGCCGATTGGATTGTCGAGGTGGTCGATGGGCTGGCCGCGAATGGCGAGGAAGGCAATAGCGAGGTTGAGGCGAAAGTGCGCGGTGAGGTCGCTGCGCTTTGCGCCCGCCACCCGCTTTACTGATCAGATCTGGCGGAGGTAGAAAACCACCGCCAGAACGATGCCCACAAGCAGCAAAAGATTGAAAACGAGCGCCGCGAGCCAGTTCAGAAAACGGGTCTTGCGACGCTCGGACGGATCAATATTTTCAAGATATTCCAGCAGGTTATCATAGGATCGCCGCAACCGGTCATGATCGATCCGGCGCGCCAGTTTGGGGTTCGGGGCGATCTGGGCGGCGGCGATAACGGCGCGGGCATCGGCCCTCAGACGCTTTGGAAAAACCCTCGGGGCGCGGTGGAATTGCCGGGCAAATGACCGCCCGCGGACGCGGGCGTGTTTTGCCATCAGCGCCGAGAGGTTTTCGGCCATTTCCAGTGGTGTAAGCATCGCCATTCTGGCAATCTAGGGGCATGAGCGGGAATCTTCCAGAGGTGAATAATGCTTGAATATCAAACCTTTGGTGAGGGTGACCCGCTGCTGATCGTGCATGGTCTGTTCGGGTCGGGGCGCAATTGGGGGGTGATCGCGAAACGGCTGTCAGATGAGCGGCAGGTGATCACGGTGGACATGCGAAATCACGGCGCAAGCCCTTGGTTTAAAACGCATTCCTACCCCGAACTGGCCGATGATCTGGCCGGGGTTCTGGGCCGGATCGGCCCGGCGGATGTGGTGGGTCATTCGATGGGCGGCAAGGCGTCGATGATTCTGGCGCTGAAATATCCCAATCTTGTCAAGAGCTTGACCGTCGCCGACATCGCGCCCGTGGGGTATTCTCATACCCAGATGCCGATGATCGAGGCGATGCGCCGGGTCGATTTTACAAAAGTTAACAAACGCTCGGACGCGTTGCCGATGCTGGGCGATATTGACCCTGCCGTGGCGACATTTCTGCTGCAATCGCTTGATCTGGCTGGGCAAAAATGGCGGCTAAATCTTGATACTCTGGCGGCGGAAATGCCGAAAATCCTGAGCTTTCCCGAAGTTTCGGGCCATTATGACGGGCCGGCGTTGTTTTTATCGGGCGCAGCATCCGATTACGTGCGCCCCGAGCATCGCGACAGGATCAAGACCCTGTTTCCAAAGGCATATTTCGCCAAGATCCCCGGCGCGGGCCATTGGCTTCATGCCGAAAAACCGCGCGAGTTCGAGGCCGCCGTGCGCGGCTTTCTGCACCGCAGAAAGTAAAGCCGGCGCCCGGCGCGTAAAACCTTGCGATAGGGGCTTTTTGTACACCGAAGCGGTACATTTTCCCGCAGGAGAACAAAAATGCCGCTGAGCCAGCGTGAACTGACCCCCTATCGCATGGTCAGCCTGACCGAATTTCGCCGCAACGCCTCGCAGCTGACCAATTGGGTCAGCTATCGCGGCGGGCGTGTCTGGCTGCTCAAACACCGCCGGCTGGTGGCCACCGTGGTCACCAATGCGGACGCTGAGCGGCTGGACCGTTGGGACGGTCGCAGCCTTGAGGAACAAAAGCGCCGGATGGAAATCTTGTGGAACCGATGGCAACGGGTGAAAGCCGGAGAGATCCTGCCCGATCTGCCAATCTCATTCTGGGAGTGAGCGATCGGGCGGCACGAAACTTGCCGCCGGAAGTTCGGGCCGCTGGCGCGCAGGTGCCGGATCGGGCGCTGCGCGGGGCGCCGGGGCAGCCCCCACCGCCGTACCGGGTTCGGCGCCAATCAACTCATCCACGAAATGGCTGACCAGTTGCACCCGCCCCGAAAACCCCGCCTTGCGAAACACCGCGTTGGTCTGGGATTTGACGGTGCCTTCGCTTTTTCCGGTCATCTGCGCAATTTCCAAGTTCGAGCAGCCCTTGATCGCGAAAAGCGCGACCTCGCGTTCGGCGGGGCTGAGCGCCCATTTGTCGAACTCCATCTCGATCAGGTCGTGAAAGGCGCCGCGCGCGGCCATCAGGCCAAACTCCATCGCCGAGGCGCGGCGCAGGATCTTGCGCAGGAAGAAAGCGTTGATGATCACGCTGAGCGTCAGGCCCAGCGCCGCGACGATCTGGATGATCTCGCGGGTGTCATAGCTGGTGGGCCGGGAGGTGAGTCCGCCAACGTCGATGACGAAAAACCCCAGAAACGCCAGGGCGCTGATCACCTGAAGGGCGATCATCACCAGGATGGCGATGCTGACAGGCTTTAGACTTTTTGAAACGGTCACTTTTGGCACCTTGGGGAAGTGGCGGGGCCAAAGGGCCCCGCCGGGTTATAGATGACGTGCCTTTGCTTAGTTGCCAATGCCAAGGCCGCCACCGGCCGAGCCGCTGGCCGAACCGCCAGCCGAGCCCGAGGAGGAGCCGCCACCCGAGGATGCGCTGCCCGAGCCACCGGCAGAGACGCCGACCGAGACGTCAACCGAAGCGCCGCCGCCCGAACTGCTGCCCGAGCCATTGCCCGAGCCGCCGCCCGAAACCTCGACCGTTGTGCGGCTGCCGGCGTTGTTGTCGCGGTTTTGCTGTGCCGCGCTGGCCTGACCGTTGGCCTTGACGTTTGCGCCGGCCTCTTCAGCCCGTTTGGTGCCGACGATCACATCGCTGAGCACCTCGCCGCTGGACTGATGCACGACAACCACGCGCACGTCGGTATCGCTTTCGGCGCGAAGCTTGTAGCGGCCCAGAAGGGTGCGGCTTTCCTTGGTGATGACATAGCCACGGGCGCGCAGTTCAGCCTCGACCGCGGCGACACCGCGGGCGCTGTCGCTGAGCAGGGCCGAGTTCTGATTGGCATTGGCGGTTGCGGTCGCGTTTGCATTGGCCGAACCGGCGGTCGATTGAGCGTATGCCCCCGCTGCGGGCAGAACCGCCAGAGAGGTGGCAAGAACAATCGGGAAGATTTTACGTGTCGTGGACATGGTATGATCCTTTCTTTTCAGTTCCGTGTTCGAACGGCATTTCGCGTTCGCCGTGTGAAAGGAATGACGGCAGGCGGCGGGTTGTTCCATCCAACCCCGGTTGGAATGAACGAAATGAACCATGGGTGTAAAGCCTTATGCCCGGCAGTTGACCGAAATGAACCAAAGTTCATGCCACAGGGGCTTTGCGGCGATTGCAGGAGGCGGCTTGGGGCGGCCTCAGGAGGCGGGCTGGGCGCCTTCGGTCAGATCGCCCTGCATCAGCTCTTCCATGAAAAGGCTCATCAACTGCGCCCGGCTGCTGACCCCGGCCTTGCGATAGATCGCGTTGGTCTGCGCCTTGACCGTGCCTTCGGAAGTGGTGCGCAGTTCGGCTATTTCCTGCAGCGTCATGCCCTTGAGCGCGAAAAGGGCGACATCCTTTTCCGCCGGGGTCAGGCCCCATTCCTCGAAATGATTTTGCATCACCTCGGCCAGCGCCCCCGAGGCGATGCGCAGCTGTTTTTCGGTCCGCGCCGAGCGCAGAAAGATCTGCCGCAGCGCGATCGCGCCCAGAATAACGCCAAGGATCAGGCCCAGGGCCGCGCCCAGCTGAATGAACTCGTAAAGCTGCCAGTTGATCGGGCCGATGCCCAGAGAAAAGACCGAATCCGCGATGGTCACGACGAAAAAGCCCGCCGTGATGAACTGAACGATCACCGCGCCAAAGATTACATACTTGTTTATCACGCCGTGACGCCGGCTTTGCAGGCGCGCAGATCAGTCGTCGCTGCTGTCGCTGCTACTACTGTCGCTGCTGCTACTGTCGCTGCTACTACTGTCGCTGCTGTCGCTGCTGCTGCTATCGCTACTGCTGTCGTCACTGCTATGGCTGTCGTCACTGCTGTCGCTGCTGTTTTTGTCACTGCTACTTTCGCCGCTTTTGCTGTCGTCGCTTGAGGTTGCGGTCGCAGAGCCCCCTGCGCTGTCGCCGCCTGGCTGAGAGGCCTGTGTCTGGCCGCCCTGCGCTGCGCCGTTGTCGTTGTTACCCGCGTTGTTGTGACCGTTGTCGCCGTCATCTTCCGGCGTTTCTTTTAAATAATCACGAAGTACCACACCATTCGAGCCATTCAGGATCACTTCGCGCTGACGCCCCGGGCTGACGGCAACAATCCGCGTGCGGCCCAGAAATGTGCGTGAAATCGTGATCTGCTGGAAGCCCTGTTCTTTCAGTTCGACAATAATCCGGTCTTTCACGGTATCGGCAACCGCCGGAAGCGCAACAAGGCTGGCGCATCCCAGAGTGATTGAAAGAATGATCGGTTTGAACATTGTAAGATCCAGGTAAGATCCAGGTCGATTGCCCCCGCCCATGGGCGGGGGCTATGCTGATTTATAGGTGGCGATGCACCGCTTTACCAGCGATCAGTCGTCGTTGCTGCCGCCATCGTCGCTGCCGCTGTCATCGCTGCCGCTGTCATCGCTGCTGCTGTCATCGTTGCTGTCGTCGCTGTTGTCGTCGCTTTTGTCATCGTTGCTGTCGTTGTTATCGCCAGTCTGCTCGTTATTGTCGTCCGAGATGTCCGAAGCGCTTTCCTTATGATCCTGATCATCGCTCGACGCGGTGGTTGTGCCGGTGGAGCTGCTGGAGGAGCTGCTTGTCGAGGTACAGGTCGGGTCGGTGGACAGGCAGGTATCGGTCGAAGTCGAGGTGGACTGGGCCATTGCGGCGGAACCGAATACTGCGGCGAGCGCGGTGGTCAGAAGAAGGGTTTTCATATCATCAAGCCTTTCGGGGCAGTTTCAACTGGACGGCTGGCATGCCGGTCTTTTGGGGAAGGATTGGCATGCCAGCCTAGGGGATGAGTACTGGCAAGCCAGCCTCGCCCTCAGACCTGAAGGGTTTGGCGCGCCGCCGCTATCGAGAGGAGGTTTATATCCCCCGCAGGGGCCCTGAGTTTAGGGCGCTAAACGATAGTTTATGCCCTGTCGCACCCGGAATGCGGGTGCAATATGCCTTTAACCATTTGTTTTTGCTAGATATAAAACACAGCCGCCGGATCAGGCCGGCAGCGCGCCGGCGACAGGCAGCATTGTGCCATATCGGTCACGCCCGGCGCATCCGCGCCCTGCCCGCCCCATGGTAGCGGACCGAATTACACTGAATGTTTAGGCCGCAAGCGCCCGAAAACCGCCCCGCCGCGCCCGAATGTCCGGGCGGCGAATCAAATCAGCCTTCGACCGAAACGCCCAGCGCCTTGGCCACGGTAAAGATGTCCTTGTCGCCGCGCCCGCACATATTCATGCAGATCAGGTGATCGGCCGGAAGGGCTGGCGCGATCTTCATCACATGGGCCAGCGCATGGCTTGGCTCGAGCGCGGGGATGATCCCTTCGAGCGCGCAACAAAGCTGAAATGCCTCAAGCGCCTCGACATCGGTGATCGAGACATATTGCGCCCGGCCGATATCATGCAGCCATGAATGCTCGGGCCCGATACCGGGGTAATCGAGCCCCGCCGAGATCGAGAAACCTTCGAGGATCTGGCCATCGTCATCCTGCAGCAGATAGGTGCGGTTGCCATGCAGAACGCCGGGCCGCCCGCCTGTCAGGCTGGCGCAATGTTCCATCTTTTCGTTGACGCCCTTGCCGCCGGCCTCGACCCCGATGATGTTGACTGATTTGTCGTCCAGAAACGGAAAGAACAGGCCCATGGCGTTCGAGCCGCCGCCGATCGCGGCGATGACCGTATCTGGCAGACGACCTTCGGCGGCCTGCATCTGCTCTTTGGCCTCTTTGCCGATGATCGCCTGAAAATCGCGCACCATGGCCGGATAGGGATGCGGACCGGCGACCGTACCGATGCAATAGAAGGTGTCGCGCACATTGGTCACCCAGTCGCGCAGCGCGTCGTTCATCGCGTCCTTGAGCGTGCCGCGCCCCGAGGTAACCGCGACAACTTCGGCCCCCAGAAGTTTCATCCGGAACACATTGGGCGCCTGACGTTCGACATCATGGGCGCCCATATAGACGACGCATTTCAGGCCGAACTTGGCGCAGACGGTGGCGGTGGCCACGCCATGCTGACCGGCGCCGGTTTCGGCGATGATGCGGGTCTTGCCCATGCGCTTGGCCAGAATGATCTGTCCCAGAACATTGTTGATCTTATGCGCGCCGGTATGGTTCAGCTCGTCCCGTTTGAGATAAATCTTCGCACCGCCAAGATGCTGCGTCAGACGTTCGGCGAAATAAAGCGGGCTGGGGCGGCCGACATAATGGGTCCACAGATCGTCCATCTGCGCCCAGAAGCTTGCGTCGGTCTTGGCCTTTTCATATTCGGCCTCAAGCTCGAGGATCAGCGGCATCAGGGTTTCGCTGACAAAGCGCCCGCCAAAGTCGCCAAAGCGACCGTTCTCATCGGGGCCGGTCATGAAGCTGTTGAAAAGATCGTTCGCCATTGCGGCCTCCGCTTGTCAGGACAAAATGCGTTTATACCCGATGTGCGAAGGGGTAAAGCCGAGGCTCTGATAGAAATGCGCGGAATCGGTGCGGCTTTTGTTCATCGTCAGCTGGATCAGCGTGCATCCGGCGGCGCGCGCGCGCTTTTCAACATCGTCCATCATCTGGCGTCCGATACCATGTCCGCGCAGGTCGCTGGCGACGCGGACGCTTTCAACCTGCGCGCGGCGCGCCGCGCGAAGGGACAGGCCCGAGATGAAGGTCAACTGGCAGGTGGCCACGATCCTGCCCCCCGCCTCACCAACGATCAGATGATTTGCGCCTTCGCTTTGTATGCGGGCAAAAGCGTCACGGTAAAGATCAAGATCAGCGCTTTCGCGGGTCGCGCCAAGTGCGTCGTCCACCAAAAGGTCCAAGACGGCGGGTACATCGGCAAGAGCGGCCAACCGGAAAGTGACGTTCATTGAAGGCTGGCCGTGGCGAGAAATGCGCGGATCAGTTCGGGATCCTTGACCCCCGGCGCGCTTTCCACGCCGCTTGAGACATCGATCTGCCTTGCGCCGGTCAGCGCAATCGCCTCGGCGACGTTCTGCGGGGTCAGCCCGCCGGCCAGCATCCATGGCACGCCCCAGCGCCGCCCGGCAATCAGGCGCCAGTCGAACGGCAGGCCATTGCCACCGGGAAGATCCGCCCCGGCGGGCGGTTTGGCGTCGATCAGAAGCTGATCGGCGGTTTTTTGATGATCGGTGATCGCGGCAAGGTCTTCGGTGCCGGAAATGCCAAGCGCTTTTATCACCGGCAGGCCAAAGCGCTGTTTGACCTCTGCCACACGCTGAGGGGTTTCGCGGCCGTGCAGTTGAAGCATGTCGAGCGGCACCGCCTGTATCAGCGCGTCAAGCGCGGCATCATCGGCATCGACCGTCAGCGCAACCTTGGCCACGCCCGGCGGAACCTGCAGCGCCAGCGCGCGTGCACCTTCGGGCGTCACATAGCGCGGCGATCTGGCGAAAAAGTTAAAACCGACATAGGTCGCCCCGGCATCGATTGCGGCAGCAAGATGCGCGGGGTCGCGAAGACCACAAATTTTGACTTTGATCTGCCGGGTCATAACCAGCCTTTAGCGCGCCTTGCCGGTATCCTCAAGCAGGGCCAGAACATCGTCCTGCTGGTCGGGCCGGTCGCGCAGGCGCCGGACTTCGCGGCTAAGCTGTCCGACCTCGCGGGATTTGCGGGCGGCGGCGGCGCGGTGCTTGTGCTCGCGCAGCCATTCCCAGACAAAACCGATCAGAAGGCCCACGACGATACCGCCGAAGATCACCAGAAAGAGCGGCAGCCGGATCTCGAAGGGGCCGCCGAAGAGGCCGGCCAGCCCGTCGGGCAGCGCCCGGAGCGTGACCATCTGACGATTGGCCAGCGCCACGACGATGAGCACGACCGCGGTCGTCCCGAGGAACAGATATTTGATATAGCGCATAGCTCTATTTGCCGTTCAGACGATCCCGAAGAAGCTTGCCCGTCTTGAAGAAGGGCACATGCTTTTCCTCAACCTCGACGGATTCGCCGGTGCGCGGGTTGCGCCCGGTGCGCGCGTCACGCTTTTTGACCGAGAAGGCGCCGAAACCGCGCAACTCGACCCGGTCGCCGCGCGACATGGCTTCTATGATTTCCTCGAAGATCGTGTTGACGATACGCTCGACGTCACGCTGATAAAGATGCGGGTTGTCGTCAGCAATCCGTTGGATCAGTTCAGACCGGATCATCTTTTATCTCTCCCCGTGACTGTTCATTCGCATGGCATCAAATCTGCGAAGCACTGGCGGACTATAGGCGGATTCATTTGCTCAAGGAACTCCCCGTAACAGCGCATTGCCGGAAATTGGGCCTGAATCACGCAATAATTTCCATGCAATAGGCGTCTGGCCGCTTATTAAGGCTGAAATCGCAAGCTTGCCGCAGCGCAGCGTGGCCGCGTGATTCGTGGCCCCAACGAAAAACGGCCCCGCGGTTTGCGGGGCCGTCTGTTCTTGGGGAAGGGAGCGTGAAATTAATCGTCGCCCTTCAGAGCGGCGCCCAGGATATCGCCCAGCGAGGCGCCCGAGTCCGACGAGCCATACTGCTCGACCGCTTCTTTTTCTTCCGCAATCTCGCGTGCCTTGATTGACAGGCCCAGACGACGGGTCTTGGCGTCGATGTTGGTGACGCGAACGTCGACCTTGTCGCCAACGCCAAACCGGTCGGGGCGCTGTTCGGCGCGGTCACGGCTGAGGTCGGAGCGGCGGATGAAGGACTTCATGCCCTCATATTCCACTTCGATCCCGCCATCTTCGATCTTGGTCACCTCGACGGTGATGATCGAGCCGCGCTTGACGCCGCCGGTTGCCTCGGTGAAGGGATCGCCGCCGAGTGCCTTGACCGAGAGCGAGATACGCTCTTTTTCGGTGTCCACTTCGGTGACAACGGCCTTGACCATATCGCCCTTGCGATAATCGCCGATCACATCCTCGCCGCGGCCTTCCCATGTCAGGTCGCTGAGGTGAACCATGCCGTCGATGTCGCCATCCAGACCGATGAACAGGCCGAACTCGGTGATGTTCTTGACCTCGCCCTCGACCTCGGTGCCGACCGGGTTCTGCTCGGCAAAGACTTCCCAGGGGTTGCGCATGGTCTGCTTGAGACCCAGCGAAACGCGGCGCTTGGCGCTGTCGATCTCGAGCACCATGACTTCCACTTCCTGGCTGGTCGAAACGATCTTGCCGGGGTGGACGTTTTTCTTGGTCCAGGAAATTTCGCTGTCGTGAACATGGCTTTCGACGCCGGGCTCATGCTCAACAAATGCACCGTATTGGGTTTTGTTGGTGAGGGGGCGGGTGTGTACCTATTCCAGGGGTTTTTTACTTTGTACATGTTTCCACGGATCG
>JASBSV010000046.1 GCA_030148745.1 Paracoccaceae bacterium
ACGGGCATTCATAAGCTTCATGCCGCCCGACAAGATCTCTTCGCTGGCCGCCTGAACCGTCAGATCGAGCGACAGCCTCAGCGGCGCGCCATCATTGGCCGGATCGCGCAGATATTCGTCGAACTCCTTTTCGATACCCGCCGTGCCGATGATTTCCGCCGAATGCACCCCCTCGCGCCCGAAGGAGGCACCGCCCAGAATATGCGCCGCCAGCCGGCCATTGGGATAAAGCCGCATCTCGCGCGGGCCGAACAACAGACCCGGCTCGCCGATATCAAAAACCTTCTGCGCCTGCTCGGGCGAGATTTTCTTTTTGACCCACAGGAATTTTCGCTTGCCGGTGAAATCCCTGATCAGCCGCGCCTCGTTCAGATCAGGAAAGATCTTTTTCAGCGCCTTGGCCGCGCCGATCTTGTCCACGATCATCGGCGGCTGGGCATAAAGCGAATTGGTGGTCAGATTTGTGGCCAGCACGCGGCCGTTGCGGTCGATGATATCCGAGCGCTGGGCGATGATATCGCTTCCCGCGATTGCGGTGCGCGGCTCGGCCGGTTCGGTATTGGCCAGAACCCCCATCCGCGCGCCGACCGCCATAAAGGCCAAAAGGAAGAACCCGCCCATAACCAGCAGTCGCCCTTCGGCGCGACCGCGCGCGGCGTCGCGCATCTTTTCATGCCTCAGCCGGATGTTTTCCTTTTCGATCACATCGGGGTTTTCGCCGCTGTCGCGGGCTTTGAGGATACGCGCCAGCGGTCGCAGAGGGGTGCGTGTCATTGGCTTGCCCCTTCCTGTTCGTGGCCCTGCGATGAAACCTGTACGGCATTGCGCAGCACCCCGCTCTGGCCGGGATAGGCCACCTCATCGACCTGCCCGAAACGATCGGATGTAAGCGGTAGAAGTCCCAGTTTGTCATAGTTCAGCATCACCAGCTCGCGCAGCCGGTCAGGCCGGTTCAGATAGGCCCATTCGGCCCGAAGAACGCCAAGCTTTTCGCGGTTGTTGCCGATCTCGCGTTGCAGTGATCGCACCTCTTTGAGCACTTCCTGCGTGCGATAGTTCTCCTGATAGGCCCAATAGGCCAAACCCATGACAAAAAAGGCGGAAAGGACGGAAATCAGGCTGCGCATCAGATCAACTTCATCTCGGTTATTCGTGGAAGGCCAAGACCCCGCCGGGAAAACGGGGTCGAGGGGGCGTCGGTGCGTTCGGCGATCCTGAGCTTGGCCGAGCGCGCGCGGGGGTTTTCGGCCAGTTCACGCTCGTCAGGGCCGATCGCCTTGCGGCTCAACAGCCGGAACTGGCCCGGCTCAGCGGGCGTTTCAGGGGCATAACGGCTGCCTTGGGTGCTGGCGGCGCGGGCCTGAAGAAAGCGTTTAACAATCCGGTCTTCCAGCGAATGGAAAGTCACAACGACCAGTTTGCCACCGGTTTTCAGCGCCCTTTCCGCCGCCTCTAGCCCTGAAATCAGCGCGCCGAACTCATCGTTGACGGCGATACGCAGCGCCTGAAAGCTGCGGGTTGCGGCGTGGCTCTGCCCGGGTTTGCTGCGTCCCAGAACCCGCTCGATCAGGCCGGCAAGCTCCAATGTGCGGTGAAACGGCCGGTCGGCAACGATGGCGCGGGCGATGCGGCGCGACTGGCGCTCTTCGCCGTATTGGAACAAGACATCGGCGATCACCGCCTCATCGGCGTTATTGACCAGATCAGCCGCCGATGGGCCGGACTGGCTCATCCGCATGTCGAGCGGGCCGTCCTGAATAAAGGAAAACCCGCGGTCGGCGCGGTCGAGCTGCATCGAGGACACGCCAAGATCCAGAACGACACCATCAAGATCGGTGCCATAGCTGTCGAGATCGGCGAAATTTCCGCGCACGAGCTCTAGCCGGTCACCGTAATCGGACGCCCAGGGCGCGGCCATCTCAAGGGCCAGCGGATCACGGTCGATGCCGATCAGCCGTTCGGCACCGGCATCAAGCAGCGCGCGGGCATATCCCCCGGCGCCGAATGTCCCATCCAGCCAGGTTCCTGAAACCGGGGATACGGCGGCTAGAATGGGCCGCAAAAGAACGGGGACATGCGGCGCTTGGGTCGGCGTCGCAGTCATCGCTCAACCCTCTCGCGCACGGTCAAGAAGGATAAGCGGGTCGAAATCCTCGGGGAATTCCTCAAGCCATGCCTCGGTCTTGGCCTGCTCTTCGCTCTCCCAGGTTTCGGTCTTCCAGATCTGAAAGGTGTCGCCGGTAGCAATAAAAAACGCCTCGCCCTCAAGGCCGATCTTTTCACGCAGTTTTTGCGGCAGAACCAGACGCCCGGTATCATCGACCTGCGTGGGGTGCGATTGCCCGTTGAACAGACGCTCAAGCATCCGCCGCTCCATCGAGCCGCGCGGCAGGGTTGCAATCTGCTCATCCACCTCGGTGATGGCGTCAATCGTGTAACATTCAAGGTAATTGCGGCGGTGATCGCCATAGACAACCACCAGATTGGGGTTCAGCCCTTCGGTCCACTCGGGATCGCCCGCGGCCAGCACACGGCGAAAAGAGGCCGGGATCGACACCCGCCCTTTTGCGTCCACCTTATGGTGGCTTTCGCCTCTGAACCTCAGACCCACTGCCTTCGTGGCTCCTCTTTTTATCATTGCGGCCCGCGCTTTGGGGCCTTGAGACGAAAACGGCGGACTGAACTGCTGCCACTGTTCAATCCGCCGCCCTCGTCCCGTCTCCGGGTATTGTCCAACAGCGCTCGCCACCTGGGGGGATGTCTGCTCGCTTGCGCGTCGGATCTTCTAGTTTGATGAGCTGGGTGCCTGTATGAAACCTGACTTGGTGCCTTTGGGGTTCTTGTCGCCCCGTTGTTTCCCGTCCCATCGTGCTAATAGGGATCGCACGGGAATTCATGGAAATCAACGAAAAATGTTCCCACCGGCCTCTGTATGTTGTTTTTCGGCACCCTGAAACACTAGGTATTGTGGCATTTTGGGGAAATTTGATCAATAATTAGGTGAATTTATCGGAGCAAACTACTATATATTGATCGGATATTTTTTTGAACTCATTCCCATATATTCCCGCAGCAAATCCAATAACCACCATCAAACTGCCTTAATTGGTCGCCATTTCAGGCGATTTGAGGGGCGATGTGATGAAAATTTTGCGAAACCCAAGGGTGATTCGTGCCAGGCCGGCCCGATCGGGGCCAGTGGCACGAATTCCCATGCGCCAAATTCGGCTCAGGCCATACCGCCATCGATCAGCCGGCGCGCCATATTATGGTAGGCCTCGGCAGCGGCGCTTTCGCCTGCAGCAATAGGTGTGCCCGCGTCGCCCGCCAGCCGTACCTCAAGCTCAAGCGGCAGCTCGCCCAGAAACGGCACATCCAGCTTGGCCGCTTCGGCGGCCACGCCGCCATGACCGAACAGATGCGCCTCATGCCCGCAATTGGGACAGATATAGGTTGACATATTCTCGATCAGCCCCAGAACCGGCGCCTCGAGCCGATTGAACATGTTCAGCGCCTTGCGTGCGTCCAAAAGGGCAACGTCCTGAGGCGTGGACACCACGATGGCACCAGTGACGCGCGTCTTCTGGCACAGCGTCAACTGAACGTCGCCGGTTCCGGGCGGCAGATCGACGATCAGAACGTCCAGCTTGCCCCACTGCACCTGCGTCAGCATCTGCTGGAGCGCCCCCATCAGCATCGGGCCGCGCCATACCACCGCGTCGCCCTCGCCCACCATCAGTCCGATCGACATGAAGGTAACGCCATGCGCCACCAGCGGGATGATCGTCTTACCATCGGACGAGGCGGGGCGCTGCGACAGGCCCATCATGCGCGGCTGCGAGGGGCCATATATATCGGCATCCAAAAGGCCCACCTTTCGGCCCTGCCGCGCCAGCGCCACGGCCAGGTTTGACGAGACGGTCGATTTACCCACCCCGCCCTTGCCCGAGCCGATGGCCAAAATACGGTCGATGCCGCTGACTGGCGCAGGCCCCTCGCTGGCGGTGGGGTGGCGGCCGATCTTGAGATCGGGCGGCGGTGCCTTGGGTGTTGCGGCGGGTTTGGTGGCCGGGCCATGCGCAGTCAGGATCACCGAAACGCCGCGAACGCCGTCGATCCGCGCCACTGCCGCCTCGGCCGCCTGTTGCGCCGGGCCCATGCCCTGCGCCATCTCGGGGCTTTCGGCCTCAAGAACGAATCTCACCTGACCGTCTTCAATCGTCAGCGCCCGCACCATGTCACGACTCACCAGATCGCCACCGTCGGCCAGAGTGATCTTGGCCAGCTCGGTCAGCACCGCTTCTTTCGTCACCGTCATTTTATGCACCTCGCCAATTGATTATGCACAAGTCGTCCTTCTTGCCGCCAAGAACAAGGGCCCTTTCCCAAGCTGCCCGAATTTTCGGCAATACGACAAATTTATGTCAGTATTACTTATGCATTTGCTGCATAGCGGCATTGCTCACTTCGGCCATTGTGCAATCGCAGCAATCGCTTATCTTCAATCTCGAACGAAGCAAAACGAAACACCCGAGCGACGAGCGCTCAAGTTAGGAAAATTGAGGAACCGAGATGGCATTCGTAAACGACATCCGCCACTTTGAAGCAGGCATTCTTGCCCGCTTTAGCGAACTTCGCGAAACACTGGCAGACCGTATGATCCGCCGCCGTGTTTACCGCACCACTGTGAACGAGCTGAGCAACCTCAGCACCCGCGAACTTGCTGATCTGGGCATCAACCCTTCGCAGATCCGGTCGATCGCCTATGAGGCGGCCTACGGCAACTAAGATTTCAGAGATCAGAGGGCCCCTCCTCCTCCCTGGGTTCTCTGTACAAAGGCGGCGGCACCAATCCTCCCTGGTGTCGCCGTTTTTAATTTTGGCAACCGTTTTTGATGCTCAGAACGGAATATCGTCGGCCCTTTCGGCAGCGACGATATATTGCGCCACCACCTTTTTGACCCCGGCCTTGTCAAAGGCGACCTCAAGCTTGTCGCCCTCGATTCCGGTCACCGCGCCATAGCCGAATTTCTGATGAAACACGCGGTCACCCTGAGAAAACGACGATACGGCGTCCAGATCGATGATCTGGCTGCGGCTTTCGCGTGGCTGGCGGGTCGAGCGGGCCTGCTTTTGGGCCTGAAGGCGCCTCCAGCCCGGTGAATTATAGACATTGGCACTGGCTGCCGCGGTCTCGAGCCCCGAATCCGGGCGCGATCCAAGGCGCGAGGCCTGCTCTGACATTCCCGCCGCACCATAGCCGCCGCCATAAAGGCCCGGCGGCGTCAGAACCTCGACATGTTCATCCGGTAATTCGTCAATGAACCGCGACGGCATCGCCGATTGCCACTGGCCGTAAACGCGCCGGTTGGCAGCAAATGACACTGTGCACAGCTCTTCAGCGCGGGTGATGCCGACATAGGCCAGGCGGCGTTCTTCCTCCAGGCCCTTAAGCCCGTTTTCATCCATCGAGCGTTGCGAAGGAAACAGACCGTCCTCCCAACCGGGCAAAAACACCGCCGGAAATTCAAGACCCTTTGCGGCATGCAGCGTCATGATCGAGATCTTTTCCTCGCCCGCGTCGCTTTCGTTGTCCATGATCAGGCTGACATGCTCCAGAAACCCTTGGAGGTTTTCAAAGGATTCAAGTGCCTTGACCAGTTCCTTGAGGTTTTCAAGCCGGCCCGGCGCTTCGGGCGTCTTGTCGTTCTGCCACATGCCGGTATAGCCGGATTCGTCCAAAATCACCTCGGCCAGTTCGACATGCCCGGTCTGGCCCGACTTCAGCGCCGCAATCCAGCGGTCGAACCCCTGCACAAGACGGCCAAGCTCTGCCCCGCCCTTGCCGCCCAGCCCCTTGGCCTCGACCAAAAGCCGCGCGCCCTCAAGCAGCGAAACACCGTTTTCACGCGCCGTGATCTGGATCTTTTGCTGCGCCTTGTCGCCCAGCCCGCGTTTTGGGGTGTTCACGATCCGCTCGAACGCCAGATCGTCCTCGGGCGAGGTGACGACGCGGAAATAGGCCATCGCATCGCGAATTTCCATCCGCTCGTAAAACCGCGGACCGCCGATGACGCGGTATGGCAGGCCGATGGTCAGAAACCGGTCCTCGAAGGCACGCATCTGGTGGCTGGCGCGCACAAGGATCGCCATTTCTTCAAGGCTAAAGGGGCGCATGCCGCGGCTGCCGTGCTGCATCGCCTCGACCTCTTCACCGATCCAGCGCGCCTCCTCCTCCCCGTCCCAATGGCCGATCAGGCGCAGCTTTTCCCCCTCGTCCCGGTCGGTCCACAGCGTCTTGCCCAGCCGGCCCTGATTGGCATTGATCACCCCCGAGGCGGCGGCAAGGATATGCGGGGTCGAGCGGTAATTTTGTTCAAGGCGCACCACCCGCGCACCCGGAAAATCCTTTTCAAAGCGCAGGATATTGCCCACCTCGGCGCCGCGCCAGCCATAGATCGACTGATCGTCATCGCCCACGCAGCAGATATTCTTGTGTCCGCCCGCCAGAAGGCGCAGCCACAGATACTGCGCGACGTTGGTATCCTGATACTCGTCAACAAGGATATAGGCGAACCAGCGCTGATATTGCGCCAGAATGTCGTCATGGGTCTGAAAAATCGTGACCATATGCAGCAAAAGATCGCCAAAATCGACGGCGTTCAGCGATTTCAGCCGCTCCTGATAGGCCTCGTAAAGCTCAACCCCCTTGTGATTGAAGGCCGAGCCTTCGGCGGCGGGCACCTTGTCAGGGCTCCAGGCGCGGTT
>JASBSV010000056.1 GCA_030148745.1 Paracoccaceae bacterium
GGCCCCTATCTTCATCTGCGCGGCGAGCACAGTACCGGCCAGCTTGCTCAGCGCCTTAATGCGGCGGGCCTGAAAACGGAGGAGGCGGTCATTTACCGCCAGAACGCTCAGGATCTGAGCAGCGCGGCCGAAAAGATGCTCTGCGGTGATATGCCTGTGCTGGTGCCTCTTTTCTCGCCGCGCACAGCCACCATATTCTGGAAAGGCCGTGCTAATGTCCAAGCCAGGGTCACGATCATCGCGATCAGTCAGGCCGTGGCGCGGGAATGCGCCGGACGTGGCGCCGCAGTGCGCTGCGCCGAAACCCCCACGGCCGAGGCGGTGCTGGACTGTATTTCATCCGTGGTCGCGACCACGACCAATGACTGACTGGGATTTTCGGCCCGTTGCGGCCTCAAGGTAAGGAAAGATCGGTGGCGAAACCAAGAACACCCAAAAAAACCGTCAAAGACACCGCCCAAACCCCTGCCAAGGGCACGGCCAAGGAAACCTCCGAGGATGCGGCGAAAGCTACCGCCAAAACCACGGACGCTCAGATCGAAGATGCGGTTGTGGTCGAGGATAGCGCCACCCCGGCGGACCCGGCCGCCCGGCCCGACAAAACCGACCCGCCTGCCAAGACGCCCAAGAAGGCGCCGGATGCCGCGCCCGATCCATCCACCGATAAATCGGCGCCGACAAAACCTGCGCCCCCCGCGCCCGAAGCCGATCAGCCGCAGGCCGGGAATTCCACGCCGGCCCAGACGCCCCCCGGAAAGCCCGGGCGCAGCGGCGCGATCCTGGCGCTTGTTCTTGGCGGTATCGTCGCGGGCGGGATCGGATTTGGCGCAGCCAACTATCTGAATATCGCCCGCTCGGTCGACCCGGCGGCGTTTCAGGACGCGCTGGGCGCCAGAGACCGGCAAATCACCCAGCTTACGGGTGAGGTGAATGCGCTGAAGGCCCAGATCGGCGGCTTTGATCAAAAGCTTGGCGCGCTGGGCAATAAAAACAACGAGGCTTTGATCGCGCAACTGGACAAGCTGCGCGCCGAAGCGGATCAGAAACTGACCGCGATCAGCGAACGGCTGGCGGCGTTGGAAAGCAAAACCTCGGCGCAGATAGCCACCGGCGACGCCGGGCGCAGCAATGTCCAGAGCGAGGTTGACGCCCTGAAAGCGGCGATCGCGGCGCAAAGCGCGGCCAGCCAGACTTTGGCAGACGAGCTTGCCGCGCTGAAGTCACAAGCGCAGGTTGCTGTCGCCAAAGAGCTTGCAGCGAACAAATCGACACTGGCCCGCGCGGCGCTCGCCCGTATCCGTGCAGCGATGGACAGCGGCGCGGCCTTTGATCAGCCGCTTGACGAACTGCGCCGTACTGCCGGCGTTCAGATCGACGCCAAATTGGCGCGCCTTGCCAAAACCGGCGTCCCCTCTTTGTTGCAGCTTCGGCAAAGCTTTGCGCCGGCGGCCCGCGATGCGTTGGCCGCGGCCCGCGCCGCCGAGCCTGCCGATACGGTCACCGGCAAGCTTGAGAACTTTATCAAAGGCCAGCTTGGCGTAAGATCGCTGGAGCCGAAAAACGGCGCTGGACCCGATGCGGTGCTGTCGCGCGCCGAGGCGGCGCTTGGCAAAGGCGATGTCACCGGGGCGCTGGATGAGCTTAAGGCGCTTGCCCCCGCCGGTCAGGAAAAAATGGCCGGCTGGGAAGATCAGGCCAAAACGCGCGTGGACGCATTGGCGGCGGTGGATGCCCTGTCGCAGGCAATAAAGTAGGAATATCGGAATGCTGTGGTCGCTGATCAAAATATTATTCTTTGTTGCCATAATCACCGCGCTGACCCTTGGCGCTGGTATGCTGATGGAAACCGGTGGCGGCGTCAGGATCGCCTTTGCCGGCACCGAGCTTAATCTGGCGCCGCTTCAGGCCGTCATTGCGATGATCCTGCTGGTTCTGGCGATATGGCTTGTGCTGAAACTTGTTGGTCTGCTGGTCGCGGTTTTGCGCTTTATCAACGGCGATGAAACCGCGCTGTCGCGATATTTCGACCGCAACAGGGAACGCCGTGGGTTCGAAGCGCTGGCCGATGGGCTTATGGCGCTCGCCTCGGGCGAGGGGCGGGTGGCGATGGCCAAGGCCGCTAAGGCCGAGAAATATCTCAAACGGCCCGAGCTGACCAACCTGATTGCGGCGCAGGCGGCGGAGATGTCCGGCGACCGCAAAAAGGCGCAGGAGGTTTATCGCAGGCTTTTGCAGGACAACCGAACCCGCTTTGTCGGTGTTCGCGGCATCATGAAACAAAAGCTGGCCGAGGGGGATACCGACACGGCCATGCGCCTTGCAGAAAAGGCATTTGCCCTTAAGCCCCGGCACGAAGAAACGCAGGACACTCTGCTGCGGCTTCAGGCCGAGCATCAGGATTGGGCCGGCGCGCGCAATACTCTGTCTGCCAAGCTGAAACACGGCGCTCTGCCAAAGGATGTGCATCGCCGGCGCGACGCGGTGCTCGCGCTTTCTCAGGCCAATGATCTGCGGCGTCAGGGCCGGATGGATGAGGCCCATAAAAAAGCGATCGAGGCCAACCGCCTGTCGCCCGATCTGGTGCCGGCAGCTGAAGTTGCCGCAAAGACCTATGTCGAGATGGGCAAGCCCTCCAATGCTGCCAAAGTTCTGAAAAAAGCGTGGGAGAGCATGCCGCATCCGGCGCTGGCCGCTGCCTTTGCCGCGATTGCGCCCGATGAAACCCCGGCCGAGCGGATCGCGCGGTTTCGCGCGCTGACAAAAATCCACCCCGAGCATCCGGAAACCCGAATGCTTCTGGCCGAGCTTCATATCGCCGCCGAAGATTTTCCTGAGGCCCGAAAGGCGCTTGGCGATCTGGTGGAAAGTGATCCAACCGCCCGATCGGTGACGATCATGGCGGCAATCGAACGGGGTCAGGGCGCAGACGATACCGTTGTGCGCGGCTGGCTGGCACGGGCGGTCGGCGCCTCGCGCGGGCCGCAATGGGTCTGTGACGTCTGCGGCGAGGTTCACGGCCAATGGGCACCAGTCTGTGAAAGCTGCGGCAGCTTTGACACCCTGTCGTGGAAAGTACCCTCGCAAGGCCGTGCCGACGGGGCGGCGCCAACAACGATGCTGCCGCTTATCGTTGAGAAAATCACCGAAAAGCCCGCTGTGGCCAAAGAAGAGGAAAACGAGGCAGCGGCCGATGAAGAACAAGACGCCGCGCCCGAACCCCAAGAGCCGGCCGAGGCGCATGTCGTGGAAATCGTACACCCCGACCGCGAGGCTTATGAAAAATAGGCTTTCGCGCCGCAGGGTGTCTTGTGTTGCCCATCACCCGCTGCTAAATCGCCGTACCAGTGCCCCAATAGCTCAGTCGGTAGAGCAACTGTTTCGTAAATAGTAGGTCGGCGGTTCAAGTCCGTCTTGGGGCACCAGAAACCTTCCCCGGCAGCTGGCGCAAAGACACAATAGACAAATTTGGTGCAAATCCGCCTTGTTTCCAAAGGGCCCCTACCAGCCGTCACGGCGCAGGATGACGGCAATCGTACGCAGCAGTATTCGAAGATCCAGCCACAGGGATTTTTGCCTATGATACTGCGCATCCTTTGCAATGCGCTCGCGATAGCTTAGCCGGTTGCGGCCCGATATCTGCCAGAGCCCGGTCAGCCCGGGCTTGCAGGCAAGATAGGGTGCGGCGTGAGTGTGGTATTTCGCCAAAAGCTCGCTGCGCGGAACCGGGCGCGGGCCAACAAGGCTCATCTCACCTTTCAGGACGTTCCATAGCTGCGGCAGCTCATCCATGCTGCTCCGGCGCAGAACCCGGCCGATCGGCGTTACCCGCGGATCGTGGTGCAGTTTGCGGTCCCTCTCCCACTGGCGGCGGGCGGCGGGTGTCTGGTCAAGATAGTCTGACAGCCGCCGCTCGGCCTCCGGGACCATGGTGCGGAATTTCCACATCCTGAAGGTTTTACCATTCCGGCCAACACGCTCCTGACAAAAGAAAATTCTGCCGCCCTGAAGCGAGACGAGAAGTGCCACCGCTATCAAAAGCCCCACAATGGCAGGGGAAAACAAAAGGATCAGGCCCAGATCAAACCCGTATTTGCCCCATCCCGCAGGCTCGCGCAGCGTAGGTTGGCGACGAAGCGGGGGTATTGTGACAATAGCCTGCGGCATGACGGCCCCTTCCTGAATGCTCAGGATCAATCACTAGGCGGGAAACCTTAAAACCTGCCGCATACCGGGCCACTGGCGGCGGGTTTAACCCGGAAAAATATGTCGAATTTTCCTTTGATTCGTGACTGTATGGCGTAGCAGCGCGCCGCGCCGGTCACAGCATCAGGTCAAAGGTTTCGGTGCCGATCCTGAGGTTAAGCTGATCCTGGGCGGCCCCATCCACCAGCGCCCAAATGATCTGACCCGTGGCGCGGTGAATGATAAAGGCCTCGGCAATATCGGTCGCGCCGGCATTGGGCGTATTGGCATAGTTGATCTGAAAATCCGACGCCTGAGCCGCCCCGCCGCCCCAGACCATCAGATCGCCCTCGGCTGCTGAGTAATCCTGAACCCAGTCCGAGCCGTGATCGAATATCCCAAGATGATACAGCCGGTCGGCGCCCGCCCCGCCATTCAGCCGGTCATGCCCGAACCCGCCATTGATAAAATCGGCCCCGTCGCCGCCAAAGATGACATCGGACAGCGCGCCACCTGACAAAATATCGTTCCCACCCTGCCCGATCAGTTCATCTGCGCCGAAATCGCCCAGAATCTGATCGTCGCCCAGACCGCCATAGACAAGATCGTTTCCATATCCTGCATCGACGGTATCATTGCCGTCCCCGGCATAAACCACATCGCGAAGATCATTCTGGCTGGCCCCGCCAAAGATGAAATCATCGCCCGTACCGCCGTTCAGAATGTCCGAACCATCGCCGCCGCGAAGCCAGTCGGCGCCGTCATGGCCGCGCAGGATATCATTTCCGTCCAGCCCCCTGAGAAAATCGTCAACGGCCCCGCCTTCCAGCGTTTCCCCCAAATCGGTCCCGGCAAGGGCGAGGCCCGAGACTGGCTGATCGCTGCCCACGGCGCCTGCACGCATCTCATAAATCCAGTTGCCCGCCGTCCCGGCGGTTCCGATGGCGGAATGAAGCGCATCGGCCGGTGCATTGACCTCGATCACATCGGGCAGACGCCGGCCGGTCAGCATTGCAACCGCATCCATATCGTGATGCCCCTCTTCAGGGCTCCAGCCGATGCGGTCATAGATGAACCTGATGTCGAAATCGCCGGCGCCCCTATCCGTCAACTGAACCTGAAACAGATTGCTGTGATCCCCGCCCAGCCGGTAACCCCCGACATTCTCATAGGTTACCGTCACGGTTTTCGATGCCGCATCCTGATCGACCCAGATCTGCCCGCTTTCGGTGGCGCCCCCGTCCAAACGCGTGTCTATATCGGCCCAAAATGGCGCAATCACATCCTGAAACGAGGCTTGAGTCTGTGCCGAGGGATGGCCGCTGAAGGCGCTGCCAAAGCTTAGCGTTCCGTTGGTGTTTACAAACAGATCGGCGCCCGAATAGGCCGATCCGAAATAATTGAAGCCGGCCGAGAACACCGATGAAACATCGACCCGCGCCGATCCGTCGTCACTGCGCCCGAGCGCCAGTTCGCCAAATCCGGCACTGCCACCCAGGCCGGTGACGGCGCTGCCGTTTCCGGTGACCGCGGGGGCCGCTGGGCGCGTCTGCTCGGGCGCGGCGGTAAAGCGAAAGCTGTCCTGCCCGAATTGCGAGGCAAAGATCGGACTGGCGTCGCTGTTGACCACCTGAACGGTGAAATCGCCCCAAGCGATCTGTGCGCCGCTGGATGTCGGCGTAATCGTCAGGGACGAGGCATCATAAAGCCGGCCCCAGCGGCCAAGATCGATCTTGTCGGTGCCCAGTTCGAAATCAAGGATCTGATCCTGCGCAAGATCGGCGTCAAAGACGAACACATCCGCGCCGGCCCCGCCGCTCAGTTTATCGGCGCCGGCGCCGCCATAGATGATGTCATCCCCGGCACCGCCGGTCAGGGTATCGGCGCCGCCCGCACCAAAGATCAGGTCGTCGGCCGCCGTGCCGGTCAGCGTATCATTTCCTGCGCTCCCCTGAAGCGGCGTCGCGATCGACCCGGTGGGAATGGTAAACTGGGTCATGCCAGCGGTTTGCGCTCCGGCGGCAAAGATCTGAACCTCTCCGGCCAGAACTGCGGATTTGATCGCGGTGACGTTGTCCAAGGTCCAGCCGCTTTCATTGGCAAGGCTTTGATGTTCGTAAAACGTATTGTCGGGCAGGATTTCAAACAGGCTCAGCCCGTCATCGCCCCCTCCGGCGGCGACAAAGCCGCGTCCGTTGAGCGAAAACGTCTCTAACGCGCCGATATTCGCAAATCTGGTGTCCAGCGTATCGGTGATATGATTGGTCACCGCCAGTGCCCCATACTCATTGATCGTCAAAAGCGACAGGGAACTGGAATTGGTGCCCGCCACCACGACATAGCTCTGCTGGCCGGCGGTAACGGTGGCCAGCGCGCTCAGGCCCGAAATCCACAGCCCGTCCTGCGCTCCTACCGTATCGGTCAGCGTGGCGTTGCCATTTGCATCCAGCCGATACGAGCTTACCCCACCCTCAACGCCCGAGCCTGTGACGATAAAGGTGCTCGCGCCGATTTCGACGGTGGCGATGTCGGTAACATCAGCAAGAGAGGTTTTAGCGTGATCGGCCAGAACGGCGCGTTGAATGTGCGAATTGCTGGCCGATATTTCATACACCGCCAACCCGTCCTGCCCCGGCGCGCCGCCGGCCAGAAAGCTTTTGGCGCCGATGGTGAATTCGGTGACCTGCGACATATCCAACGCGGGCGCGCCGCCAAAACTGTGAAGCTCCGCACCACCCAATCCACCGGTTGCGCCGATCTGCATCCCCTGTACCGCGCCGCCGCTGACCTGCGTTGTCACAAGCTGCTGCACCCCGCCCGGCGTGATGGAAATCAGATCGTCGATCCGGAAAACCCCGCCCGAACCCGGAACCGCCCATTCGCCGATCTTTGTGGCCGCAGCGCCCGGCGTCAGATCCCACCCGGTGATCCCGCCAAGCGCAGATGAGCCGGAATAGAGACTGATTTGCCCGCCATCCGACACAGTTTCAAAGGCTGTTATCCCGGCAAGATAATTCCAGTTCAGATCCAAAAACGCGGTGCGATACCCAAGTTTGATCATAGTTCCCCACAACAAGTCGTGTGAACAGAACTGAGCTAGGGAATCGCGGATTGAGGGGCCAAATTGTGTCGGCAACAGGACAAGCGCCGAGCAATTTTTTCAAATTTGACGAAATCGGTGGCGTCTAAAGTCGGCCGAGGCGGGCCGCGCAGCGCATGGCAAATTGTTCGGCAGGGTGCTGACGATAAAGATTGAATCGGCCAAACGGCAGGGCACGGCCGGGTGGCGCATCCGCAATGCTCTGCACGATCCCGGCGGCATCGGGGGTCAGCCGGTGCGACGAGGCGCAAAGCGCGCGCGCCTGATCGCGGATCCAGCCGCCATAGGTGCCGTCAGCCAATATCTTTAGCCGTCTCAGCCGCTCGGGCAGGCCATGGCCCGCGCCAAAAAGGTTGCCGCCATGCTGGCGGTAATAGATCACCGGCGCACGGTCGGTCACCACTGCACCGCCCACCCCCGAGATCAGTTGATAAAGCCACCAGTCATGAAACGGCGGGCTCGCCCCGACCTCGGCACTGGCGGCCCGCGCAAGCCTTGCCGCGGCCCGGTTCAGTACGATGGTGTTTCCCGGCGCGATATTCTGCACGATGGCATTGGCGAAATCCGGCCTGCGCCGCAGCGGCGGCGAGCAATAGAGCGGCCGAAGCTGCGCGTCGGTCACAACGCGCCGCGCGGTATAAAGCGCAGGCCTGTCGGAATACGGGGCCAGCATCCCGCCCGCGCGGGCAAGTTTCGCCGGCCACCAGACGTCATCCTGATCGGCCAGCGCCACCGGCCCATCGGGCGCCTGCCCCAGAAGGTGAAGAAAGTTCTGCGCGGCGCCCTTTCCCGGCCCCTCTGTCAGGTGCAGCGGAAACCGCGCCCGCTTGCGAAATCGGCCGATAATCTCGTGCGTTGCATCGGTGGAGCCGTCGTCGGACACCATCAGCATCGCCGGCGGGGAAATCTGGGCCGCAATGCTGGCCAGCTGCGCGCCGATGAACTTTGCGCCGTTACGGGTCGTCATTAGAACGGTGATTCTGCTGTCGTTCATTACCCGCGCAGCCATGGGGGCAACTGCCCCTTCATCAGATAGCCGTAATGCTCAATCGCGCGCGCGACGCGCTGGTAAAAGAAGATGCGCCCGTTTTCCAGAACCGCGCCAGAGACACAGATGCGGCGCAGAAGATCCATTGAGTGCGAGATCACGATCGCACCGCTGGCCTGCATCCTGTCGGCCAGCATCGCCTCGCTTTTGGCGCGAAAGGCGCCGTCACCGACCGATGTCACCTCATCTATAAGATAGGTATCAAACGGCACCGCCATGGAAACCGCAAAGGCCAGCCGGGCACGCATTCCAGCCGAGTAATGACGCACCGGCAGGCGGTAGTGATCGCCAAGTTCGGCAAAGTCAGAGACGAAATCACACATCCCGCCGGTGTCGACCCCGTAAAGGCGGGCGACAAAGCGGGCATTCTCGGCCCCGCTAAGATCGGGGTGAAAGCTTCCCTGAAAGCCCACCGGCCAGGATACTGTGCCGGTTCTGGTGATCTCTCCGGAATCGGGATCGGTCAGACCGGCGATCATCCGCAAAAGGCTGGACTTACCGGCGCCGTTGCGCCCGATCAGGCCAACCGGCTGTCCGGACGGAAATGAAAAGCTCAGATCGCGGGCTACCGTCTTGCGAATGCCGCGGGTGACATAGGTTTTGGAAAGGTTCTGCAGCGTGATCATGGTCGGTGACGCCCGTTCATCGCCGGTCGCGCAGGCCATAGACGACAAGTGTCACAACCCCCCAGCCCAGCAGCAGAAACAGACCGATAACCGCCAAAATCACCAGCCGCTTTGGATAAAGCGCCCTTTGCGCGACGCCGGGCGTTACATGCGCCGCCAGATAGCGGGTTTGGCGCGCGGCCTCGGCCCTTGCCGTTTCATAGCCCGCTACGGCGGAAAGCCATGCCTGTTGCGCAAATTCCACCTCAACTCTCAGCCGTTCAAACTCATTGAGCAATGCGGAATAGGCGCGCCCCGCCTGACCGCCGAATTTTTGCCGCTCAGCCTCGATTCGGGTGCGGATGACGTTTATCTTGCGCTCGCTCTGCGCGATGCGCGTATCCTTGGTCGAACCGGGGCGCCCGCCCGCGCGAATTGTGCTTTGAAGCATATCAAGGCTTACCAGCTCATCGGCCAAAAGCAGTTGCAGTTGGCTCAGGATGCCCATTTCACCCTCAAGATCGGCAATGGGATCAATGATGCGGGCGCGCGCGCGAAGCGCCGTCAGCGCCTGCCGTGCCTGCCGCAGACGGTCGGCGGCCAGATCCATTTCCGCCCTTGCCTGCCGCGTTGTATCGGCGCGCGCCGTGGCCGAAAGCGCGTTGATCATAACGGTGCTTTCGTCAAGGATCGTATCGGCGACCAGCTTGGCCTCTTCGGGCGCAAAGGCGAATACCCGCACCGAAATCAGGCGCGTGCCGGGATCATAGGCAATCCGCACCATTCGGTGCCAATAGCTTGCCAGATCTTCGATCGACCCGCCGGGGCCATAGGAAAACACCGGGTCGGACGGTGCGCCGGACCATATGCGCGACAGGCCGATGCGCTTGTCCACCCGTTCGACCAATGTCTGGCTTTGCAGAAAGTCATACAGAATATCGGCATCTGCCGAGCCTGATCCCGATAGCGCCGAAAACGCGGATATCCCGGTCAGCAGCGAAAGGCCGGTTGGCGCCTCTTCGGTTCTTACCGAGAAGCTGAAGTTTGAGGTGTACTGATCGGCGGCGCGAAACCACAGATACCAGGCCGAGATGACGAGCGGCGCGAGGACCGACAGCAAAAACCCCAGAAAAAGCCGCCGGTGCCGATGCCTGAGCCGGGCCGCAGGCGCCGGCGGGCGCATCGGGTGCAACTGCGAGACAGAGGCGCCCGGTGCGCCGGATCTACGGGTCTGCGACGAAGGCGACTGTCCGGCATCGGCGGTATGGGCGGCGCTGCGGGCCATTGGTCATTTCCTCAGGCGGGTAAGGGCATTTTCACCTCTCTGGCTTAGGCATTAATCCTCAAGATAAGCCTAATCGGGGCGAAAGGATTTACCATGCGGATGCCGACGTCGTTACGCGCTATCGGTGCCTTGATCCTGCGCGAGATGGCAACGACCTATGGCCGTACTGCCGGCGGATATATCTGGGCGGTGGTTGAGCCTGTGGCGGCGGTTGCATTGCTTGCGGTGGCGTTTTCCATGGCTTTCAATTCCCCGCCTCTGGGGCGTGATTTCGTTCTTTTCTATGCCACCGGTTATCTGCCCTTCATGCTTTACAGCGATCTGGCGCAAAAACTTGGCGTGGCTTTGCGGTATTCGCGCCCGCTTCTGGCCTATCCGGCGGTCACCTGGATGGATGCGATTCTGGCGCGGTTCATTCTGAACACCGTGACCCATCTGGTTGTGATCGCGCTGGTGCTTGCGGGGATCTATATTCGCGCCGGGCGGATGGTTCCGGTGGACATGATCCCGCTGGTTCAGGGCTTGGCGCTTGCCGCCACGCTTGGCCTGTCAATCGGCAGCCTCAATGCATTTCTATTCGAAATGTTTCCGGTCTGGGAAAGGCTGTGGTCGATCCTGAACCGGCCTCTTTTTATCGTCTCGGGGGTTCTGTTTCTGCCCGAACTGGTGCCGATGCCTGTAGCGGGCTGGCTTTGGCTTAACCCGCTGGTGCATGTCGTGGCCTTCGTGCGCGCCGGTATTTACCCCACCTATGACGCCGGGTTCGCCGATGCCGGATATGTTCTGGCGGTGGCGGGGGTCTGTCTGGTGCTGGCGCTGATCTTTCTGCGCCGTCACGCCCGCGCACTGTTGAGCGAGGCTTAGGGCGCTTTGCCCTCTCAATGTTCGATTAACCGCGGCTTCTTAGATTCAAGCGCAGGAATCAGCGAAAGTGAGAAGGTGCAGAATGCCGTCCTTGGGTCCCCGTTGGTCACGCCTTGCCAAAGCATTGCGGCTGCTGTTTCTGGGTCCGGGCGAAATGCGCTATCTCTGGCGGGCACATAAAAGCGGCCTGTTTGACCCTATTTTCTATCGCGGGGCGCATCCGGGGCTTCACCCGATTTACCATTTTTTCCCCCTGCGCCATTTTATCATTCAGGGCGAGGCGATGGGGCTTCAGCCAAATCCGCAGTTTTCGCCGCCCGCCTATCTTCGGTTAAATCCCGATGTGGCCGAAAGCGGGTTGCGCCCGTTTCTGCATTATCTTCTGCGCGGCCACAGCGAGGCGCGGCCGACCAACGCCCTGTCACTGGGCGATCCGCTGCCCGAAATGGAAATGCCTGTTTTGCGGTTCGATCCTGCCCGCGCCCGGGCCGAGGTCGCCGTACTGGCCCATATCTTCTATCCCGACCTGTGGGAGGAGTTTGCCGCGCGGCTGACAACGCTGGATATCGATCACGATCTTTTCGTCACCGTTACCTGGCGGGGGCCCAGCACCGCCCGGCTGATAAAATCGATCCGGGCGCAGTTTCCACAGGCCTTTGTAACGGCGCTGCCCAACCGGGGGCGCGATATCCTGCCATTTGTGACCCTGATCAACGCCGGCGCCTTCGACGGATACAAGGCGGTTTGCAAGATCCATACCAAGAAATCACCGCATCGGCCTGATGGCCAAAGCTGGCGGCGGCACCTGATCGACGGCGTTCTGCCGCGCCGGGGGCTGAAGCCGAAACTTCGCGCGTTTCTTGATGATCCCGATGTGGCCTTCTGGGTGGCAGATGGCCAATGTTACAGCGGATCGCAATGGTGGGGCAGTAACCGGCAGGGGGCGGCGGATCTGCTGCGCCGGGTTGAGCTGAATACGACCGATCACATGCTGAGCTTTCCGGCCGGTTCGATCTATTGGATCAAACCGCTGGCACTGGGTATGATCCGTTCGCTCGCTCTGACCGAAGAGAGCTTTGCGCCCGAGCGTGGCCAGGTTGACGGCACTCTGGCACATTCATTCGAGCGCGCTATCGGCACATTTGCCGCCGCTGCCGGTCAGAAGATATTGCAAACCTCGGAACTGGGCACGGCGCCGCAAAAGACGGGTGAGGCGGCCCGGATCAGGCCCCGCTTCACCTCGGCCTTTTACCTGCCGCAGTTTCACCCGATCCCCGAAAACGACGTCTGGTGGGGCAAAGGTTATACCGAATGGCGGGCCGCGCTTGCGACAACATCAATGTATCCCGGCCATCTTCAGCCGGCGCGCCCTGCGGATCTGGGCTATTACGACCTGCGCGTGAGCGAGGTGATGGGCACACAGACCGCTCTGGCCCGATCCGCCGGGATCGACGCATTTTGTGTCTATCACTACTGGTTCGATGGCCGCAGGGTTCTGGAACAGCCGCTGGACCGGCTGCTGCGCCGGCCCGAAATCGACTTTCCCTTTTACCTGTGCTGGGCGAACGAAAGCTGGCGGCGCAACTGGGACGGGTTGAGCGGTGAGGTTCTGCTGAATCAAAGCTATGGCGAGGGCTTTGAAAAGGGGATTGTCGCCTCGAGCCTGCCATATATGCGCGATGCGCGGTATCAGCGCCCCGACGGCAAGCGCCCCCGTTTTGTCATCTATCGGCCCGAAGATATGCCGGCGCCTGGCCAAAGCGTCGCGCGGATGCGGCAGGCATGGCGCGAGGCCGGTGTGGGTGAGGTTGAGCTTGGCGCGGTCTGTTTTCACATCAAAGGCAAGAACCCCCTGAAGCGAGAGCTGTTCGATTTCTGGATCGAAATGCCGCCACATGGCCTGGTCAAGGGTGACGATTACCTGTTCGGCGCGGCATCGGGCAACCGGATGGGGCCGGGAAATGCGCCGGTGCCCGGGTTTTCCGGGCTGATCTATGATTACAACGCCGTGGCCCGGCGGGCGTGTTCTGTAAAATACCGCAATGCCCTGCCCGACAACACAATCGCCGGGGTCATGCCCAGCTGGGACAATACCGCCCGGCGCGGGCCCAGGGCGCATATCGCCCATGGCGCCAACCCGGCCAGTTTTCGGCGCTGGCTCAGGGATGTGCAGAAACATCGTCTGGCGGGCTCTTACCGACAGGAGCTGTTTATCAACGCGTGGAACGAATGGGCCGAAAAGGCAATGTTAGAGCCTAGTGAGGCCTTTGGCACCCTGTCCCTTGACGCCCTGCGCGAGGTTTTTGGAAATGGCTAGACTGGTTCTGCATATCGGCACCCACAAGACGGGCACGACCGCGCTTCAGGACAGCTTTCACGCCAACCGCGGGCTTTTGGCCGAGCATGGTATCATCTATCCCGCGCTGGGCGCCCATACCGGGCATCATGGCCTTTTGACCGACTGGCTTGCCCTGCCGGCGCCCTACCGCCTTGAGGGGGGCGGTATCGGCACCTTTCGCCAGCTCGCCGATGAGATAGCGGGCACCGATCAGACCCTGTTTTTGTCGAGTGAGGAGTTTTCGCGCGGCGGCGGTATCGGCGGCCGGGTCGACATCACGCAGCTGCGTGACATTGCCGACAGGTTCGACAGCGTTCAGATCATCTGTTTTTTGCGCGACCAATGGCAGTTTCTGCAATCGGTCTATGTTGAAATCGCCCGCGGCCGGGTGCCCGAGCGTCCGCCGGCCCTGATCGAAACCGCGCGGAATACGCATATGATCGATGGTCTGTGGTGCGATTATGGCCTGCTCTATGATCAGCTTCTGACCGGTTTCGCGCCACAGGAAATATGCTTTTACGACTATGACAGCGCCCGCCGAGGGCCGGGCGGGATTATCGCCATGGTTCTGGATGCCATCAGCGCATCGCTGGCCGCAGATGACCTGCGGGCCGTGAATGGCGGGATATCCAACGTTTCGGCCCGGGCGCTTCCGGTCTGGGCCGGCTTTGCGATTGCCGGCGGGCACCCGGCAAATGCCGGCCTTTTCGCGGCCTGTGAAACTGCCTTTGATCTTGAGTTCGGAAAGGAGCGCGAGACATGCCTTTTCACCCGGGCCGAGCTTGCGATTCTGAAAAAGCATTTCGCGCCGCTGAACCGGCGGCTTGAAAAACGGCTTCGCGCGGCCCGGCAGAGCCTGACGATTGCGCCCACCACGCCGGGGCCGCAGACATTATATCGCGAGGATGTCACCCCCGCTTTCTGGGTAAGAGCGGCGCGGCGGATCTATCTGGGCGCGGGCAATGCCTGACCCGCCGGGCGCCTAAAGCGTTTTGTGTTTAACGCGAAGGCTTTAATCAAACTCGTGACCGGCCAGCAAGGCAGCATTGCCGCCTGCCGCCGTCGTGTCGATGCAGACGTGGCGTTCAACCCGGCAGCCGGGCGCGATCCGGGCCTCGGCCAGAAGCGGGAGGATCGCACCCTCGCGCCGGGCCAGAGCCTGCCGCGCCTTCCGCATGTCATCGGGGCCGGACCAGAGGGCCACAGCAGCAAAGCCGTTCAGCGTTACCAGCTCTTCGCGCCGCAAGACGCCATCAATGGAGAAATCCCCCGTAGCGCCGGGCGCGATCTGCAATGCCGCGCAGCCGGATTTGACAGCCTGCGCCGCCTGCTCCTGCGCAGCTGCAGCCGAGGGGCCCAGACAGAGGACCCGCCCGCGCCCAAAGCTTGACAGGCGGTTGGATTCGCCCGTCGGCCCGGGCAAAGAGACGCTCGTCAGTGGCGCGCGCCCTTCTGGCAGGGCGTCGATCGCCGCCTGAACCTGCCCCACATCCACCTCAGCGCCACCCGCGGCAGGGCCTGACCGGCCCTTTGGCACCGCCACAAAGCGGCCAAGGTAATCGGGCCCGCCGGCCTTGGGCCCTGTGCCCGACAGCCCCTCGCCACCGAAAGGTTGCGAGCCGACGACCGCGCCGATCTGATTTCGGTTGATATAGATATTACCGGCCCGCACGCGCGAGGTGACCTTTTCGACCCGGTCGTCGATCCGAGAATGCATCCCGAAGGTCAGGCCAAAGCCCCGGGCGTTGATCGTATCGACAACCCGGCCCAGATCACCCGCCTTATAGGTCGCAAAATGCAGGACGGGGCCAAAAACCTCGCCCTCCAGATCATCGATCCCGTCCACGCCGATCACAGCGGGGCCGACAAAAAAACCGTCTTTCGGCGCGCTTAGCTGCTTCAACAGCCGTCCCTGCCCGCCTGCTTCGTCGATATAGCCCTGGATGGCGGCCTGCGCGTCGTTTGTGATCACAGGCCCGACATCGGTGGCGATTTCAAGCGGTGATCCAAGCGTCAGAGCATCCATCGCGCCAAACAGCATCTTTTGGAACGGGCCTGCGACATCCTCCTGAACATAAAGGATCCTCAGCGCCGAACAGCGCTGGCCGGCGGACTGAAAGGCCGAGGTCAGAATGTCACGAACCGCTTGTTCGGGCAGGGCGGTGCTGTCGACGATCATCGCATTCAGCCCGCCGGTTTCGGCGATCAGCGGTGCGGCAGGGTCAAGGGCGTCGGCCATATTGCGGTTGATCGCCTGCGCCGTGCGGGTGGAACCGGTAAAGGCAAGGCCCGCAACACGCGGGTCGGCGGACAGACCGGCGCCAATCTGGGGACCCAACCCCGGCAAAAGCTGAAGCGCGGCGGCAGGAACGCCCGCGCGGTGAAACAGGCCGATCGCAATCCATGCGGTGATTGGCGTTGTTTCTGCGGGTTTGGCAATGACGGCATTTCCCGCCGCCAAAGCCGCCGCAATCTGGCCGGTAAAAATCGCCAGCGGGAAATTCCACGGCGAAATGCAGCCAAAGATGCCGCGCGGCGCGGCGGCATCAGCGCGCTGAATCTCATCGGCATAATAGCGCAGGAAATCGACCGCCTCGCGCAATTCGCTGATGCAATCGGGCAGGGTCTTGCCCGCCTCACGCGCCAGAACCGTGAAAAATTCACCAAAGTTCTCTTCATAAAGGTCAGCGATCCGGCGCAGCGTTGCGGCGCGTTTTTCGCCGGATTCGTCCCAGATTTCTGCCGAACCCAGCGCGTTTTCAAGATCCTCTGGCGTGGCATTTGCCACCGTGCCAACGCGGTCTGAGGCATCGGCGGGGTTAAGCACGGGTTCGGATGCCCCGGGCCGTGCAGGCGCCGCCAATATCGGGCCGGCGGCCCATTGCTTCCCAAGAAACGGACGCCGCCCCGCTTCTATCTTGGCCAGATCGGCAGGGTCCGCGATATCCCGCCCGCGCGAGTTTACGCGCGGGTGAAACAGCGCCGATGGTGGCGTGACGATGGGCCGTGTGCTGTCCATCCTTGCAAAAGGATCGGCGGCTACAACCTCGGGCGGGACATCGGTATCGACGATCTGATTGACAAAAGAACTGTTTGCGCCGTTTTCCAGAAGGCGCCGCACCAGATAGGCCAAAAGATCGCGATGCGCCCCGACCGGCGCATAGATCCGGCAAGCCGTCCCGGCGGCGGCCTTGACCCGATCATGCAGCGCCTCGCCCATGCCGTGCAGGCGCTGAAATTCGAAACTTTCGGGCGCCGGGTTCATCGCCAGAACCGCCGCGACGGTATGGGCGTTATGGGTGGCGAACTGTGGATAGATCCGGTCGGTCAGATCAAGCAGATGGCGCGCGCAATGGATAAAGGCCACGTCGGTTGCAGGTTTGCTTGTGAACACCGGAAAGCCTGTCAGGCCTTCGACTTGGGCGCGTTTGATCTCACGATCCCAATAGGCGCCCTTCACAAGCCGGATCATGATTTTCCGATCATGCCGGCGGGCCAGCGCATAGAGCCAGTCGATGACCGGCATCGCCCGTTTGCCAAAGGCCTGAACCACCACGCCAAAGCCATCCCATCCGGCAAGATCGGGATGGCCAAGGACGTTTTCGATTATATCCAGCGACAGCTCCAGCCGCTCGGATTCCTCGGCATCGATATTCAGCCCCATATTGGCGCCCTTGGCCGCACGGCAAAGCCCCAGCAGCGTTTCACTCAACTCGGGCACGCAGCGCCCGCTTTGCGAGGCCTCATAGCGGGGATGCAGGGCCGAAAGTTTAACCGATACACCCGGATTGTGCCGAACCGCCCCCGCAGTGCAGCTTGGCGCAAGGGCCCGGATCGCCTCGTGATACGAGGTCAGAAACACCTGCGCGTCCGCTATGGTCAGCGCCGCCTCGCCCAGCATGTCATAGGAATAGGTGAAGCCCTGTTTCATCTTGCCCCGCCCGCGCGTCAGGGCCTGAGAAATCGTCTCACCCAGTACAAACTGATGGCCCAGTTCCTTCATCGCGCGCTGCACCGCGCGCCTTATCACCGGCTCGCCCAGCCGTTTGACGGCGCGGCGCAGGACCGAAGGCAGGCCTTCGTCGCTGTCTTTCAGAACCTTGCCCGTCAGCATCAGCGCCCAGGTCGAGGCATTGACCAGAGGCGAGCTGGAGTGACCAAGATGCTCACCCCAGGCCGAAGGCGCAATCTTGTCCTCGATCAGCGCGTCGATGGTGCTGGCGTCGGGCACCCGCAGCAGAGCCTCGGCAAGGCACATAAGGGCTATGCCTTCGCTGGTTGAAAGACCGTATTCGGCCAGAAAAACCTCCATCAGACCGGGCGATTTCTGCGACCGGATTTCGCGCACCAGATCGGCAGCCTGGGCGCTGGCCCTTTGGCGTGTCTCTTCGGAAACAGGCGCGGCTTTTGCCATCTGGTTCAGAATTCTGGTGTCGTCACCAAGATGCGCATGGCGAATGGACTGGCGGAGCTGGGCAAGAGGTGTGGGCATCTGTGATCCTGCGAAAGATGATGCACGGGACTTAGCATAACACGAAAAGATAAGTTCTTTGAAATCATGCCAATTACATGTATAAAGGACCGTTAATTGCTAAAACAGCAGGAATAAGTATCAAATGGAATCATCTGACAGGAAAATCGACGTCTTTGATTCTAAGATACTTGAGATCCTTTCCACCGACGGCCGGATTTCGATTACGGATCTTGCCGCGCGGGTCGGTTTATCAAAAAGCCCCTGTCAGGTACGGGTGCGGCGGCTTCAGGATGACGGGTTTATCCGCGGCTTTCGCGCGGTTCTTGATCCTGCCCGTCTGGGCCGTGATCATGTTGCTTTTGTCGAGGTAAAGCTGACCGACACCACCGAAGCGGCCCTGAACGCCTTCAATACCGAGGTGCGCAAAGTTTCCGAGATCGAACAATGCCACATGATCGCCGGCGCCTTTGACTATCTTCTGAAGGTCCGAAGTCAGGATATCCATGATTACCGGCGCGTTCTGGGCGAAACGATCTCATCACTGCCGTATGTCGGCAGCACCTCGACCCATGTGTCGATGCAGGCGGTCAAGGATCAGGCGTTTTGATAGGGATTAGTCTCTGTCCCGCTCGAAAATCCAGTTGTGATCGGGGTGGTTCCTGAACCGCCATTTGCGCAGCGGCCCGGCCATGACGTTCAGATAATACATCTCATATCCATAGGGAGCGCCGCAGGGGTGATGCCCGCGCGGCACCAAGACCACATCATGGTTTGAAACGGACATGGTTTCATCCAGCGATCCATCTTCGGTCCAGACCCGTTGATGCCCGTAGCCCTGCGTGGGGTTCAGGCGGTGGTAATAGGTTTCCTCCAGATAGGTCATGTTGGGATAATCATCCTCATCATGCCGGTGCGGCGGATAAGATGACCAATGCCCGGCGGGGGTAAACACTTCGGTTACCAGAAGGCTGTCGGCGACGTCACGCTCTTCCATCGCGATATTGTTGATCAAACGCTTGTTGTTGCCTTTCCCGCGCTCCTGAAGGGAAATACCGGCCGGGCCGATGATCTGGGCCTCGTGACCGCCATGGCCCGGCGCGGAACAAACGGCAAGCGTGCAATCGGTGGCCGCCCGGGCCGACCACTGCGCGCCGTTCGGCAGATAGACGCAATGCGGTGGGGTTTTTTCGAAAACATCCATCCGATCGCCGATCACGCCAAAATCTCGCCCGGCGCCCTCAATCTCGGCCTTGCCTTCGACAAGAACCAGGATCACCTCGCGTTCGTCCGTCGATTCAGAGACTGTTTCGCCATTTTTCAGCCGATAAAGCGAGAATCCGACATAGCCCCAGCCGGCGCTTTGCGGTGTGATGTCATGAATTTTTCCCGTCGTCGCGATGGGTTTGCGTAGCAGATCGGCCAATTTATCGCCCCTTGGTTTTACGTGCCGCCGCCACTGGAATATCTCAACCCGGCTTTGGCTGCCATCTTCTTAAGACTGTCCAGACCCAGCGACTGATATTCAAAGGGGTTTCTCTGATCGGGGTCCTGCTCGGCCTCGATGACAAGCCAGCCATCGTATCCGGCCTTTGCTGCGATCGCCAAACAAGGCTCAAACGCAACGGCACCCTGCGGATCGCCCGGCACGGTGAAAACCCCGCGCCGCACCGCCTCAAGAAACGACAATCCCTGATCGCGCACCTGACGCATCAAATCGGGGCGCACGTTCTTGGCATGAAAATGCGACAGCCTGTCTTTGTGCCGCTCCAGCACGACCTCAGGATCGCCGCCGCCGAAATAACAGTGGCCGGTATCGAACAAAAGGCGCGTATAGGGCCCGGTCACCGCCATGAAGCGGTCAATCTCGTCCGGGGTCTCGACAATGGTGCCCATATGGTGGTGATAGACAAGGGTCAGACCCTGCGCCGCTGTGAAGGCCGCGATCTCTTCCACCTTGGCGCCAAATTCGGCCCAATCGGCGTCGGGCAACACCGGCCGCGCGCTTAAGGGTTTCCCATCGTCGCCATGTATCGCGTTAGAGGTCTCGCAGGCGATGCAAACCTCGCAGCCCATCGCCTTGAGCCGGTCAAGATGCGGCTGAAGCGCCTCTTTCTCATCCGCAACCGGCCGTGTCAAAAGGTTCAGCGAATACCAGGCCGAGATAAACCGAAGCCCATGCGGCGCAAGCGTCTGTTTCAGCTCGCCCGCGTCCCAGGGAAATTTATGCCCGTTCTCAATTCCGTCAAACCCGATCTGCGCGGCCTCTTTGAGGCACTGTTCCAGCGGAATATGCGCACCCAGCGTCTGATCGTCGTCATTTGACCACGCGATCGGATTGGTCCCAAAAAGGGTCATCTCTCATTCCTTTTCGCAAGCGCCTCTTCATATTCCGCGCGCGCCTGCCGGACAGTTTCACGTTCCGACACTTCGGGCACTGCAACCTGCCACCAATGGCCCCCATCGGGGGTGACGGGATATGGATCGGTGTCAATCACAACCACAAATGGTCCCTTTGCCTCTTTAGAACGCTTCAGCGCCGCCTCAAGTTCCGCGATTGAGCCGGCCTTGACCGCCTCAGCCCCCATCGAGGCGGCATGCGCAACAAAATCGATCTGCGAGGGGTTCACATGATGCGCCGTATCCAGAAGGTTGTTGAATTCTGCCCCCCCGGTGGCCACCTGCAACCGGTTGATGCAGCCAAAGCCGCGGTTGTCGGTTATGATCATGGTGAATTTGATGCCCATCGTAACAGCAGTCGCCAGTTCCGAGTTCATCATCATATAGCTGCCATCGCCGATCATGCACAAAACGTCACGATCAGGCTGGGCCATTTTGATACCCATCGCGCCGGCAATCTCATAGCCCATGCAGGAAAACCCGTATTCCATATGATACGCGCCCGGACGCGGTGCCTTCCACAGCTTGTGCAACTCGCCCGGCATCGTCCCGGCGGCGCACATCACCACGGTGTCGGGGCCGGCAAAACGCTGCGCGGCGCCAATCACCTGTTGATCGGTCGGCAGGGCGTTGCCCTCTTCGGGGGCTTCGGTCAAAGGATCGACCGCCGCGAACCAATCCGATTTCAGCTTGTGATCGGGCGCCTTTGCCTTGAAGTCGCCCAAAGCCCCGCTCAGCGCTTCAAGCCCGCGGTGCGCATCGCTCAAAAGCGCCGTCGCCCCGTGCTTCATCGCATCATAAGCCGCCACATTCAGCGAAATCAGCTTGCGTTCGGGGTTTTTGAAAAGGTCCCAACTTCCGGTTGTGAAATCCTGAAACCGGGTGCCAACACCCAACACGACATCGGCCACCTCGCAAATTCTGTTGGCGCTGGAGGTGCCCGTCACGCCAACAGGCCCGAAATTCAGCGGGTGATCCCACGGCAGGGCCGATTTGCCGGCCTGCGTCTCGACCACAGGTATCTGATGCGCCTCAGCAAAGCCCAACAGGGTCTCTGTTGCACCTGAATAATGAACTCCGCCGCCGGCAAGGATCACCGGCGCCGATGCGGCGCCAAGCGCCCGCGCCGCCGCTTCCAGCTCACCCTGATCGGGCCCGATCCGGCGTTGATGCCAGACGCGGGGCTCAAAAAACGCCTCGGGCCAGTCATAGCCTTCGGCCTGGACATCCTGACAAAAGGCAAGCGTCACCGGCCCGCAAGCGGCCGGGTCGGTCATGACCGACATCGCGCGCGGGAGCGCGGTCAACAAATGCTCGGGCCGCGAGATCCGGTCGAAATACCGGCTTACCGGGCGAAAACAATCATTGGCGCTGACCGTCCCGTCGCCAAAATCTTCGACCTGCTGCAACACCGGATCGGGCCCGCGCGTGGCAAAGACATCGCCCGGAATGAAAAGAACCGGCAAGCGGTTCACATGGGCCAGCGCGGCCGCCGTCACCATATTGGTCGCCCCCGGCCCGATCGAAGATGTCACCGCCATCGCCCGCCGCCTGCCCAGCTGTTTGGCATAAGCGATGGCCGCATGGGCCATGCTTTGCTCATTATGGCCGCGATAGGTGGGAAGGGCGTCGCGTGCGCCATAAAGCGCCTCGCCCAGACCGGCAACATTGCCATGGCCAAAGATCGCCCAGACCCCGGCCAGAAATATGTCTCCATCCTCATTCTTCTGTGCGGCCAGATAACGAACCATCGCCTGAGCGGCGGTCAACCGGATCGTCTTCATGAGGGTTCTCCTTTGCTAAATACTCGGGCGCTGTCCCAGACGTCACACAGACGATCGAAGTTACGCGCCATCGTGGCCACCGCGCTATCGTCATCGACCTCTTGCAGCATCCACCGGCGCGCGGTGTCCGCGAAAATTGTCCGACCGACGGCAAATCCTTTGACCAGCGGGTGTTTCGCCGCCAACGCAAAACTATCGCACAGATCCTCCGCCGGCGCATCCAGCCCCAAAACCACGATCCCGCGCGTGTTCGGATCGTTTTTTTCGATCGCTTCGCAGGCCGCGCGCCATGCCGCATCGGTTCTGAAGGGTTCCAGCTTCCACCAGTCGGGAAAGACGCCCAGATCATAAAAGCGCTGGATAATCCGGGGCGTTGTCGTCTCATCCACAGGTCCCACTTTCGACGGAATAACCTCCAGCAGAAATTCCAGGCCATGCCGCCGGGTCGCCAGAAAAAGATCGGTGACCGTCTGCTCCTGCTGCGCCTTCATCTGCGCGGGATCCTGTGGGTGATAAAAGCACAAAAGCTTCACCACATGGCTTTTGGGCCAGGCGGCCAGACCTTCGAAATCGCTGCCCGCTTCAGGCTCCAGCGTCAGGGGGCGCGATCCCGGCCATTCCAGCGGCCGCCCGATCCACAGATCCCCGCCCGTGGCCTGTTTCAGGGCATCACCGCCCAGCCGCCCATCACACAGGATGCCGTAACCGGGCCGGCCATCCGCCACCTTTTTTGCCGCCCGCAGGCAAAGCGCCTTGAAGGCGCCGATTTTCCGGGGGCTCGCGCCCTCCATCTGTTCGAACTGAAGCCGGTGATCAAAGGCAAAAACCCGCATCCGCGGCCAGTCGCCCGCGCGGGATGCACACCATTGTTCCTGAACCTTGGTCATCATCGCCGCCTGTCTCAGTCCAGAAATTCGGACATATTCACAACGCGTTCGTCCCCGATCGATGCCAGCGCCGCCTCGGCCAGCGCAAGTGCCATCAATCCGTCGTGCCCGGTTGTCGGCATTGGCCCCCCGCTTTGAACCGCCTCTATGAACGCCGCGATTTCAGCGGCATAAGCCGCTTTATAGCGGGTCATGAAGAAATTCAGGAGCGGCGGGCGATGATATCCGGCGCTGCCCGCGATCTCGATATTGGCTTCATGCGTATTGCGCGCCGCCGCGCTGCCGTCCGAGCCGTGGACCTCGATACGCTGGTCATAACCATAGCTGGCCCTGCGCGAATTGGTGATTGTGCATTGCTTGCCGCTCGGGGTTCGCAGGACGATGTTCACACTGTCGAAATCGCCTAGTTTGCCGATATTGGGGTCAACAAGGACGCTGCCCGCCGCCATGACCGTCTGAACCTCTTCGCCCAGCATCCAGCGGGCGACGTCAAAGTCGTGGATGGTCATATCGCGCAAAATCCCGCCCGAGCTTTTGATGTAGTCATAAGGCGGAGGGCCGGGATCGCGGCTGGTGATCGTGACCATTTCCACGGCGCCGATGCGGCCCTGATCGATTGCGGCCCTCAGCGCATTGAAGTCAGGGTCAAAGCGCCGGTTGAACCCCACCATCAGTTTGCCATCGGTTTCTTTCACAACGCCAAGGCAGGTTTTGACCCGCTCAAGGCTCAGATCCACCGGCTTTTCGCAGAAAACGGCCTTGCCGGCGCGGCAGAACCGCTCGATCAGATCGGCATGTGTGTTGGTGGGGGTGCAGATGATGACCGCTTCGATATCATCGGCGGCCTCGATCTCGTCTATGCTGCGGATGTCGCTGCCATAGGCATCGGACAGGCGTTGCGCCGCAGCGGCGATCGGGTCGGCCACCGCCGCCAGACGTGCGCCCGGGGTGGCCGCTATGACCTCGGCGTGCACCTGACCGATGCGTCCGGCGCCCAGCACGGCAAAGCTCATCTCCATTTAACCACCCCCCTGGCTTGCGAATGCGATTTCTACGCTGGGCCAAACCCGCCATCCGGTCAACGTCGGAGGGCGCCATTCACATCATTTCTGAGTTAATCGGATGAGTGTCGATGATAGAAATCTATCAAAACGACTCGGGCGTGAAAATCTGCGGCTCCAGAAAATGCTGTGCAGCGATCTGGCTTACCCCTGCGCGAACTGCGCTTGCCATAAGCTGTACAAGATCGCCGCAGACATCCGCCAGCGGCGTGGACATCACCATCGTGGCATAGCGGTCCGACAGGGCCGCGCGCGATTCGGGCGTCAGTTCGTTGACGATAAGCGCGACTTCCCCCGATGCACGAACCTCGCGCAGCGCCGCGATTGCGCCCTCCATCCCGCCACCGGCGACATAAAGCCCGCCAAGATCGGGATGGCGCGCCAAAAGGCTTAGCGTTGCCTCATAGGTCAGTTGCCGGGTCTCAAGATTGACCAGCGTATCGAGGATATCAAATTGCGGCGCATGTTCGCGGAAATAACTGCGAAATCCTGTCTCTCTGAGCGCATGACCGTGCCAGCGGTGGCCGCCGACAAAGACCGCGATCTTGCTGCCTGGGCGGGCGGCTGTTGCTGTCATCCACGCGGCAATCCGACCTGTTTTCAGGTTATTCAGACCCACATAACTATGCCTGACCCCGGCCGCGAAATCGTTCAGAAGGGCAAAGGTCGGGATCCCCGCCTCTTTCAGCTCCTGCACCGTTTCGGTGATCGTGTGATGATCGACCGAGGCCGCCGCGATAGCATCGACCTGGCCGCGCATCTGCAACATCAGCGCCTTGATATCGCCGGGTGATTGCGAGGGGGCAAACCGGATTATGGCCGAGCCGCGCACGGTGTCGAGCGCCCGCACGGCGGTCTCGATCTCTTCGGAAAGGGCGCGATAGAACGATTGTTTTTCCTTGTTCAGAACAAATCCTAACCGAACTGCAGGCGCATCGGCATTCAATCGCTGGCCGATCAGCCCCGCCGCGTGATAACCGATCTTTTGTGCCGCGCGGTATACACGTTCAGCGGTCTCTGGCCTGACGCGGGTGCGCCCGCTGAGGACCCGGTCAACGGTTGCCACACCCACCTGTGCCTCTCGCGCGATATCGGAAAGTGTCGGGCGTTTTGCCATGCCATATCTCCGCCGGATGATAGAGTTCTATCATCTACACTATCAGCCATCCATCGGCGGGCGAAGCCAATCCTTTTGAAAAGCGATTTCCGCGGCGCCGCTCAGGCGGGCGGTACGCTCAAGCGCGGCCATCAGCCGGGCCTGCCGCCCTTTTCCCAAGGCGATCCCGCGTTCGGGCCAAAAGGCACGCACGTGAAGTGTTTCGCTGTCGCGGCGCGATTTCATGTCGATACGCCCGATCATCCTTGTGCCTTCGATCACGGGGAAAACGTAATATCCGTATTTCCGGCGCGCCTGAGGGACGAAAACCTCGATCCGATAGTCGAACCCAAAAAGGCGCAGGGCGCGCCTGCGGTCACGTAGCGCTGGGTCAAAGGGGCTGAGGATACGGATGCGGGCGGGCGGCTCTGTCAGCTTATCCAGCTGGGCGGGCAGATCGGCCAGTGCAAATGACGCGCGCGGCGGTGATCCATTCGCCATCCCGACCTCGACCTCTTCAATCTGCCCGGCGGCAAGGGCGCGGGCACACCACCGGGAAGCCTCTGCCGGGGTCACAAGGTCCCAAAAGGCGGCGATTTCGCCGGCGGTGCCAAAGCCAAGCCGCTCCAGCGCCGCGCGGCAGGCCCAATCTATTGTCTGATCTTCGCCGAACCGGGTGGCAAGCGTCGCGGCGGGAATGACATTTTCCGTCAGATCGTACACCTTGCGAAACCCCTCGCGCCGGGTCACCGCGATCTGGCCCGTGCGCCAAAGGTATTCAAGCGCGGTTTTTGAGGGGTGCCAGTCCCACCATCCGCCCTTGCTGCGTTTTTCATCCTTGCCCACGTCGGCCGAGCAGCAGGGCCCATGTTTTGCGATTTGGGCAAGAACAGTATCGAATTTCTCTTCGAACCCATGTCTTTGCCAGTTCTTCCAGCGCTGCCGAAGCCGCTCGGCGTCGCGGCGAAACCTCAGGCGCCAATGCGGAAAAAACTCCATCGGAATGATCGAGGCATCGTGCGTCCAGTGTTCGAAAACCTGCCGATCGCGTTCCAGCAGCGGGGCTAGATTCGCGCTGCGATATCTTTGCCGGCGGCTGGACAGGATCATGTGGTGGGCGCGTTCCACGGTGTTGATGCTGTCGATCTGAACAAAGCCGAGGGCGCGGATAACACCGGCAAGATCGGCGCCCCTGGCCGGGCCGCCGGTGTTTGTTGCAAGGCCGTGGCGGTCAAGAAACAGCAGCCGGGCCTGATCGTTTGGGATCCTGAAACGCGCGGTCATAGGATCCCGCTAGCAGAACATGTGACCCTGATCATGCTGAAAAGCGGTTTTCGCAGGATCAGGGTCTCTGGCATTACTCGGCCGCGTCCAGATAGTCCTCAAGCGGCGGGCAGGTGCAGACAAGGTGACGGTCGCCATAGACATTGTCGATCCGGCCGACCGGGGGCCAGTATTTATCGACACGGAAGGACCCTTTGGGAAAACAGCCCTGCTCGCGGCTATAGGGGCGGTCCCATTCGGCCACCAGATCGTTGGTTGTATGGGGCGCGTTTTTAAGCGGGTTGTTTTCGGCGTCGATCTGGCCTGATGCGATGGCGTCGATCTCTTCGCGTATCTCAAGCATCGCGTTACAGAATCGGTCAAGCTCGGCCTTGGTTTCGCTTTCGGTCGGTTCAACCATCAGCGTACCCGCCACCGGCCAGCTCATCGTCGGGGCGTGAAAGCCGTGGTCGATCAGCCGCTTGGCGATATCGTCGACGGTGACATGGGCGCTGGCTTCGAACGGGCGGGTGTCAAGAATGCATTCATGCGCAACCCGGCCATGGGTGCCTTTGAACAGCACGTCATAAGCCCCCTCAAGCCGTTTGGCGATGTAATTGGCGTTCAGGATTGCAACCTTGGTCGCCTGCGTCAGGCCCGCGCCGCCCATCATCAGCACATAGGCCCAGCTGATCGGCAGAATGGTGGGTGAGCCAAAGGGCGCGCCCGAAACCGGCCCCTGACTTCCGCCGGTTTCCGGGTGGCCGGGCAGATAGGGGGCCAGATGCGCCTTGACGCCAATCGGACCCATGCCGGGGCCACCGCCGCCATGTGGGATGCAAAAGGTTTTATGCAAGTTCAGGTGGCTGACGTCAGAGCCTATATCGCCGGGCTTTGCCAATCCGACCATGGCGTTCATATTCGCGCCGTCCAGATAGACCTGCCCGCCAAAGGCGTGCGTGATCTCGCAAACTTCGCGCACGGTTTCTTCGAAAACCCCATGGGTTGAGGGATAGGTGATCATGCAGGCAGCCAGCGTATCGCCCGCCGCTTCGGCTTTGGCCCTGAAATCCACCAGATCGATGTCGCCGTTATCGGTGCATTTCACGACTACAACCGTCATGCCGCACATCTGCGCCGAAGCGGGGTTGGTGCCATGCGCATTTACCGGGATCAGGCAGATCCTGCGCTTATCTTCGCCGTTGGCCTTGTGATAGGCCGAGATCGTCAAAAGCCCGGCATATTCGCCCTGTGCGCCCGAGTTCGGCTGCATCGACATCGCGTCATAACCGGTGATCGTGCAAAGCTTGTCAGACAGATCGCCGATCAGTTCCTGATAGCCAAGGGTCTGATCTTCGGGCGCAAAGGGGTGGATCGTAGAAAACTCGCGCCAGCTGACCGGCATCATTTCCGCGGCTGAGTTCAGCTTCATCGTGCAGGAGCCCAGCGGGATCATCGCCCGGTCCAGTGCCAGATCGCGGTCGGCCAGACGGCGCATATAGCGCATCATCTCGGTCTCGGCCCGGTTCATGTGAAACACCGGATGGCCCAGATAATCCGACGTGCGCAAAAGCGCGTCCGGCACCCGGTAGTCGGGGGTCAGATCGGCGTCTTTGCGATCAATGCCAAAGGCGCGCCACAGCGCCTCGGTCGTGTCGCGTCGGGTGGTTTCGTCATAGGTGATGCCGATCCGCGTCTCGCCGATTTTGCGCAGGTTGATCCCCTCGGCCACCGCCGATTTCAACACCACGCCCTGCATCGCCCCGACATCAACCGTGATGGTGTCGAAAAACGCCTTGGGTTCGACGGTAAAACCGCCCGCTTCAAGGCCCTTGGCCATGCGCAGGGTCTTGCGATGGATGCGCTGCGCTATGGCCTTGAGGCCCTCGGGTCCGTGAAACACCGCATAGAATGAGGCCATGACCGCCAGAAGGGCCTGTGCGGTACAGACGTTGGATGTCGCTTTTTCGCGGCGGATATGCTGTTCGCGGGTTTGCAGCGACAGGCGATAGGCCTTGGTGCCGTGGCTGTCGATCGAAACCCCGACCAGACGGCCCGGAATAGACCGCTTATAGGCGTCGCGGCAGGCAAGATAGGCCGCATGCGGCCCGCCAAACCCGACCGGCACGCCAAAGCGCTGGGTCGATCCGACGGCGATATCGGCGCCCATCGCGCCGGGCTCTTTCAATATCGTCAGCGCCAGCGGATCGGCGACCATGATCCCGATCGCCCGCGCGTCGTGAAGGGCGGCAATCGGGTCGCTGAAATCAGCCAGATCGCCATAGGTGCCGGGATATTGGAAAATCGCGCCAAAGACCTTTTCGGGCTCCAGCGTATCAGGCGCGCCGACGATCAGTTCGATCCCCAAAGGCGCGGCGCGGGTTTGCATCACGGCGATATTCTGGGGATGGCAGTTTTCATCGACGAAAAAGGCCCGCGCCTTTGATTTTGCCACGCGCTCGGCCATGACCATCGCTTCGGCGCAGGCGGTTGCCTCATCCAGAAGCGAGGCATTGGCGATCTCAAGCCCGGTCAGATCCGAGATCATCGTCTGAAAGTTCAACAGCGCCTCAAGCCGGCCCTGACTGATCTCGGGCTGATAGGGGGTATAGGCGGTGTACCAGGCGGGATTTTCCAGAATGTTGCGCTGGATAACCGGGGGGGTGACCGTACCATGATAGCCCTGGCCGATAAGCGAGTTCAGAACCTCGTTTTTGGCGGCGACCTGACGCATGTGCCAAAGCAACTCGCGCTCGGACATCGGTTTGCCGAAATCAAGCGGCTCTTTCTGCCGGATGTCTTCGGGTACGGTCTGATCGATCAGCTCATCCAGAGAGCTTACGCCAAGAACATCCAGCATCGCCTCCATCTCGCTTGGAGACGGCCCGATGTGCCGGCGGTTGGCAAAATCATAAGGCAGATAATCGGTCGGTGTGAAGGGCATGATCCCCCTCCTTCTTTGTCGCGAAACACCCCACAGCAGACCGGGGCATGGCCCGGCCCGCTTCGGCAGTGCAAAGGGTTACCCGATGAATTTCTTATAGGCGGCTTCGTCCATCAGCTCGTCCAGCGCTGACAGATCCTCGACCTTCATCTTGAAGAACCACGCGTCGCCCGTGGGATCGTCGTTGACCAGCCCGGGATTGTCGGCGAGCGTTTCGTTCACCTCGACAATCTCGCCATCCAGCGGTGCCAGGATGTCCGAGGCGGCCTTGACCGATTCAATCACCACAACCTCGTCGTCCTTGGCCACTTCGGTGCCCGGCTCGGGTAGATCGACAAAGACGACATCGCCCAGTTGGGTAGAGGCATGTTCGCTGATCCCGACAACGACCAGATCGTCCTCGACGCGCAGCCATTCGTGTTCTTCTGTGTATCTCATATGTTTTCCCCTTGGTTATCTTTTGTAGGTCGCCGGCCGGAACGGCATGTCCGACACCGTGGCGGGCAGGCGTTTACCACGCACTTCACCCCAAAGCCTTGTTCCTGTCACGCCATGATTGGCTTCGACATATCCCATCGACATCGGGCGTTCGATTAACGGGCCAAAAGCCCCCGATGTGATCTGGCCGACCGGTTTTTCATCAGTTTCCCCGGCAAAAAGATCGGTTCCCGCCCGCATCGGCGCCCGGCCCTCGGGCAATAGTCCGATACGCAGGCGTTTCGGCCCTGTCTCCAGCTCGCTCAGGATCCGCGCCGCGCCCGGAAAGCGGCCTTCGCGCTCGCCGCCTGTGCGCCGGACCTTCTGAATTGCCCATGTCAGATCGGCCTCGACCGGGCTGGTGGTTTCATCAAGGTCCGAGCCATAAAGGCAAAGCCCGGCCTCAAGCCGCAGGCTGTCGCGCGCGCCCAGACCGATGGGCGCCACGCCTTCCATTTCGAGCAGCACCCGGGCCAGCGCCGCCGCCTGTTCGTTCGCCACCGAAACTTCAAAACCGTCTTCACCCGAATACCCTGAGCGGGAAACCCACAGCTCGCCGAATTTCGAGGGGAATGCCGCCGCATCCATGAACCGCATCGCCGCGGTCTGGGGCGCTATTTCGGCCATGACGGCTTCGGCCGATGGCCCCTGAAGCGCCAGAAGCGCCCGGTCGGTGATTTCTTCGATATCGCATCGGTCGCCAAGGTGTTTGCGCATATGGGCGATGTCGGCGGCCTTACAGGCCGCATTGACCACCACAAACAGGTGATCGCCGCGATTGGCGACCATCAGATCGTCAAGAATGCCGCCATCGTCATTGGTGAACATCGCATAGCGCTGCCGGCCCTCTTTCAGACCCGCGATATCGACCGGCACGAGCGATTCAAGCGCCAGCGCGGCATCGGCCAGATTGCCCGATTTGGGGCGCAGGATCACCTGACCCATATGGCTGACGTCGAACAGCCCGGCATGGGCGCGCGTGTGAAGATGTTCTTTCATCACGCCCATCGGATATTGTACCGGCATGTCATAGCCGGCAAAGGGAACCATCTTGGCCCCCAGATCCAGATGCAGCTGGTAAAGCGCGGTGCGTTCAAGCTCGGCCATTCCCATTCCCTTCCACGTCTAAACCGGGGCAACAGGTGACCGTCCGGCATTTATGGCAGAAACTCTGCCGTCAATGCCCCCTCTGTCCTTTCGCCTGAGATCGTTATCCCTTCGGCGGGTGCTGTGGCACCACTCTCCAGAGTTCAGTCGTGCAGCGCGGTCCTTTAGCCTGAGAGTTTACCGGGGCGGTTGCTCCTTCGGCACCAGATCGCTCTGGTTCTCCCGACACTGCTTCCCCGCCGTATCCGAAAACCATACCGCGAAGCAAGACCTATGAATGCGGTTGTATACAGATAAAAAGACAAAAATAAAAATTTACCATTTGATAAAAAATAAAACTGTGGCAGGCTGGATTAACAGAAAACGGAGTGCTTCATGTCCAACAGTCCGATGACGCCCGGCATTGTTCCGGCACGATTGACCGCCGAGCAGCTGAGCGAGAACTTTGCCGATCTGCATCCGCCGCTGGAGCCGCATGAAGCGGCGGTGGCCGCCGATCGCTGTTATTTCTGTTATGACGCCCCTTGTGTCACTGCCTGTCCGACGGCGATCGATATTCCGATGTTCATTCGCCAGATCCAGACCGGCACGGCCGAAGGGGCGGCGCGCACAATCCTTGAGCAAAATATCCTTGGCGGCATGTGCGCGCGGGTCTGCCCGACGGAAACGCTTTGTGAGCAGGCCTGTGTCCGCGAGGCCGCCGAAGGCCGCCCGGTCGAGATCGGACGGCTTCAGCGCTTTGCGACGGATACGCTTATGTCGGCCGGGGTGCATCCTTTCTCCCGTGCTGCCCCGACCGGCAAGCGTATCGCGGTGGTGGGTGCCGGGCCGGCTGGTCTGGCCTGCGCCCACCGGCTGGCGATGTTGGGTCATGAGGTTGTGATCCTCGATGCGCGCCCCAAGGCCGGGGGGCTGAATGAATTCGGCATCGCCGCTTACAAATCGACCAATGGTTTCGCCGAGCAGGAGGTCAACTGGCTGATGCAGATCGGCGGTATCACGGTCGAAAACGGCAAGGCGCTGGGCCGCGATGTGACGCTGGATGATCTGACGCGCGATTACGATGCGGTTCTGCTTGGTATCGGCCTGGGGGGCGTCAACGCGCTCAACGCATCGGGCGAAGAGAAGCCGGGCGTCAGCGATGCGGTCTCTTTCATCGCGGATCTGCGTCAGGCCGAGGATCTGACAAAGCTTCCCACGGGCCGCCACGTCGTTGTGATCGGCGGCGGTATGACGGCGATCGACGCCGCGGTTCAGTCGCGCCTGCTTGGGGCCGAGGATGTCACCATCGCCTATCGGCGCGGACGCGAGAGGATGGGCGCATCGCGTTACGAGCAGGATCTGGCCACCGCGAAGGGTGTTCGCATCCTTGAAAATGTCGTTTTGCGCAACATCATCGGCAACGGCGCCCTGCGCGAGGTCGAGCTTGAGTATGTCACTCAGGGCGATGCGGGTCTGAAACCCACCGGCGAAACGATCCGCCTGCCCGCCGATCAGGTGCTCAAGGCAATCGGTCAGAGGTTGAGCGGCCAGCCCGAAGGCCTGAAACTGGACGGCACAAAGATCGCCGTTGACGGACGCGGCCGCACATCGCGCGCTGGTGTCTGGGCGGCGGGTGACTGTGCGTCGGGGGGTGATGATCTGACCGTGACGGCGGTTGCCGAGGGCCGGGATGCGGCGATGGATATTCACGGCGGCCTGAATGAATAAGCTATGTTGAACCCTCTGCGCTGCGCACCCCACCGCGACATCCAAATCCACTGCGGCATAAATGGAAGGGAACTGATCAATGGCTGATCTGACGACCGAATTTGTAGGCATCAAATCCCCCAATCCTTTCTGGCTGGCCTCGGCGCCGCCTACCGACAAGGAATATAATGTCCGCCGCGCGTTTGAGGCCGGCTGGGGCGGTGTCGTCTGGAAAACACTGGGCGAGGCGGGCCCGCCTGTCGTCAACGTCAATGGCCCCCGAGATGGCGCGGTATATGGCGCCGACCGCCGCCTTTTGGGGTTGAACAACATCGAGTTGATCACCGACCGACCGCTTGAGGTGAACCTGCGCGAGATCAAGGCAGTCAAACGCGATTACCCGGACCGTGCGGTCGTGGTCAGCATCATGGTGCCCTGCGAAGAGGCGGCGTGGAAAGCGATCCTTCCCTTGGTCGAAGAAACCGGCGCCGACGGGATCGAGCTGAACTTTGGTTGCCCGCACGGGATGAGCGAACGCGGAATGGGATCAGCCGTGGGGCAGGTGCCCGAGTATATCGAGATGGTCGCGCGTTGGTGCAAGGCGAACACTCGCATGCCAGTCATTGTCAAACTGACGCCCAATATCACCGATATTCGCTATCCGGCGCGCGCCGCCCTGAAAGGTGGGGCAGATGCGGTGTCATTGATCAACACGGTCAGTTCGATCACCTCGGTCAACCTTGACACCATGTCGCCCGAGCCTTCGATTGATGGCAAGGGAAGCCATGGCGGTTACTGCGGCCCGGCGGTCAAGCCGATTGCCCTGAATATGGTGGCCGAGATTGCCCGCGACGCCCAAACCCGCGGCCTGCCAATCAG
>JASBSV010000059.1 GCA_030148745.1 Paracoccaceae bacterium
CGTAATTGGCATCCAGCGGGCTGGAATAGGGCTCCTCGGTCGCGCCTTCGCGCATCACGCGGTATTCCAGATCGGTCAGCATCTGGCGCCATTCGGCCTCGGTTCGGGTCACTTCGAAATCGCCCTCGACATACTGGGCGCGGGCTGGAAAGCCGGTGAAGGCGACCGCGCCAAGGGCGGTGGTCAGAAAATGTCGTCTCAACATGTCGGAACTCCTTTCCTGGCTTGTCGTGGTGGGGTCGGAGGCGCGCGCCCCCAGGGGATGGGAGAGTGCCCCGAAGGGGCGCGCGCCGGGCACGTGGCGGCCTGCCCTTAATTGGCGGGCAGCAGCACCGTGTCGATCACGTGGATGACGCCGTTGGACTGACGCACATCGGCAACCGTCACGGTGGCCACGCGGCCGTTTTCATCTTCCAGCGTGATCGTGTCGCCATCCATCCGCGCCATCAGCGTGCAGCCGCCGACGGTTTCCACCGGGTAGGCGCCGCCATCATCCTCGATCATGCCCATGATCGCATCCGACATCGCGCTGTCGGCGACCACATGGCAGGTGAGGATGGTTTGCAGCTGCGCCTGGTTCTCTTCCATCATCACCATCTCGACAACGCCGTCGGGCAGGGCCGCGAAGGCTTCATCGGTGGGTGCGAAGACGGTGAACGGACCTTCGCCCTGCAGCGTCTCGACCAGGCCCGCAGCCTGCACGGCGGCCACAAGCGTGGTGTGGATGGGCGAGTTGCTGGCGTTTTCGATAATGTTCATGTCGGCCATCATCTCGGCCCCGCCCACCATCGGGTTGTCGGGGGAATGGGCAGCGGCGAAGGCGGAGCCGGCGCTCAGGATCAGGGCGGCGGCGGTGGTTTTCAGCAAGTTGGTAGTCATGAAAAATCTCTCCTGCGGGGTTGGGAACGCACCCATTTCGGGCGGTTCTTGTGAGGAACCACGTAGCGGCTTTGCGGGGGTTTCAACGCGGATGACATTGATGTGAAACCGCTCGGCAAGACGGCGCTCGTGTTTGCCTTCCCCGGCGCGGGTTTGCGCCGGGAAAGGGGGATGCGGGCCTTAGCCTTCCGCGGGCAGCAGGACGCGGTCGATCACGTGGATCACGCCGTTGGACTGATCGACATCGGCGATGGTCACTGTGGCCACGCGGCCGCGCGGATCCTCGATCACGATATTGCCGTTCTCCATGCGGCCCGTCATGGTGCAGCCGCCCACGGTGCGGATCGGGTAGGCCCCGCCGGCATTGGAGATCATGCCGGCAATGGCGTCCGACATCGCGTCTGCGGCCACCACATGGCAGGTCAGGACCAGTTGCAGCTGCGACAGGTTTTCCTCCTGCAGAAGGGCGTTGACCAGGCCATCGGGCAGTTCGTCAAACGCGTCGTTGGTGGGCGCGAAGACGGTGAAGGGGCCGGGGCCGGACAGCGTATCGACCAGGCCCGCGGCCTGCACGGCGGCGACCAGCGTGGTGTGATCGGCGGAATTCACCGCGTTCTCGACGATGTTGCGGTTGGCGAACATCTCGGCCCCGCCGACCATCGGGTTGCCCATGGATTGGGCGCTGGCGGCACTGGCGCCGACGCTCAGGATCAGCGCGGCGGTGGTGGTTTTCAGCATTTTCGTAATCATGACAAATCTCTCCTGTTCTCATTTTCCGGACCCGTTCGATCGGGCCCATGAGAGCAATCACGTAGATTGGCCGGAAAGAGTTTCAGGTCGATTGCCCCGGTCTCACGCAATCGTAATCGGGGCGTGATCGTCAGACTTCGCTGACGGCCCCCACGGCCAGAACATCGCCGGTCGGCGCCCCCGTCGGAGAGCCGCCGCGCGGTTCATCCGAGATCGCCAGCACGCCGTCTGAAAGGGCGGTCTCCAGCTCGGGCGCAAGCGCCAGCCGTTCGCGGCCCTGGTCGCGGTTCAGGACGCCGAGCGAGATCGGCGCCTCCTCTCCCGCGATCAGCCAAAGTTCCAGGTCACGGCCCGGCCGCGCGTCCCCTTCCTGCCGCTCGAGATAGAGTTCACCGCGCGCCGCGTCATATTGCGCGATCACCACAAGCGAGCCGTCCTCGGCCGCGATCTGTGCCGAATAGGCCGCGTTTTCAGGCGGATAGGCCGGACGCGGTGGCAGGTCGACCACGACCCAAAGCAGCAATGCCGCCAGCAGGAACACCGCCCCGTAGAGCCGCGCAAGGCCAAAGCGCGCGATCCAGCCGGGGCGCGCCTCGGGCGCCGGGAACAGGCGATCCAGCAGCGCCTTCTCGACGCGTGCGGGCGGCGTGACCTCCTCGACCTCGGACATGGCGATCTCGGCGAAGCGGGACTGCCAGGCGGCAAGCTCCGCCCGCAGATCGGCATCCGACGCCAGCCGGGCCTCGAACGCGCTGCGCTCGGGCTCGGACAGCAGGCCCAGGGCGTATTCCGCCGCCTCGGCGCTGTCTTCTGGCGATATGTCGGGCCGGTCGCTCATGCGGTCAGGCACTCCTTCAGTTTCATCAGGCTGCGGCGCAGCCAGGTTCGCATCGTGTTGATCGGCACGTCGAAACGGCGCGCCAGATCGGCATATGTTTCCCCCTCCAGATAGGCCCCGCGCACTGCCGCGGCGCGGTCCTGCTCCAACTCGTCCAGACAGCCCGCGATGCGCGCCGCCTCGCCGCTGGCCACGGCTTGCGCCTCGGGGCCCGGAGCAGGATCGGACAGGGCCAGATCCTCGACATCGACCCCACCCGATTCACGCGGGCGCTTGCGCAGCCGGTCGATGGCGCTGTTGCGCGCCACGGTGATCAGCCAGGTCATCGGGCTGTGGCCGGTCACGCGGTAACGGTCGGCGCGGTGCCAGATCTTGACGAAGACCTCCTGCAGCGCGTCCTCCGCCTCGGCCCTGTCCTTCAACACACGCAGGCAAATGCCGAATAGTTTCGCCGATGTCGCGGCGTAAAGCGCCTGGAAGGCGGCCCGGTCTTTCAGGGCGGTGCGGGCGATCAACCCTTCGATGGCGCTGGCGTCGGTCATGACCCTCATTTGTAAGGCGGATTGCGGCGAAGGCCAGCCATTTCTTGCGCCCGCCCCCCTCTTGCAGCGCGGGGCAATATCAGGCAACAGGGGAAGCTGCAGATCACCCCGCCGCGACACGCCCGCAGAAGTTGAGGATAGCATGGACCAGACCCTGAAACCGACCGAAGATATCTCGGTCCGCGAGATGTTCGGCATCGACACCGAGATGAAGGTCAAGGGCTTTGCCGAGGCGCAGGAGCGTGTGCCGGATATCGACAGCACCTACAAATTCGATCCCGACACCACGCTGGCGATCCTTGCAGGGTTTTCGCACAATCGCCGGGTGATGATCCAGGGCTATCACGGCACGGGAAAATCCACGCATATCGAACAGGTCGCGGCGCGGCTGAACTGGCCCACGGTCCGGGTCAACCTTGACAGCCACATCAGCCGGATCGACCTGATCGGCAAGGATGCGATCAAACTTCGCGACGGCAAGCAGGTGACCGAATTTCACGAAGGCATCCTGCCCTGGGCGCTGCGCAATCCGGTGGCCATTGTGTTCGACGAATACGATGCCGGCCGCGCCGATGTTATGTTCGTGATCCAGCGGGTGCTTGAGCATGATGGCAAGCTGACGCTGATGGACCAGAATGAGATCATCACGCCGCACCGCTATTTCCGCCTGTTCGCGACGGCCAACACGGTGGGCCTTGGCGATACCACGGGGCTTTACCACGGCACGCAACAGATCAACCAGGCGCAGATGGACCGCTGGAGCCTTGTGGCCACGCTGAACTATCTCAGCCATGACGCCGAAGCGGCAATCGTGCTGTCCAAGGCGCCGCAGTACAACACCGACAAGGGCCGCAAAACCGTCAGCCAGATGGTAACAGTGGCCGATCTGACGCGCACGGCTTTCATGAACGGCGAATTGTCCACCGTGATGTCGCCGCGAACTGTCATCAACTGGGCCGAAAACGCGCGCATCTTTGGCAGCACCGGCTATGCTTTCCGCCTGTCGTTCCTGAACAAATGCGACGAGCTTGAGCGTCAGACGGTGGCCGAATTTTATCAGCGCTGTTTTGACGAAGAGCTGCCCGAAAGCGCCGCCAGCCAGAGCTTGGGTTGAATAAACCCGGCGGGGTCGTGGCAGCCGGGTTTGTCTTCATAGCCGGCTGCACCGCGCCTTCGGATATACCGCAAACCCAAACCGCGCGCCGGACGGCGCCGCAGTGCGAGATTACCAAGGTGATCGACGGCGACACCGTCAAGGCGCGTTGCAGCGATACCGCGGTTGCGAACCTGCGCCTTATGGGCTTCGACGCGCCCGAGGTTTACAGGGCACGCTGTCCGGCCGAGCTGGATCGTGGGCGCGATGCCACCGCGCGGCTGCGCGCCGAGATTGCCGCCGCGAAAGCCATCCATATCGAAATGCAGGGCCGCGACCGCTATCGGCGGATCCTCGCGCGGCTTTTTCTGGATGGGCGGGACGTTGCGGATATCATGACCGGCGCCGATCTGGCCGTGCCCTATTCCGGCGGGCGGCGCATCAATTGGTGCAGGCGGCTGACCGGGGCTTAACGGCCAGCCGCCCGGCGCCTGTCAGGCGGCCTGGGCCGTCTCGGCGTTACGGGCCGCTACGGTGGCTTTGGTCCACCAGGCCAGATCGTCCAGCATGGCATTGGCGCTTGGCAGGATCGCTTCGCTGATTTCAGACATCTCGCCATTGGCACCCAACGGATGGACCTTCAAGAATTCGGCGCCCGCGATATGCACGCCCGAGCGGACCGGAACCATCTGCAACTCCACCGCGATGGTGCGCAAATGCTCAACCGCGCGCCCGGCCCCCAGCCCCCCATAGCCGACGATCGCCGCGGGCTTGTGGTTCCATTCAACATAAGCCTGATCCAGAGCGTTTTTCAAAGATGCGGGAATCGAGCGGTTATATTCGGCGGTCACAAAGATATAGCCATCGAACTTCGCAATCTTCTGTTGCCATCTGACGGCATTGGGATCGCTGCTGGGCATCCAGAGGTTCGATGCGGCCTCGTTGAAAAATGGCAGATCAAAATCGCGGATATCGACGATCTCGACCTCCATATCGTCGCGGGCCGAGGCAACCTCGTAGATCCATTTGGCGGGTTTGTCGGCAAAACGCGTGTCGCGTGTAGAACCGATGATGACTGCAATACGGGGCATTTCAAAGGTCTCCTTTGTTGCTTTGGTTTCGATTCGAAACCATGTAGAATACAGACCTATTGATGGCCCGCAGTCGCTTCAAGGAGGCACAAAAATGAAACCACAGCACGATCAGGAAACTAATGACTGCACGCAGATCAGCGCCATGTTGCAACGCGTTGGCGACAAGTGGACGGTTCTGGTGATCGGCGCTTTGGGAATGGGGCCGCAGCGGTTCAGCGATCTTAAGCGGCAGATCGGGGGGATATCGCAAAAGATGCTGACCTCGACCCTGCGCAATCTTGAACGCGACGGTTTTGTGCATCGCACCGTGACCCCCACGCGCCCGCCCCGGGTGGATTATTCGCTGTCCGAGCTGGGGGCCGAGCTTTTGGTCCCGGTTCAGGGGCTGGGCGACTGGACATTGGCCAATATGGACCGCATCGAAGCGGCGCGAGCGCGTTTTGACGGGCGCGACGATCAATAATCGGGCCAACCACTTGCCCGCACCTCAAAGCAGTGATTTAGCTTGATCATGAAGAAGCCAAACGACAACCCCGCCGATCCTTTCAAAAAGGCACTGGCCGACGCAACCCGCGTTCTGGCCGACGATCCCGATCTTGCGGTCAGTTATTCGGTCGACCCGCCGGGGATGAGCAATGATGCCGTCCGCCTGCCTCAGGTCAGCCGCCGGATGACCCGCGACGAGGTGCTGCTGGCGCGCGGCACGGCAGATGCTTTTGCGATGCGGCGCAAGTTTCACGACGACGCCACCCATAACCGTTACGAGCCGCGCGGCCAGATGGCGCGCGATCTGTACGAGGCGATGGAATCGGCCCGCTGCGAGGCGATGGGCGCGCGCGACATGCCTGGAACAGCGGGTAATATCGATGCCAAGATCGGATCCGAGGCTGAAAGGCGCGGCTATGGCCAGATCACCAAGGCCGCCGATGCGCCGCTGGCCGTCGCTGCCGGCTATATGATCCGGCAACTGGCGACAGGGCGCGATCTGCCGCCGGGGGCGGATAATGTGCTTGAGCTTTGGAAAGGGTTCATCGAGGGGCAGGCCGGCGCCACGCTGGACAACCTTGACGAGGTTTTGTCGGATCAGCGCCTCTTTGCACGGCTCTCGCGGCAGGTGATCGACGATCTGGGCTATGGCGATCAGCTGGGCGATGACCCTGACGGCGAAGACGACGAAGACGACGAGCAGGCCGAAAGCGAAGAAGACGAAACCCAGGACGAAGATCAAAGCCGCGGCGATGACGAACAGTCCGAGGAGGCCGACGCCTCGCCCGAACAGGCACAGGACGAACAGCAGGACGCCAGCCAGGCCGAGGTCACCATGGATGACATGGCCGATCAGGAACTGGGCGATGAGGCCGAACTGCCCGATGGCGACGCCCCGATGGAGCCGCCCCCGCCGCAACCCGTGTCCGAGGCCGATCCCAACTATGAGGTCTTCGACACCAGCTTTGACGAAGAAATCGGCGCTGAGGAGCTGGCCGAACCGGCCGAGCTTGAGCGTCTGCGCGCCTATCTCGACCAACAACTTGAGCCACTGAAAGGCGCGGTCAGCCGTTTGGCCAACAAGTTGCAGCGCCGGCTTCAGGCACAGCAGAACCGCAGTTGGGAGTTTGACCGCGAAGAGGGGATACTGGACGCCGGGCGCCTTGCCCGTGTGGTGGCCAACCCCACAACCCCGCTGTCCTTCAAGGTCGAAAAAGATACCGAGTTTCGCGATACCTGCGTGACGCTTTTGCTGGATAACTCAGGCTCGATGCGCGGGCGCCCGATCTCGATCGCGGCGATCTGCGCCGATGTTCTGGCCCGCACGCTTGAGCGGTGTCAGGTCAAGGTCGAGATCCTCGGCTTTACCACCCGCGCCTGGAAGGGCGGGCAAAGCCGCGAGCGCTGGCTGGCCGAGGGACGCCCGCAGCAACCCGGGCGCCTGAACGATCTGCGCCACATCATCTATAAATCCGCCGACGCGCCATGGCGGCGGACGCGGCCCAATCTGGGCCTGATGATGAAAGAGGGTCTTCTGAAGGAAAACATCGACGGCGAGGCGCTGGAATGGGCGCATCGTCGGATGATCTCGCGCCCCGAGGCGCGCAAGATCCTGATGGTGATCTCGGACGGGGCGCCGGTGGACGATTCAACGCTTTCCGTGAACCCGGCCAACTATCTGGAAAAACATCTGCGCGATGTGATCGCCATGGTCGAGCGGCGCCGCGCGGTCGAGCTTTTGGCGATTGGTATCGGCCATGACGTGACGCGGTATTACGACCGGGCCGTGACAATCACCGATGTCGAACAACTGGCCGGTGCCATGACCGAACAACTGGCCGCGCTTTTCGACAGCGATCCGAGGGCGCGCGCGCGGGTCATGGGAATGAAGCGTGTCAGCTGATGTTCCAAAGCTTTGATGCCACCACCCGGCCGCAGGACGGGCCACCCCGGCTGAAGGCGCTGCGCGGCGAAATGGCCGCGCGGGATCTGGCGGGGTTTCTGGTACCGCGCGCCGATGCCCATCAGGGCGAATATGTCGCCCCGCACGATGAGCGGCTGGCATGGCTGACCGGCTTCACAGGCTCGGCCGGTTTTGCCGCAATCCTGACCGATCAGGCGGGGGTCTTCATCGACGGGCGCTATCGCTTGCAGGTGCGCGCGCAGGTCGCTGATGAGTTCACGCCGGTCCACTGGCCCGAAACGCAGCTGGCCGACTGGCTCAAACAGCAGATGCCACAGGGCGGGACCGTTGGCTTTGATCCATGGCTGCACACCGCCGCCGAGATCGGCAAGCTTGAGACCGCCCTGCAAGGCAGCGATATCACCCTTCAGGCCACGACCAATCTGATCGACCGGATCTGGAGCGATCAGCCCGCCCCGCCCAAGGGCGCGGTAACGGTCTATCCACTTGATCTGGCTGGTCAAACATCACAGGCAAAACGCCAGGCTATCGCCGCACAGCTAAGCGATGCGGGGCAAAAGGCGGCGGTTCTGACCCTGCCCGACAGCATCGCATGGCTTTTGAACCTTCGTGGCAGCGATATCGCCCGGATACCTGTGCCTTTGGCCTTTGCGATCCTGTCGGATGACGCCACGGTTCAGCTTTTTATCGACCCGGCAAAGACTGCCGGTCTTGAGCCGATTGAAGGCGTCTCACTCCTTACCCCGAGCGATTTTCTCAAGGCATTGGGGAAGCTTTCCGGCCCGGTACGGGTTGATCCGAAAACCGCGCCTGTCACCATCTTTTCAGCTCTGGCCGAGGCGGGGGTTACCACCGTCCCGGGGGACGATCCGTGCCTTTTGCCCAAAGCGCGCAAAAACCCCGCCGAGATTGCCGGCACGCGGCAGGCGCATCTGCGCGACGGTGCGGCGATGGTGGAATTTCTGGCATGGCTTGACGGCGCGGCGCCCAAGGGCGGGCTGACCGAAATCGATGTGGTCGAGAAGCTCGAGGGGTTTCGCCGTGCCACCAACGCCCTGCGTGACATCAGTTTCGACACGATCTGCGGCGCCGGGCCAAACGGCGCAATCGTACATTACCGGGTGACCCGCGACACCAACAAGCCAATCGAAGAGGGTCAGCTTTTGCTGGTGGATTCAGGCGGGCAATACCTTGATGGCACCACCGATATCACCCGCACGGTGGCGATCGGCGGCACGGCCGGCGAGATCGAAAAAGCCGCCTTCACGCGGGTTCTTCAGGGCATGATCGCCCTGTCGCGCCTGCGCTGGCCACGCGGGCTTGCCGGGCGGGATCTGGATGCATTGGCGCGCTATCCCCTGTGGCTGGCCGGGCAGGACTATGACCATGGCACCGGCCATGGTGTGGGGGTGTATCTGAGCGTGCATGAGGGACCACAGCGCCTGTCGCGGCTGGGCGAGGTCCCGCTTGATCCGGGGATGATCCTGTCGAACGAGCCGGGCTATTACCGCGAAGGCGCCTTTGGCATTCGCATCGAAAATCTTATCGCAGTGACCGAGGCGCCGGATATCACGACGGGCGATGATCGGAAAATGTTGACATTTGAAACCCTTACATGGGTTCCGATTGACCGCAACCTGATCCTTGCCGGTCAGCTATCGACGCCCGAGCGCGACTGGCTGAACCAGTATCACGCCGAGGTCTTTGCAAAAATCGCCCCCCGTGTTAGCGAAGATGCGCGGGCCTGGCTGACCGCCGCAACGCGCCCGATCTGACATCAAACCGACCAGCGCCGCCCGCAGGGGCCGCCCGACCAAGGAGATCAGCCATGGCCGATCATATCAAGATACGTAAAGCCCCGGGCAAATGGACGGTCCGCGCCGGCGGCGCGGTTCTGGGCGAAACGGCCAATGCGCTTGAGTTGAGCGAGGGCAGCTATCCTGCCGTCATCTATTTCCCGCGCGCCGATATCGCCATGGCATTCCTGGAAGCCAGCGCCAAAACCACCCATTGCCCGCATAAGGGGGAGGCGCGGTATTTTTCGATCGTCACCAAAAGCAAAACGCTTGAGGATGCGGTCTGGAGCTATGAGGAGCCGCTTGCCGGGGTCGCGCAGATCAAGGATCATCTGGCCTTCTATGCCACCGATCTCGTCACCGTCGAACGGATCTGACCGCCCTGCCCCGCGCCAGTGACGGCAAGGCTCAGGAATGCTCCTCTGCCGCGGTGGCGGCAAGGGCCCGGTTATAGGCGCGCAAGGCGTCAACCTGATAGATCGCGCCCCAGAGTTCGGGCGGCGCATCCTCGCCCGAAAGCGTCACCACCGGCACGAAAATCGCATTTGATTGCTCAAAGATCGGCATCACGCTTTCCAGCGTTGCATTGCCATCGACGTAGATCCCCTGTTCAACCAGCTCCCAGCAGGCATCGGCATCAACTGAACCGCCCTCTTCGACCGGGCGCATGATGCTGGCCACACGGAACATCGACAGCAGATAGGCCTGCGGCCCTGCGGCCAGATGGATATTGCGCCGCTCAAGCTGGGTCAGAAAGAACGACCGGTCCACAAGGCGCGAGGCCAGCGCGGTCGATATCGACACCGCCACCATGACCGCCAGCCCGGTCTGCCAGTCGCCCGTCATCTCGAACACGATCAGCGTGGTGGATATCGGCGCGCCCAGAACCGCAGCGGCCACCGCGCCCATGCCGGCCAGCGCATAAAGCGTCTGCGAGCCCGACACATTGGGAAAGACCGAGGTTGCGACAATGCCAAAGGCCAGACCGCACAGCGCCCCCACCATCAGCGAGGGCGAAAAGATACCGCCGCCCATGCGCCCGGCCATTGTCACCGCCACCGCCACGGTCTTGACGACGGCAAACATCACCACCTGATGAAAGACAAGATTTCCGGTCAGCGCTGCCGAGGTCGTTTCATACCCCACGCCGATGATATGGGGAAACCATATCGCGATTGCACCCAAAATCGCCCCGGCCAGCCCCGGGCGCAGCCATCCGGCAAGACCAAGGCGCGCCTGCAGCCGGTCGCCCAGATCATCGGCCCAGAAGATCGAGCGCATCAGCACAACCGCAACCAGCCCCGACAGAACCCCAAGGATCAGAAAAGCCGGCAGTTCGATGTAAAAAGCCAGGCCACCATGGGTGGCCAGCGTAAACTCGGTCACATTGCCGAACTGAAGACGGCTGACCACCGTTCCGGCCACCGATGCGATGACGATAGGCGCAAAAGCATGTACCGCAAAATGGCGCAACACCACCTCAAGCGCGAAAAGCGCCCCGGCAATCGGCGCATTGAAGGATGCCGACACCCCCGCCGCCACAGCGCAGCCCAACAGATCGCGCCCGGTGATGCCATCGGCATTGATCCGCGCCGAAACCCAGGCCGAGATTACCGCGGCCAGATGCACAACCGGCCCCTCTCGCCCCGACGATCCACCCGACGACAACGTCACAACCGAAGCCAGCGCCGACGCCAGACCGGCGCGCTTTTCCACCCGCCCCTCGCGCAGCGCCGCCCCCTCGATCACATCCGAAACCGACCGGACACGCCCATCGGGGGTAAAGCGGGTCAGGATCACCCCCACCGCCAGCCCGCCAAGCACCGGGATCAGCAGGATCCAGTACCAGGGCAACGTCTGGGCGAATGTGGCCAGCAGCCGGACATCCTCGGTGCCGTAAAAGACGGCCTGCAGCCGATTGACCAGCATCCGGAACAAAAGCGAGGCAAAGCCGGCCATGATGCCGATCACAAGCGCAATGAACCAGAACTGCACCCGCCCCGGCCCGCGCTGGCGCAACACCGTCCAGCCATCGCGGCAGGCACAGATCACCCGCTCCCAAACCTCACTCTCGGTCACTTTCTTCGGGCGCGCCATGCTTCGCCGTCCTCCCGGGCTTTCCCAATCCCGCCGCTTGACGTAACCTGCCCCGGCAATGGGGGGATACGATGACAATAGAAGCTGCAATCGCCGAGATTTCTTCCGTCTTAGGCGATCGCCTGACGCGGTCCAAGTCCGTTCTTGAAACCCATGGTCAAAGCGAAACACATTTCGCCCCCGCCCCCCCCGATGCGGTCGTCTTCCCCAGATCCACCGATGAGGTCTCGCAGATCATGCGCATCTGCACGCGCCACGCCTGTCCGGTGATCCCATGGGGCACGGGCACCTCGCTCGAAGGGCATTCTCTGGCGATCCGCGGCGGGGTCACTGTGGATTTTTCGCTGATGAATCAGGTTCTGGCGGTCAATGAGGCCGATATGGACGTCACCATCCAGCCCGGCCTGACGCGAGAAGAGCTTAACCGCCAGTTGCGCGCAACGGGGCTGTTTTTTCCCGTCGATCCCGGCGCCAATGCCTCACTGGGCGGCATGGCTGGCACCCGCGCCTCGGGCACCACGGCGGTGCGCTATGGCACGATGCGCGACAATGTCATGGCGCTTGAGGTTGTTCTGGCTGACGGCCGCGTTATCCGTACCGGCTCGCGTGCCCGCAAATCCTCGGCCGGCTATGATCTGACCGGGCTTTTTGTCGGCTCCGAGGGCACGCTGGGCCTGATCACCGAACTGACGCTGAAACTGCACGGCCAGCCCGAGGTGATCTCGTCCGGGATCTGCGACTTTGCCAGCATCGCCGATGCGGTCAACACGGTGATCGCCACGATCCAGATGGGTATACCGCTGGCGCGGATCGAATTCGTCGATGCCGCAACCGCCGCCGCCTTCAACGCCTATGCCGGAACGCAAATGCCGCTCAAACCGCATCTTCTGGTCGAGTTTCACGGCTCCGCCGCAGGTGTCGCCGATCAGGCCGGGCAGTTTTCTGAAATCGTCGCGGACTTCGATGGCTCCGATTTCCAATGGTCAGACCAGACCGAAGACCGCCGCGCACTCTGGGCCCTGCGCCACAACGCCTATTACGCGATCCTGCAATCGCGCAAAGGCGCCACGGCGCTGGTCACCGATGTCTGCGTGCCGATCTCGCGCCTGGCTCAGGCGGTCGAGGAAACCCGCGCCGATATCGCCGCCTCTTTCCTCGACGGCCCTATTCTGGGCCATGTCGGCGACGGCAATTTCCACGTCGTCCTGATGGTCAAACCCGGAGATGAGGCGGAACTCGCCGAGGCGCGCGCGCTGGCCTCCCGCATGGCCGAAAGATCGCTCGCCCTCGGCGGCACCATCACCGGCGAACATGGCATCGGCATGGGCAAGCTCGATCACATGCAGGCCGAACATGGCGAGGCCTGGGCGATCATGGGCGATCTCAAACAATGCCTTGATCCCGGCAATATCCTCAACCCGGGAAAAATGGTCAGGCTGAACTGAGCGCGCCCCTTCCGCTTGGCCCAAATATCCCCGCCGGAGGCATCCGCCCCTGCCGCCCGCGCCTCAGGCCGGGGCGCCTGCTTGTCCGCCAAGCAAGGCCCGCGCCGCGCCGCGCGCCTCTTCGGTGACTGTGTCGCCCGACAGCATCCGCGCGATCTCGTCAACCCGTTCGGCCGCATCCAACGGCACCACGGTCGATATCGTCTGCTTGCCGCGCAGCTCTTTTTCCACCCGCCAGTGGTGACCGCCCAGGGCCGCGACCTGCGGTGAATGGGTCACAACCAGAACCTGCGCATCCCCGGCCAGCGCGGCCAGACGCCGGCCCACAGCATCGGCGGTGGCCCCGCCCACGCCCCGGTCGATTTCGTCAAAGATCAGCGTCAGATCGGGCGCATTGGCGGTCAGGCAAACCTTCAGCGCCAGAAGAAACCGGCTCAGCTCCCCGCCCGAGGCGATCTTGTTGAGATCACCTGCCGGGGCACCGGGGTTGGTTGCCACCCGAAATGCCACCGCATCCGTGCCCTCGGGGCCCGGCTCGGCATCGGTGATGCGCGTTGCAAAGACGGCGCGCTCCATCTTCAGCGGTGCCAGCTCGGACGCCATCGCCCGGTCAAGCCGCACCGCCGCCTTTTTGCGCGCATCGCTCAAGCCCGCCGCGGCCTGCCCATAGGCTTCCTCGGCGGCCGAAAGATCGGCGCGCAGCCGCTCCAGATCCGCGCCGCCGCGATCCAGCGCGGCCAGCCGCGCGCTCAGCTGCCGGCCCAGATCGCTCAGATCGTCGGGCAGGACATCATGTTTGCGTGCCAAGGCGCGGATCGCAAAAAGCCGCTCCTCGGTGGTTTCCAGATCCAGAGGGTCGAACTCCATCGCGCGCAGGCAATCCTCAACCCCCTGCTCGGCCTCGGCCAGTGCCGTTACCGCCCGCTCCAGCGCTTCGAGCGGTGCATCAAGCCGCCCCTCGGCCTGATCGCTCACCCCGTGCAGCCAGCGCATCGCATCGCTCATCAGCGCCTCGGCCCCCGACCCGCCTATCGCTTCCAGCGCCTTGGCAATATCGCTGCGGATCCGCTCGGCCGCCTGCATCAGGCGGCGGCGGGCGTCCAGATCGGCCTCTTCACCCTCTGCCGGGGCCAGCGCCTCAAGCTCTTCTGCGGCATGGCGCAGAAAATCCTCCTCGCCGCGCAGCGCTTCAAGCCCGGCCTCGGCGGCGGCAAGATCGCGGCGCGCGGCCTGCAGCCGGATCCAGGCTTGCCGGGTCTTGTCCCGCTGCGCTTCTGTTGCGCCAAATTCGTCCAGAAGCTGGCGGTGCCCGCGCGGGTTCAAAAGCCCCCGGTCGTCGTGCTGGCCGTGCAATTCAACCAAAGTGTCGGACAAAAGCCGCAGGACATCACCGCTGGTGCGCCGGTCGTTGACAAAGGCAGTCTTGCGACCATCGCGGCTGTTAACGCGGCGCAGGATCAGTTCCGGGCCGCCCGGCAGGCCCGCCTCTTCCAGAACCGTATGGGCGGCATGTTCCGGCGGCAGATCGAACCAGGCCGTCACTTCGCCCTGATCGGCGCCCTCGCGCACGAGATCGGCGCGCCCGCGCCAGCCAAGGACAAAGCCCAGACTGTCCAGAAGGATCGATTTTCCGGCCCCGGTTTCACCCGTCAGCACATTCAACCCGGTCTGAAATTCCAGTACCAGCCGATCAATGATCAGCATATCCCGGATATCCAATCCACGCAGCATCGGTTCTCTCACACGTCGATCAGGCCGGGCGCGCGGGTCAGAGCCATTCGCCCTTGACGACCTGGCGGTAAATCTCACTCAGCCAGCTTTTGCCACGTGCCTCGGGCCTCAGCCCCTTGCCCGTCAAAAGCGCATAACCGTCCTGATACCAGACCGTTGACTGGAAGTTATAGCCCAGAATGGCGCCCGCCGTCTGTGCCTGATCGTTCAGCCCCAGCGACAGATAAGCCTCGATCAGGCGGTAAAGCGCTTCGGGCGTCTGGCTTGTGGTCTGAAAATCCTCGACCACGGTGCGGAACCGGTTCGCCGCGGCGGCATAATTGCCGCGCTTGAGGTAATAGCGCCCGACTTCCATCTCTTTGGCGGCCAGCCGGTCGAAGGCCAGATCGAACTTGAGCACCGCGGATCGGGCATATTCGGTGCCGGGATAGCGTTCGATCACCGTGCGCAGCGCCTGAAGCGCCTGAAAGGTAAGGCCCTGATCGCGCCCGACCTCGTCAATCTGGTCATAATAGGACAGCGCCAGAAGATATTGCGCATAGGCGGCATCTTCGTCAGCGGGATAAAAATCGATATATCGCTGCGCCGCGCCGCGCGCGTTTTCATAATCGCGGTCACGGTGATAGGCATAAGCCTGCATGATCAGCGCGCGTTTGGCCCATTCCGAATAGGGGTAAAGCCGCTCGACTTCGCCAAAAAGCTCGGCCGCCTTGGCCGGCTTCTGCGCTGTCATCTCGCCCTCGGCCTGACGATATATCTGTTCGGGGGTAAAGCTTTCGATCGGGGGTTTTTCGTTGCTGGCGCATCCGGCCAGAAAGCCCACCGTCACCAGACTTGCTATCAGCCCTGCTTTAGACGCGCCGCGTGCCATTCACCGCCTACCCCATGTCATCGCACCAGCCAGCTGGCGCTGCTTGCCCTTGCTCTAGCACATATATTTTCCGGGCAAAATGTCTTTGCGCGGGTTTTTCAAAGCTGCATGATCGGGCGCCAAAGTTACCGCGAGGCGTAAAGAGGGACAAAGAGGACAGGCGCCGCGAGGCCCGGCACGCCACAAGGGGCGGCAAAGGGCGGTTCAGGCGTGGGCCGGAATGTCGTGCTTGTGAACGCCGACGCCCGGCAAACGGTTGCTGCGGGCAGAATCACATTGCACCATCCGAAACGCAGAGGGCTGCGCAAAAAGTGCGCGCAGCAATTTATTGGTCAGCGCATGACCGGCCCGCTGGCCGGTATAGCGGCCAAGGATCGGGGCGCCAGCAAGGGCAAGATCGCCCAGCGCATCCAGCATCTTGTGGCGCACCGCCTCATCTGCATGGCGCAGGCCGCCGGGACTTAGCACAGCGTCGCCATCAACCACCACGGCATTGTCATAGCTGCCCCCAAGGGCCAGACCACTGGCGCGCATCGCTTCGACATCGGCGCGGCGGCAAAAGGTGCGGCTGTCGCAAAGCTCGCGCACAAAGGTGCCGTTCGCCATGTTCAGCATTTTGCCCTGACGACCAATCGCGGCATCGTCAAACTCGATCTCGAAATCGATATAAAGCGTATCGGCGGGTTCCAGCCGGGCCGAAGCCTGCCCCTCACGAACCTCGACCGTCTCAAGGATCTCGATCGCGCGCACGGGGCTGGCCAGACGGCGCTGACCACGGGCAACGAACCCTGCAACAAACTCTGCCGCGCTGCCGTCGAGGATCGGAACTTCGGGGCCGTCAATCTCGATCAATGCGTTCTGGATGCCGCAGCCGGCAAGCGCGGCCATGACATGTTCGATGGTCGAAACAGAAACCCCGTCAGCATTTTCGATCTGCGTGCACAGCCGGGCCTCGATCACCGAATCCCAGCGCGCCGCAATCAGACGGTCGCGATCGGTGATGTCAGTGCGACAAAACCAGATCCCATATTCGGCCGAGGCCGGATGAACCGTCATGGTGACGGTCTTACCGGTATGAAGCCCATGGCCGGTAAAGGTCGCAGAAGATTTGATCGTGGTTTGCAAGACTTACCCCAATAAAAACACCCGGACCAAGCCCCCGCTGTCCGGTGGATTTGACCTAATTGTTAAATAGCCCCGCCTCAACTCAATCTTTGCAACGGGTTGAAACATCGCCAAAGAGGATCGGCATAAATTCGCTCAGCGCCTCAGAAAGCGCGCGCAAGTGCCTGATAAACAAGAAAAGAGCCGGTCGAAGCCGGCTCAATTCATGTCATATTTGTGTAGGAATTAGTTCGCCTGACGGCGCAAAAAGGCGGGAATTTCGATCCGTTCGCGCTCTGGATCGACCTCGGCCTCTTCCTCATAGCTCTGTACCGGCGGCTGTTTCCGCATGGTTGCAGAGCCATCTTCGGCGGCCTCCGCGGGGTGGCCGGTCATCCGGTTGATCAGCGAATTTATCCCAAAACGAGTACGCTCGGGGCTGGCGGCAGGCTTGGGTGCGGGGGCCTGAGCCGCACGGCGCGGCGCGTTCTGAACCGCGGCCTGAAGCCGTGAAAGCGCCGCTGGCGAAGGCGTTCCGGCAGGCGGGGCCTTGGGTGCGACAAAGCTTTCGGCATCAGCCTCAAAGCTGTCGTCGTGCGCGGCATAATGCTGCTGGGCCGGGACATCATCATAGTTCTCGGCGCGGGCTGCATCGGGGCGATAGGCCGGCGGCGGCACGCCGTCGTCCTCTTCCATGACCGGCTCGGGCTGGGCCGGCTCGATCTGTTCAAAGAGCATCTGCTCGGGCGCCTGCTCGTGACGGGCCTGGGCAACCATCGGCTCGGGGGCAGGCTCATACTCCTGTGCGGGATCTTCGACCTCGGCCTGCTCGGCAGGCTGCGGCGACAGCGGCTCGGCCAGACGGCGGCGCGGTACGGGCACGTCATGAACCGCTTCGCTGGCGTCGATGCCGGTGGCGACAACGCTGACGCGCATCATGCCTTCCATGGATGTATCGAGGGTCGAGCCGACGATGATATTGGCATCCGGGTCCACCTCTTCGCGGATCCGGTTGGCGGCCTCGTCCAGCTCGAAGAGTGTCAGATCGTGGCTGCCGGTGATGTTGATCAACACACCCTTTGCGCCGCGCAGGCTGATCTCGTCCAGAAGCGGGTTGGCGATGGCTTTTTCGGCGGCCTGAACGGCGCGATCTTCGCCCGTTGCCTCGCCCGTGCCCATCATAGCCTTGCCCATCTCGTCCATCACGGCGCGGACGTCGGCGAAATCGAGGTTGATCAGGCCGGGGCGCACCATCAGGTCGGTCACGCCCTTGACGCCCTGATAAAGCACGTCGTCGGCCATCGAGAACGCCTCGGAGAAGGTGGTCTTTTCATTGGCAAGGCGAAAGAGGTTCTGGTTGGGGATGATGATCAGCGTGTCAACAACCCGCTGCAGCGCCTCAACCCCTTCTTCGGCCTGACGCATCCGCTTGGCGCCTTCGAACTGAAACGGTTTGGTCACGACACCGACGGTCAGAACACCTAGCTCGCGCGCGGCCTGCGCGATGATCGGCGCCGCGCCCGTGCCCGTACCGCCGCCCATGCCGGCGGTGATAAAGCACATATGCGAGCCGACAAGGTGATCGACGATCTGTTCGATTGTCTCTTCGGCTGCCGATGCGCCGACCGAAGGGCGCGCGCCCGCGCCCAGACCTTCGGTGGCCTTGACGCCCAGCTGCACCTTGGCCGGGGCCATGTTGTGCTGCAGCGCCTGCGCGTCGGTATTGGCGACCACGAACTCGACCCCGTCGAGTTCTTTTTCGATCATGTTGTCAACGGCGTTGCCGCCCGCCCCACCAACACCAAAAACGGTGATGCGGGGCTTCAGCTCGTCCTGGCCGGGAATGGTGAGGTTCAATGTCATTTAAATATCCGCCTGTCGTTTCGTGCCTGTCAGAATGCGCCGCCTGCCAAGCAGCTATGCCTGTCCTGGGGCAAACCTTACCCTCGGTTTAACCAAGCGTCACGGAAAAAACGTCGATTTACCACAAAATATGGCAAAAAATTGACCGTCATCGGCGGTATGTCGCGCGTTTGTCCACATATTGAGGGTCACCAGTTGTCCCTAAACCACTTGACAGCCCGTTTCAGGCTTCTTGCCGGGTATCCGTCGACCGGAATCTCGAAATCCCACCATTCGTCCTGCGGGTAGGCGGCAAAGAGGCACAATCCCACCGATGAGGCAAAGGCCGAGCCCGTCGCGGCCTGTGGCAGGCCCTGAACGCGCAAGGGGCGGCCAAGGCGCACCTGCTGGCCAAGGATCTTCGAGGCCAGACCGTCAAGGCCAGGGATCTGACTGGCGCCGCCGGTCAGCACGATCTGCTGGCTTTGCAGATGTTCAAACCCCGCCGCATCCAGGCGGGCGCGCACCTCTTCGAGGATCTCTTCGACGCGGGGGCGCATGATGCCGATCAGCTCGGCCCGGCTTACGCTGCGCCGGTCATGTTCCCAATCGCCGGTATCGCCGCCGATCTCGATCATCTCGCGGTCGTCCATGCCCGTGGCCACAACGCCGCCATAGAAGGTCTTGATCCGCTCGGCGGTCGCCATCGGCACCTGCAGGCCCTTGGCGATATCCGATGTGACGTGATCGCCGCCCATGCGCACGGTATCGGCATAGATCATGTGTTTCTTGATGAAAATCGACAAGCCGGTCGCCCCGCCGCCCAGATCGATACAGGCCGAGCCCAGCTCCTGCTCGTCCTCGACCAGCGCCGAGATGCCCGAGACATAGGCAGATGAGGCCAGACCGGCCAGTTCCATATCGCAGCGCTTGATACAATGGACGATATTCTGAAGCGCCGAGGTTTCGACCGTCAGAAGATGCATATCGACGGCCAGTTTGTTGCCGATCTGGCCGCGCGGGTCTTTCATCCCCGAACGGTGGTCCAGCGCGAAATTGACCGGCTGGGCATGCAGAACCTCGCGCCCCTCGCCCATATCGGGCACATCGCAGGCGGCCATCGCGCGGGCGATGTCGTTTTCGGTGACGACGCTGTCATGAAGCTCGACCTCGCCGGCCAGGCCGTAAGAGCGCGGCTCGGCGCCGGCAAGACAGGCGATGACATGATCGACCCGGACATTGGCCATCTTCTGGGCGGCCTGAACGGCGGTGCGGATCGCGCGTTCGGTCTCGGCCATTGTGTCGATCTCGCCAAAGCGCACACCGCGCGATCTGGTGGTGGCCGCGCCGATCACCCGGAACCGTGACTGGCCGGCCATCGGGCCCAGACCATCGCTTTCGCGAAACTGGTCAGGACCGTCGAACCGCAGAACCAGACAGGCGACCTTCGAAGTGCCGACATCCAGAATCGCAACGACGCCGCGCTGCATGGCGGCGGTGCGCATGTTCCGCATTGCCCGCTGCATCTGGTAAATATCGTTTGTCATCCTGCCCGCGCTCCTTATTCCAAGCTTCTTGTTTTTTTCAGTTCCGCCACCGCGCCCTGCGCCAGCCGGATCGTCGGGCGGCTGGCGTTTCGCATGTCGATCACCGTCAGATCGCGCGCCAGAAGGTCTTCGGCCTGATCCAGCGCGATCACCCGCTCCAGCGCCGCCACCGGGGCGACTTCGGGAAGCATGATGCGCTGGTTGCGGTCCAGCACCACATCCCAGCGCCTTTCGCCCATACGCATCAGCCCGATCACGCGCGCGCCCAGCGGCGCCGCCGCCGCGAACAGCGCAAGGGCCTGCGGCACCTTCTGATCGGCGCCATCGCCTGCCAGCACCGGCAGTTGCGCCGCGGTGGCACGGCTCGAGGCTGCCGCCACCAGCCGGCCCTGCGGATCGAGAAGGTCAAACCCGTCGCGATTGCGCCAGACGACCGCCGGCACGCGCTCCTTGACCACAACCTGAAGCACGCCGCCGGGACGCACGCGCACCTCGGCGGCGGCCACTGCGTCCAGCTCTTCTATGGTTTTGCGCAGGGCCCCCAGATCGGCGTCGAACGAGCTGATCGGGAAATCCATCGACACGACTTCTCTTATGTCGTCGCTCAGATCGCTCGAGGCGCCTTCGATCGACATCGACTGCAGCATGAATTCCGGGCGCTCCTGAATCGACTGGCGCATATCGGCGAACCAGCCGACGATGGCGTCGGACTTTTGCGGATCCGACAGATATATCCCGGCGATCAGCGCCGTGGCAAAGGCCGGAACCCCGGTGCGCAGAAATACCCGAAACAGCGGCGTCAGCCAGAGACGCTGAAGCCGGTAGGCAGTTTTTGACGGCGCCGGATCGCGGCGCGCGGCGGCGCTGCGCGGGCGCGGCTCGACCCCAAGGTTGGGATCGGGCTGAAGCTTGGTCTGGGCCACATCTCCCGGCTGGGTGTAAAGGCCCGGATCAGGCTCGGCCGCGGTATGGCGGGCAAAGGTCGGCTCGACCCGGCGGGAGGTGTTGCGCCTTATCTTGAACATGAGGCATCCTCGACAATCCAGCGGCAAAGCTGCCCGAATGACATGCCCGACAGCGCCGCCTGTTCCGGCGCCAGCGATGTCGGGGTCATGCCGGGCTGAGAGTTGGTCTCAAGCAGGATCAGCCCCGCAAGGCCCTGCGCTTCGTCCCAGCGAAAATCGGTGCGCGACACCCCGCGGCAGCCCAGCACCTGATGCGCCCTTTCGGCATAGTCCAGACAGGCGTCAAAAACCTCTGCCGGCAGATCTGCGGGCACAACATGGCGCGAGCCGCCTTCGACATATTTGGCATCATAATCATACCAGCCATCGGTCAGGATGTCGGTCACCGTCAGGGCCCGGCCATCGACCACGGTCACCGTCAACTCGCGTCCGGGCACGAAACGTTCAACCATCACGATCTGCGGCATATCCGCGTTTAACTGCGGCGGGCCATTGGCCCCCTCCTCCACCAGATAGACCCCGACCGAGGAGCCTTCGTTGTTGGGTTTGACCACATAGGGCGGCGCCATCACATGCCCGGCCCTGACATCGCCGGCGCTGGCCAACAGGCTTTCGACCACAGGCAAGCCGGCAGAAACATAGGCCGCCTTTGTCTTTTCCTTATCCATCGCCAGAGCCGAGGCCAGAACCCCGGAATGTGTATAAGGAATGCGCATCCACTCCAGCAGGCCCTGAACACAGCCGTCTTCGCCCCAGCGGCCATGCAGCGCGTTAAAGGCCACATCGGGCGCGGCATCGCCCAGTTGCGCGGCAAGGTCGAGGCCGGCGTCAATTTCGGTCACGTCGAAACCTTCGCCCCTGAGGGCGGCGGCGCATTCACACCCCGACGACAAAGAGACCTCCCGCTCTGCGGAAAGGCCGCCCATCAGAACCGCCACCTTGGGGGTTGCCCTGCTCGACATCCCGTTTACTGCCTCTATCCGGGGTCTTTTCGTTAACCCTCTGGAATTATTGTTGCCGCTTATTGCGCTTTATTATTTCGGGGTCTTTTCGCCGACCCTCATGATCTCCCATTGTAACTCAATCGCGCTGTTTTGGAATACTTTTTTTCGAACTTCTTCGCCCAGCTCTTCCAGATCCTCGGCAGTGGCATCGCCGGTATTGACCAGAAAATTAGGGTGGATCGGCGACATTTGCGCCCCGCCGCGGCGCGCGCCGCGCAGGCCTGCATCATCGATGACCTTCCAGGCTTTCAGATCATGGCGGTCATCGGCCGCCCCGGTCGAGGAATAGCCCGCCGGGTTGCGAAAGGTGCTGCCAGCGGTGCGATCCTTGGTGGGCTGGGTTTCGTCACGCTTGGCAAGCTGCTCCTGCATCCGCTGGTCGAGCTCTGCCGGATCGCCCGGCGAGCCCTGCAGCGTTGCCTCGATCAACACCCAGCCTTCGGGCAGATCGCTCTGCCGATAGCGGAAATTCAGATCGTCAGGTCCAAGGGTCACCAGCTCGCCCCGGCGCGTGACCGCCCGCGCCGACACGAAAACATCGGCGATATAGCTGCCATAACAGCCCGCGTTCATCCGCAGCGCGCCGCCGATGGCGCCGGGGATCGTGCGCAGAAAGGTCAGATCGACCCCCGCCTGCGCCGCCCGGCGCGCCACATGTGCATCCAGCGCCGCGGCGCCCGCCGTTACCTGCATACCGTCAACCGAGATATCGTTGAAGCCGCGGCCCAGCCGGATCACCACCGCGCGCAGCCCGCCATCACGCACGATCAGGTTCGAGCCGACCCCCATCGGAAAGACCGCCACGCCGGGCGGCAGGGCGGCCAGAAAGGCGGCCAGATCCTCGGTATCGGCGGGCTGAAACAGATAATCGGCCGGTCCCCCGACCCTGAGCCATGTCAGGTCCGAAAGCATCCGGTCGCGCGTCAGGCGCCCGCGCGGTTCGTAATCGCCGATACTCACCGTTCTTTTGCTCCTCCCGCCAGCGCTCGTCGCACCCACCTTCCCAGATAAATCAATGGCCAGCGCAAGACCGAGGCCCCCGCCGCCAGAACCAGAAGCGCCACCCATGGCCCGTGCTGCAATGTGACATAGCCCAAGATCGGTATGCCGATGGCAATCAGCACATAAGCGGCGGGCCAGTGGTTCTTTCTGGACGGCAGCATCGCGGTGACATTGGCCACGATCGCCCAGAGAAAGGCTAATGTCAGCGACAGGCTCATCTGGGGATCTGGGGTCTTTGGCCCCGGGCACGGCGATAAAGATAGATCAGCGGGTTCCTGAACATCGACACAAAGGCCGCAAAACCCAGTGCCGCGGGCCAGAACCCGTGCTGATAGCCGATAAAGCCAAGGATCGGCAGCACCAGAACCAACAGCGTCAGCCCCGGCGCATATTGCAGGCGCATCGGCAACATCGCCACCACCGCGCTTGCCAGCACCCAAAGCGCGCCGATGATCAGCGACAGGCTCATCCGTTCAGTCGCTCTGGCAGGGCATTGGCCCAGGCGCTGATCGTGCCCGCGCCCAGACAGACCACGATATCGCCCGGGCGCGCCTGTTCGCGCACCAGTCGCTCAAGTTCGTCCAGATCGGTGACCGCGCGGGCATGACGATGCCCGTGACGTATCAGACCGGCGACCAGATCATCGCGGCTGGCCCCGGCGATCGGATCTTCTCCGGCGCCGTAAACTTCGGCTATGCCGACGACATCGGCATCGTTGAAACAGGCGCAGAAATCATCGAAAAGCGATGACAGGCGGGTAAAGCGGTGCGGCTGATGCACGGCGATCACCCGCCCTTCGCTGGCCTGACGGGCCGCCTTTAGAACGGCGGCGATTTCGACCGGGTGGTGGCCGTAATCGTCGATAATCGTCACACCGTCCACTTCGCCGACCTTGGTGAACCGGCGGTTCACCCCGCCAAAGCTGGCCAGAGCGGCGCGGATCTCATCACGTTTCATGCCCAGATGGCGGGCCACGGCGACAGCGGCCAAAGCGTTCGAGACGTTGTGATCGCCCGGCATCGGCAGCGTGCATCCTTCGATCCGGCTGCCATCCTGATTAAACTCGATATCAAAATGCGCAACGCCGCCGCGATAGGTCAGGTTCGCGGCCCGCACATCGGCCTGCGCATTGAACCCGAAGGTCACGACACGGCGGTCGGTGATACGCCCCATCAGCGCCTGAACCTCGGCATGATCGGTACAAAGAACCGCCAGCCCGTAAAACGGGATGTTTGAGACGAAATCGGTAAACCCCTTGCGCAGGTTTTCGAAATCGCCCCAATGCTCCATATGCTCGGGGTCGATGTTGGTCACGACCGCGACAGTGGCGGGAAGCCGGTTGAAGGTGCCGTCGCTTTCGTCGGCCTCGACCACCATCCATTCGCCCTGCCCCATGCGGGCGTTCGAGCCATAGGCATGGATGATGCCGCCGTTGATCACGGTAGGATCGATCCCGCCCTTGACCAGAAGTTCCGCCACAAGCGTGGTGGTGGTTGTCTTACCGTGGGTTCCGGCCACCGCGACATTGGATTTCATGCGCATCAGTTCGGCCAGCATTTCGGCGCGGCGCACCACCGGCAGGCCCGCAGCGCGGGCGGCGTCCAGTTCGGGGTTTCCCGGTTTGATCGCAGAGGAAATCACCACCACCTGCGCATCCTCAAGGTTCTCAGGACTTTGGCCCACAAAAATCCGCGCGCCCAATTCGCCAAGCCGGTCGGTGATCTTTGATGATTTGAGGTCCGATCCCTGAACCTGATAGCCCTGATTGAGCAGAACCTCGGCAATGCCCGACATCCCGATCCCGCCGATGCCGACAAAGTGGATCGGACCCATTTCGGTGGGAAGTTTCGTTGCAGCGTTCATTCTTTGCGCTCCGCCTCTGCCAAAGCTTCGACCATTTCGACCAGCCGCTCCGTCGCATCCGGGCGCGCCTGGGTCAAGGCCGCATGAGCCATGGCCACCGCCGCCTGAGGGTTTTGCAGCACCGAAGCGATCTGTTCGCTCAGCGTCGCCGGATCGAGCCGTTTTTCAGGGATCAGGATCGCCGCATCCGCCTCGACCAGCCCGCGGGCATTGGCCGTTTGCTCATCGCGGATCGCAGCGGCCAGCGGCACCAGAATAGAAGGCCGCCCGATGACCGAGATATCGGCCACCGACGAGGCGCCGGCGCGGCTGATGACCAGCTGCGCCTCGCTCAGGCGGCGCGGAACGTCCTGAAAGAAGGCCGCGACCTCGGCAGGAATGCCAGCACTGTCATAGACTCGTTTGACCACGCCGGTGTCCTCGGGGCGGGCCTGATGGGCAACGCGCAGATTGCGGCGCAGGGCATCGGGCAGCTGCGCGATCGCCTGTGGCACCACCTGCGACAGAATACGGGCACCCTGACTGCCGCCCATCACCACGATCGACATCGGATAATCGCCCGGCGCGATATAGGGCGCGCCGGCCCGTTCGATCACCGCCGCGCGCACCGGATTGCCGGTCGGCGTGCCTTCGACCCCTTCGGGCAAGGCTGTGGGCCAGGTGCCGCAGGCCACGGCATCGACGCGTTTGGCAAAAAGCTGATTGACCCGCCCCAGAACACCGTTTTGTTCATGGATCATTCGTGGGCGGCGCAGGATCCAAGCCGCGGTGATGGCAGGAAAACTGGGATAGCCGCCAAAGCCCACGACCACATCGGGACGCGCGCGCCACATCGCGAAAGTGCCTGTTATCACGCCGGCGGCAAGGCGCAGGGGCGCCAGAATGCGCGCCAGCCTGCCGCCTTGGGCAAAACTGGCCGATGACAGGGTCTCAATCTCGACCGAATGGGGAAATCCGCCGGTATAGCGGGCGCCGCGCAGATCGGTCGAAAGCTTGACGCGCCAGCCTTTTCTGAGCATCGCCTCGGCCAGTGCCTGAGCGGGGAACATATGCCCGCCGGTGCCGCCGGCGGCGATTATCAGAAGCGGCGCCATCACCAGCGGCCTTTGCGAAGGATATCACCGATCTCGCCCTGCGGACGCGTGCGCGTCAGCGCCAGAAGCATCCCCACGGCGATGCCCCCGGCGATCAGCGAGGAGCCGCCATAGCTGACAAAAGGCAGCGTCATCCCCTTGGCCGGCAACAGGCGCACCGCAACCCCCATGTTGATCATCGCCTGCACCCCGAACACCGACACCAGCCCGGTTCCGGCAAGGCGGATGAACGGATCGCGCTCGCGCATCAGGCGCATTAGCGAACGCACGGTGATCAGCATGTAAAGCGCGATGATCAGCAGGACCAGAAACAGCCCGTATTCTTCGGCGGCAACGGCGATGATGAAATCGGTATGGGCATCGGGCAGCGACCATTTGACCTGTCCCTCACCCACGCCGACGCCGAAAAAGCCGCCTTCGCGAATGGCATTTGCGGCATAGCCCAGCTGCGTCGTCGGATCGACATCGGGACTGAGAAAGCCATCGATCCGGCGGGCGAAATGCTCGGAATTGGAATAGGCGACACTGCCTGCGAAAAAGGCGAGCCCGGCCATGCCGAGAAGAAGGATCAGCGGCGCGCCGGCCACGAAATAGATAACCCCCCAGCTGAAAAGAACCAGACTGGCCTGACCGAAATCGGGCTGCATCACCAGAAAGCCCACGATCGTCAGCATCAGAACAAACGACAGGGTTCTGCCCGGCGGGCCGTTGATCTCGTGACTGGCGGCCATCAGCCATGCGGTGATCACCACAAAGCCGGGTTTGAGAAATTCGGCCGGCTGGACGCTGGCAAAGCCCAGCGAATACCAGCGCACCGCGCCCTTGCCGTAATCGGTGCCAAAGACAGGCAGCAGCACCAGCGCCGCAAAGGCCGCGAAAAACCCAAGTACCGCAAGCCGCCGCACCATGGCCGGTGACATCATCGAGGTGATGAACATCGCGATCAGCGCCATCATCCCGAAGATCGCCTGCCGCGAGACATAATAAAACGGATCAAGCCCGTTTCTGGAGGCCAGCGGCGGCGATGAGGCAAGCCCCAGAAGAAGCCCGATACCAAAAAGGATCAGGATCGAGGACATGGTCCATTTGTCGATCGTCCGCCACCAGCGGGGTAAGACCGGATCAGCAGCCCGCGCCGGGACTGTTCCATATACCATTTCTGTCATGGGATACCGCCATCACTGCCTCTGTTGTGCCCGTTTGCCGGGTCTGAGAAGAATCTTAGCCAAAAAACAGCGCCCGCACCAGCCTTTATCCCCTGGCCGGCGGGGCGTTGCCGGAAACTTGACCGCGCGCGGCTGACCTTGCGTCACCATGGTGGCGGTTTTCGCCCTAATGCGGTGTTTTCAGCGCTTTGGGGCGCGGAGCATGAGTATTTCAGCAAAGAAGAAAATCAGTCGGCGCCAAGGTATTTCTGCGCCTCGGCGATGAAATCCTCGCCGCGTTTTTCGAAATTGTCATATTGGTCGAAACTGGCGGCAGCCGGGGCGAGCAGGATCGTCTCGCCCGGGGCGGCATCGGCAGCGGCGGCGGCGACGGCGGCGGCCATGGTGGTGCAGACCTGTGTCGGGGCGGCATCGCCAAGCTGGCGGGCGAAAGCTTCGGCTTCGCGGCCGATGACATAGGCTTTGGCGACGGCACCGAGATGGGGGATCAGCGCCGCGAGCCCGCCGTCTTTTTCGAGCCCGCCGGCGATCCAGCGGATCCGCGGGAAGGCCTGCAGCGCCTTGGCGGCACTATCGACATTGGTGGCTTTGGAATCATTGACGAAGCGGACGCCGTTTTTCTCGCCGATCATCTGGCTTCGGTGTGGCAGACCCTGAAAGCTGGCCAGTGCCGCGCCTATTTCCGCCGGGCCCAGACCAAGGCTGCGCGCGGCGGCATAGGCGGCGCAGGCGTTCTGGTGGTTATGAGCGCCCGGCAGACCGGTGATCGCGCGCAGATCGATCGATCCTACCTGACGGGATTTGCGGTATTCAGACAAAAAGCCCTTGCGGGCGAAGACCGACCATCCCGGCCCAGAGAGCTTTCCCGTCACGGAGACGCGGATGACGCGGTCGTCGGCGGCCGCTTCGCTGAGCTGGCCGGCAAGAAAGCGGCCCTCGGCCTCATCAACGCCAATGATCGCGCGGTCGGGGCCGCCTTCGGCAAAAAGACGCCGCTTGGCCGCGAAATATCCGCCAAGCCCGCCGTGGCGGTCGAGATGATCGGGTGAGAGATTGGTGAAAACCGCGATATCGGGGGTCAGCGCACGGGCCAGTTCGGTCTGATAGGAGCTAAGTTCGAGCACCACGACCTCACCGTCGCGGGGCGGTGCGATATCCAGAACACCGCGGCCGATATTGCCTGCCAGCTGGGCCGGGCGGCCGGTGCTTTCAAGGATGTGGTGGATCAGCGCCGAGGTGGTCGATTTGCCGTTCGATCCGGTCACGGCGACGACGCGCGGCGCGGTCATGAACCCGTCCCAGTCGTCGGTCGCGAAGGAGCGGAAGAAAAGCCCAATGTCGTTGTCGACAGGGCAACCGGCGCGGCAGGCTGCATCGATGACCGGATGCGGCGCAGGGTAGAGATGCGCGATCCCCGGCGAGACGATCAGCGCGGCAATCTCTGACCAGTCGGCCTTTGTCAGATCGACCGGACCAAAGCCTTCGGCGGCGGCGCGGGCGCGGGCATCGGCGCTGTCGTCCCAGAGGCAGGGGTTGGCGCCGCCGGCGACAAGTGCACGGGCGGTCGACAGCCCGCTGCGTCCAAGCCCCAGAACCGCGACCCTGGCCCCCTGATATCCGCGCACAGCGATCATATCGCCTGCCCCTAGCGAACCTTCAGCGTGGCAAGCCCGATCAGCGCCAGGATAAGCGAGATGATCCAGAAACGGATGACGATCTGGCTTTCTGCCCAGCCGCGCTTTTCGAAATGGTGGTGGATCGGCGCCATCAGGAACACCCGCTTGCCGGTGCGTTTGAAATAGAGGACCTGTATGATGACGCTGAGCGCCTCGAGAACAAAGAGGCCGCCGACGATGGCCAGCACGATCTCGTGCTTGGTGGCGACCGCGATCGCCCCCAGCGCCCCGCCAAGTGCCAGCGATCCCGTATCGCCCATGAAAACCGCAGCCGGAGGCGCATTGTACCAAAGAAAACCAAGGCCGCCGCCGATCAGGCCGGCAGCGATGATCAACAGCTCGCCCGTGCCGGGCACATAATGCACCTCGAGATACTCGGTGAAATCGACGCGCCCGACGGCATAGGCGATCACCCCCAGCGTGGCGGCGGCGATCATCACCGGCATGATGGCAAGACCGTCAAGCCCGTCTGTCAGGTTCACCGCATTGGCCGCGCCGACGATCACAAGCATGGTGAAAGGGACATAAAGGATGCCCAGATTTATCAGCGTGTCCTTCAAAAAAGGCAGCGCCAACTGGTCGGCCAGCGCGGGCGGGTGGAACATGGCGGCCCAGACACCGGCGATGCCGGCCACAACCAGGCCAAGCGCCATGCGCACACGGCCCGGAACGCCCTTGGAATTGCCCTTGGCGACCTTGAGGTAATCATCGGCAAAACCGATCAGGCCGAAGCTGATCGTCACAAAGAGCACCATCAGCACATAGGGGTTATCGATCCGCGCCCAGAAAATGGTCGAGAAAAACAGCGCACCCAATATCAGCACCCCGCCCATAGTCGGGGTTCCGGCCTTGGTGATCAGATGCTCCTGCGGGCCGTCCTCGCGGATCGGCTGGCCGTTTTGCTGTTTGCGCCTGAGCAGGTTGATCAGCGGGCGGCCAAAGATGAACCCGAACACAAGCGCCGTAAAAAAAGCACCGCCCGCGCGGACGGTGATATAGCGAAACAGATTGAATCCGTCGACGCCATGGGAAAAATCAGCCAGCCAATACAGCATCTATCCGGTCCTCTCGCGCTCATCCGGCAGCGGATGCCCCAGTTTGCGTATCGCGTCAACCACCACAGACACGCGCGAGCCAAGCGAGCCTTTTACCATGACAACATCGCCGGCATCGACCAGCGCATGAGCGCGGGCCGCCATCGCCGGGGCGGTTTCGGTCCATTCGCCGCGCTGTCCGGCGGGCAGCACATCGTAAAGCGCACGCATCAAGGGCCCGACGCAATGGATGACATCGATATGTGCCAGCGGGGCAAGCTTGGAGAGGTCCGCATGAAGCGCCTTTTCCTCAGGGCCCAGCTCAAGCATATCGCCCAATATGGCAATCCGCCGGCCGCGCGAGATTCTGCCGACGCCATGGCTGGGCGCGGCGGCCTCAAGCACCTCGAGCGCGGCGGCCATCGAGGTTGGGTTGGCATTATAGGCATCATCGATCAGCTCGAGCGTCAGATCCTCGACCGGGTCCAGCACCAGAACCTGACGCGTTCCGCGCCCTGCCGGGGGCACCCAGCGGTAAATATCGACCGCGGCAATCGACAGGTCCAGATCAAGCGCTGCGACCACCGCCAGCACACAGATCGCATTAAGCGCGAAATGCCGCCCCGGCACCGAGAGCTTGAACAGATGCGCAACCCCGTCAAGATCGGCCCTGATCACGGTGGTGCTGGCGCTGAGCGTTACATGGCTCAGCCGGTAGCGCGCCGCCTCGCTCTGTCCGAAGGTTATCGGCACGCTGCCGGCCTCTACCGCCGCGGCGATCAAAATCGGCGAGGTTTCGAGATCGGCGTTCACGATGGCCGCGCCGCCCTTGCGCAGCCCTTCAAAGATCGAGGCTTTTTCGCGGGCGATCCCCTCGATCCCGTCGAAAGCGTGCAGATGTGCCGGAGCGACCGTGGTGATCAGCCCAAGATCAAGATCGGCAAGACGGGCCAGTGGCGCGATCTCGCCGGGGTGGTTCATCCCGATCTCGATCAGGGCAAAATCGACATCCGCAGGCATCCGCGCCAGCGTCAGGGGGACCCCCCAGTGATTGTTGAAACTCTTTTCGGCGGCATGAACCCTGCCCTGCCCGCCCAGAACCACGCGCAGCATTTCCTTGGTCGAGGTCTTGCCGACCGATCCGGTGATACCGATCACGCGGGCGCTGCTGCGCGCCCGCGCGGCCCGCGCCAGATCGCAAAGCGCCTCAAGCACATCGGGCACAATCAGAAGCGGCGCATCGTCGGGCAGGTTTTCGGGGACCCGGCTGACCAGAGCGGCGGCGGCGCCTTTTTCAAAGGCCTGCGCCGCGAAATCATGCCCGTCACGCTGATCCTTAAGGGCAATGAACAAAGCGCCGGGTTCGATCGAGCGTGTGTCGATCGACAGGCTTTCGGCGCTCCAGTTGCCGCGCAGTTGGCCGCCGGTTGCGGCGGCGGCTTCGGCTGAGGTCCAGAGCGCCATTATATCTTTCCGTCCAATGCGGCCACGGCAATGCCGGCCTGTTCGGCGTCATCGAAGGGAAAGACATCATCGCCGATGATCTGGCCCGTCTCATGCCCCTTGCCGGCGATCAAAAGCGCATCACCGGGGCCCAGCGCATCAACCCCGCGCAAGATCGCCTCGGCCCGGTCGGCCACTTCGGTGGCATCCGGGCAGCCCCGCATCACCGCCGCGCGGATCGCCTCGGGCGCTTCGCTGCGCGGGTTGTCGTCTGTCACGATCACCTGATCGGCATATTGCGCCGCCGCCTGCCCCATCAGGACCCGCTTGCCGGGGTCGCGGTCGCCGCCCGCCCCCAGAACGATGACGATCCGTCCCATGACATGCGGGCGCAGCTGGCGCAGCGCGGTGGCCACCGCATCGGGAGTATGCGCAAAATCGACAAATACGTTCGAGTTGTTGTCGCGGACCGCGACCTTTTGCATGCGCCCGCGCACCGTGACCAGTTCGGGCAGCGTGGCAAAAACCTCGTCCGGATCGGCGCCACAGCCGATCACCAGCCCGGCGGCGGCCAGAACATTCTCGGCCTGAAAGGCGCCCATCAGATCCAGCCGCAGCAGATGCGCGTTGGCGCCTGATGAAAACTGCACTTCCTGTCCGGTGGCATCAAAGCGCTGGCGATGGATGCGAAGCTGCGCGGCACTGGCGCGACCGACAGTGACAACCGCCTGACCGCGCCGCTCTGCAATCTCGACCATCTGCTGGCCGCGCGCGTCGTCGATATTGATCACCGCAACGCCATCCTCGCCCAGAACCCGGTCGAAAAGCCCTGCCTTGGCGGCAAAATAATCCTCGAACGAGCTGTGGTAATCCAGATGGTCCTGACTGAAATTGGTGAATGCCGCCGCTGCCAGTTCGACGCCGTCCAGACGCCTCTGGGCCAGACCGTGCGAGGAGGCCTCCATCGCGGCATGGGTGATCCCGGCATCGGCTGCCGCCGCCAGCGCCCGGTGAAGCGTGATTGGCTCGGGCGTGGTGGCGCCCAAAGGCGCGCTCAGCGCCCCTTCGATACCGGTGGTGCCCAGATTGATCGCCTCTTTGCCCAGCAAGGTCCAGATCTGGCGGGTAAAACTGGCGACAGAGGTCTTGCCATTGGTGCCGGTGACCGCTGCCATAACCTGAGGCTGACGGCCAAACCAAAGCGCCGCGGCAAAGGCCAGCGCCTGACGGGCGTCTTCGGTGACCACAAGGGCGATATCACTTCCTGCAAGCGCCTTTTGCGCCAGCGCCGCGCCGGATTTATCGGTCAGAACCGCGCTGGCCTGCATCCGCCGGGCATAGGGCACAAATTCGGCGCCGTGAACATTGACCCCCGGCAGTGCGGCGAAAAGATGGCCCGGTTTGATCTGGCGGCTGTCAACCGAAAGGCCGGTGACGCGCGCCTCGCGCCCGCCCTGAGCGGTCAGCCCAAGTGCTGCAAGTGACGATGTCCCGGCGCGGTCTGGCATGATGTCCCCATGTTCAATGGCTGGCCTGCTTTACCGCGACCAGTTGGGCGGTTTCAACCTCGGGACGCAATCCCAAAAGCGGGGCGGTGCGCCGGATCATTTCGGCGGCAACAGGCACGGCCGTCCAGCCGGCGGTGCGGCGCGGCTTGGTGCCCGAAGTCTCGCTTGGTTCATCCAGCGTGACGATCAGGACATATTTGGGATTATCGGCGGGAAAGACACTGGCAAAGGTCGAGATGACCTTATCCTTGTAATAGCCGCCCTTGGGCGAGGGTTTGTCGGCCGTGCCGGTCTTGCCACCCACGCGGTAGCCTTTGACATCGCCCAGACTGGCGGTGCCGCGCCGCACCACTTCGCGCAGCATCTGCCGCGCCGCCTGTGAGATCGCCGGCGAAACCAGTCTTTCGCCCACGGGCGCCGCTTTGCCACGCCGCAAAAGCGTCGGCATCACCCGCGTGCCGCCGTTCAAAAGGCTGGCATAGGCCGTGGCCAGATGCAGCGGGCTGACCGCAATGCCCTGCCCATAGGCGGCGGTGATTGTCGTGATCTCGGACCAGTTCTTTTGCACGATCGGCTTGGCATAGGGCGCCTCGACCAGTTCGACAGGCGTCGGATCGAAAAGGCCCAGCTTGCGGAAAAACACCTTTTGCCGCTCGGCACCGATTTCCATCGCCATCCGCGCGGTCCCGATGTTGGAGCTTTTCACAATCACATCCGTCACCGAAAGTTTCGAACCATAATTACGGAAATCGCGAATCCTGAACCGGCCCCAGACCAGCGGCCCCTTGGTGTCGAGCATCGTATCGGGGGTGACGATCCCCTCTTTCATGGCCTGCGCGGCGGTAAAGATCTTGAAGACCGAGCCCAGCTCGTAAACCCCCTGAACCGCCCGGTTGAAAAGCGGGCTGTCAGAGGGGACACCCTTGACCAAAGGCGCCGGCCGGTCGTTGGGGTCGAAATTGGGCAGCGACACCATCGAGACGATCTCGCCGGTGTTGATATCCATCAGCACGGACGAGGCGCCACGGGCATTCATAAGCTTCATGCCGCCCGACAAGATCTCTTCGCTGGCCGCCTGAACCGTCAGATCGAGCGACAGCCTCAGCGGCGCGCCATCATTGGCCGGATCGCGCAGATATTCGTCGAACTCCTTTTCGATACCCGC
>JASBSV010000106.1 GCA_030148745.1 Paracoccaceae bacterium
CGCCAGACCGCCCGCCTTGGCGGCGGGCAGCGCCGCATCGATGCCCAGCATTCCAAAGGCAAACTGACCGCGCGAGAGCGGATCGAGCTTTTGCTGGACGAGGGCAGTTTTGAAGAATTCGATATGTTCGTGGCGCATCGCTGCACCGACTTCGGCATGGAACAGGACCGGCCCGCTGGCGACGGTGTGGTGACCGGCTGGGGCACGATCAACGGGCGTATGGTCTATGTCTTTTCACAGGACTTTACCGTCTTTGGCGGCTCGCTTTCGGAAACCCACGCCCAGAAGATCTGTAAGATCATGGATATGGCGGTGCAGAACGGCGCCCCGGTGATCGGGCTGAACGACAGTGGCGGCGCGCGCATTCAGGAAGGCGTGGCCAGCCTTGCAGGCTATGCCGAGGTGTTTCAGCGCAACATCATGGCCTCGGGCGTGGTGCCGCAGATCAGCGTGATCATGGGCCCCTGCGCGGGCGGGGCGGTCTATTCGCCGGCGATGACCGATTTCATCTTCATGGTCAAAGACACCTCTTACATGTTCGTCACCGGCCCCGATGTCGTCAAAACCGTCACCAATGAGGTTGTGACCGCCGAAGAGCTTGGCGGCGCTTCGACCCATACGCGCAAATCCTCGGTCGCGGACGGGGCGTTTGAAAACGACGTTGACGCATTGATCGAAGTGCGCCGTCTGGTCGATTTTCTGCCGCTCAACAACCGTCAAAAGCCGCCCGTGCGCCCCTTCTTTGACGATGTGGCCCGGATCGAAAACAGTCTGGACACGCTGATCCCGGCCAATCCGAACTCGCCCTACGACATGAAAGAGCTGATCGTAAAGCTGGCCGATGAGGGCGATTTTTTCGAGATACAGGAAGATTTCGCCAAGAACATCCTGACCGGGTTTATCCGGCTTGAAGGCTCGACCGTGGGCGTTGTTGCCAATCAGCCGATGGTGCTGGCCGGGTGTCTGGATATCGACAGCAGCCGCAAGGCAGCCCGTTTCGTACGTTTCTGCGATGCCTTTGAAATTCCGATCCTGACACTTGTCGATGTGCCCGGCTTTCTGCCCGGCACCAGTCAGGAATATGGCGGTGTGATCAAACATGGCGCCAAACTGCTGTTCGCCTATGGCGAGGCGACGGTGCCGAAGGTGACCGTGATCACCCGCAAAGCCTATGGCGGGGCTTATGACGTGATGGCCTCTAAACATCTGCGGGGCGATTTCAACTATGCATGGCCCACCGCCGAGATTGCGGTAATGGGCGCCAAGGGCGCGACAGAGATCCTGTATCGAAGTGAGCTGGGCGAGCCCGAAAAGATCGCCAAACGCACCAAGGATTACGAGGACCGTTTCGCCAACCCCTTCGTGGCCGCCGAAAGGGGTTTTATCGACGAGGTGATTCAGCCCCATTCGACGCGGAAAAGAGTGGCGCGCGCCTTTGCCTCGCTGCGCGGAAAATCCGCCAGCAACCCATGGAAAAAGCACGATAATATCCCGCTTTGATCGAAGGAACAAAGGTATGGAATTTCGCGACATCCTGACCGAGGCGCAAAAGCCGCATATCGCTGATATGGATTTTGGCGCCTTTGGTCCCGATGACATCGTGAATACCGCGCTCCAGCGATCCGAGATACTGTTCGATCAGCATCGCCCGGGCCGGCTTATCCGCGCATGGTCGCAGGGCGATAAGGGGCCATTGACCGAAAAGGTCGCCGAAATGGGCCCCGAGATGCTGCGCCGGGCCGCCGCCGTGATCTGGCTTGAATATAGTGAGCTGAAACCCACGCTGGAAAAGCTGTCGCCCAAACGGATTGCCGATATCGGCTGTGGTTACGGGTTTTTCGATCTCTTCGCGGCGCGGGATTTCGGCTCGAAACTTCTGCTGATCGATCTGGAGGAAAACGACGACCGCCATTTCGGTTTTCAGCAAACCGGCGCGGCCTATAGCAGTTTGCAGGTCGCCAAGGCATTCCTGACCGCCAATGGGATCGCCGCGGGGCGGATCGAAACGGTCAATCCCGAAAAGCGTGATGTCAGCCGCTTTAAGGGTGTGGATCTGGCCGTGAGTTTCCTGAGCTGCGGGTTTCACTATCCGGTCTCGGCCTATCACGATTTCTTTGCCGGAACGCTGAAGAACGGTGGCGCGGTCATCCTTGACCTGCGCGTGAACAGCGGCGCTGATCAGATTGAAGAGCTGAGCGCGATGGGAAAGCTGAGCGATATCTCAAGCTTTGACAAACGCCGCCGCGTTCTGGTCAGGTGACGGGCCGCCGATGACAAACCCGCGCACCGCCAGACCGAGGTTCGCCCTGCCGCTTGCCCCCAGGCGCATCGCGCTGTGGCTGACGCTGTTGATGCTGGGCGGGGTGGCGCGGGCCGATATCACCGTGCCTTCGGGTCAGGATATCACGCTGGGCGATGTTTTCTTTGAAACCCAGAAAGATGGCGAGCTGTGGCTGCGGCTGCGTTTTCTGGCGCCCGGGATCGGCGCGGGGCAGGGCAAGATCAGCTATGAACAAGCCGAAGAGGATTTCCTTTATTTGTGCCAAAGCGAGGCCCTGCCGCGGCTTGAGGCGGTCAAGACACGCGCGAGTGTCATCGTGATCACCCTGATGGACCGCATGGTAGAGTTCGGCGCCTCTGACCCCGCTGCGGTTCAGTATTTCGAGGCCTTCCGCCCCGAGGGTGGCGCTTGCCTATGGGAGCCTTTGTAATGTCGGCGCGCAAAGCCCCGGTCTGGGGGGTAACATGTTGAAACACCGTGGTTTCCCGGGGCGCCTGCCGGGGACGGACTTTCAGTTCACGATCCGCCGCCCGAACCCCAAAGGGGTTACCCCGCTGGTCGAGAGGGCCCGCTATAGCGACCGCAAACCGGCCGACCGGCGCGCCGATGCCGCCTTTATGGCCGCGCTCTGGCAACAGTTCGGGCCCGAGCCTTTCGAGCGGGGAAATCTGGATGCAGGGCGGCTTTCATGGCTATTTGGGCGCGAAGTGGTGGCGGCCGAAGATCCCTTTGATCCGGCGAGCTATGAGGCGCTGCTTATGATCGATACCGATATGGCGCGCGTCAGCTTTCCTGAGGCGATCGATGATTGACCTCGGCACCTTCCCGCCCATCGAAGGCCCGGCACCTGGGCCGGTTTCCGCCCAATTCCGGCGCGGCAGAATAGCGGGCTGTTATTTGCCCGCCGGCGTCGGCACAGTGCACATCGGGTCAGGCGAACCCAAGATCCCGCCTGGCCTTCATAGTCAATATTGTTACCCTTCCCCTTGTTGTCGGCCTGATCCTTTTCCGGACAGGTCGGCAATCTTGTCACAAGCGGCGCAGCCCCGGTGCGCGGGGTTTCGGCAATCTCTTGCGCGCGGGCGCGCCCGCCGGGGGTTTTCATTTGAAACCTGCCGCGCTTTGGCACATGCTCACAGTGTTAATGTTCTCAAGCAAAGGGGCACAAGATTATGCGCCGTCCTATCTTACTGGTCTCACTCGTCGCGGTTCTCGGTCTTTCGGGATGCCTGCAAAACAATCTTCAGCGCGGCCTTGCCGGCGCTGCGGTCGGCGCTGTCGCCGCTGATGCAACAGGGGTCAGCCCCGTTACCGGCGCCGCAGTTGGCGGCGCAATTGGCGCGACCTGCAACCAATACTCAACGGCCTGCCGTTAAACGCCCCGCTTTCGGGCGCAAACAACAATTAAAACGCCGCGTGTGCCATCAGGCGCCCGCGGCGTTTTTGTATCTGAAGGATGCCTGCTGATGTTCAAAAAGATCCTGATCGCCAACCGGGGCGAGATTGCCTGCCGCGTCATCAAGACCGCCCGCAAGATGGGCATCGCCACGGTGGCGATCTATTCGGATGCCGATGAAAAGGCGCTGCATGTGCAAATGGCGGATGAGGCGGTTCACATCGGCCCTTCGCCCGCCAATCAGTCCTATATCGTCATCGACAAGGTGATGGAGGCCGTGCGCCAGACCGGCGCCGAGGCGGTGCATCCCGGCTATGGCTTTTTGTCCGAGAACGCGAAATTTGCCGAAGCGCTGGCCGCCGAGGGTGTGGCCTTTATCGGCCCGCCGGTCGGCGCGATCGAAAAGATGGGCGACAAGATCACCTCAAAAAAGATCGCGCAGGAGGCCAAGGTCTCTACCGTGCCGGGGTATATGGGCCTGATCGAGGATGCCGATGAGGCGGTGAAAATCTCGAACGAGATTGGCTATCCGGTGATGATCAAGGCCAGCGCCGGGGGCGGCGGCAAGGGGATGCGCATCGCATGGGATGACGCCGAGGCGCGCGAGGGGTTCCAGTCGTCGAAAAACGAGGCGGCAAGCAGTTTCGGCGACGACCGGATTTTTATCGAAAAATTCGTTACCCAGCCGCGCCATATCGAGATACAGGTGCTTTGCGACGCGCATGGCAACGGCATCTATCTGGGCGAGCGTGAATGCTCGATCCAGCGGCGCAACCAGAAGGTCATCGAAGAGGCGCCGTCGCCCTTTCTGGATGCCGCTACGCGCAAAGCAATGGGCGAGCAGGCCGTCGCGCTGGCGCAGGCGGTGGATTACACCAGCGCGGGCACCGTTGAATTCATCGTCGATGGCGAGCGTAACTTCTATTTTCTCGAGATGAACACGCGGCTTCAGGTCGAGCATCCGGTGACCGAACTGATTACCGGCGTAGATCTGGTCGAACAGATGATCCGCGTTGCC
>JASBSV010000067.1 GCA_030148745.1 Paracoccaceae bacterium
TTTCTTTTGCCATGACGATCTCCTGCGGTTCGCGGGCCGGTTCCGGCCGGGTGTCTTAGTCGCGCAAGAGCTCGTTGATCGAGGTTTTCGAGCGGGTTTTGGCGTCGACGCGTTTGACGATCACCGCGCAATAAAGGTTCACGCCATTTTTCGAGGGCATCGACCCCGCGACGACAACCGAGCCGGCGGGTACTTCGCCATAGAGAACTTCACCGGTTTCGCGGTCGACGATCTTGGTCGACTGGCCGATAAAGACGCCCATCCCAAGAACCGAGCCTTCGCGCACGATACAACCTTCGACAACCTCCGAGCGGGCGCCGATAAAGCAATTGTCTTCGATGATAGTGGGGCCGGCCTGCATCGGCTCGAGCACGCCACCGATACCGACGCCGCCCGAGAGGTGCACGTTCTTGCCGATCTGGGCGCAGCTGCCGACAGTGGCCCATGTATCAACCATCGTGCCGCTGTCGACATAGGCGCCGAGGTTCACAAAGGACGGCATCAGAACGACGCCCGGCGCGATAAAGGCCGATTTGCGCACGATACAGTTGGGAACCGCGCGAAAGCCCGCCGCGCCCCATTCGTTTTCGCCCCAGCCCTTGAACTTGCTGTCGACCTTGTCCCACCAGCCGCTGCCCTGCGGGCCGCCGGACTGGGGCTCCATGTCTTTCAGGCGAAAGCCCAGCAGAACCGCCTTTTTGGCCCATTGGTTGACCTGCCATGCCCCATCGCTTTGACGCTCGGCCACGCGCAGCTTGCCGCCATCCAAGGCGTTCAGCGTGTCTTCGATCGCCTCGCGCGTCTCGCCGGTGGTGGCGGGGGTGATCGTCTCGCGCGCCTCCCAGGCGGCTTCGATTGCGGTCTCAAGCTGGGCGTTGGACATGGGGGCCTCTCCCTTGGCAGATGCTGCGGTTTGTCGGGCTATAGACGCCTGTGTGGCGGCGCGCAATCACGCTTGGGCCATTTCGCCCCCGGCTGCGACATCGGGCGCCAGAGGATCGGGCGCGATATTGCCGCCACAGACCAGCGCCGCAACCCTCTCGCCCGGCTCAGGGCGATAGGCGCCGCTGATCAGCGCGGCAAGGGCGGTGGCGCCTGCCGGTTCGACCAGTTGGCGCAGCTGGCGCCACAGAAGCTGTTGCGCGCGCGTGATCGCCGCATCGCTGACCAGAACCGAGCTTGCCCCCGCCGAAAGCGCCAGATCGTGACAGATGCTGCCGATCCGCGTGGCGCCCAGCGCATTGGCCGCCACGCCGCCGACCTCGACATCCACCGGCGCCCCTGCGATCAGCGCCCGGTTCAGCGTCGGCGCCAACTCAGGCTCGACCGCGACGATCTTGCGCCGCGACCCGATCCAGGCCATCGCCCCGGCAATCAGACCGCCGCCGCCCACGGCGATCAGAACCGTATCGGCGGCCAGCCCCTGATCCTCCCACTCCTGCATCACCGTGCCCTGCCCGGCGACCGTCAAGGGGGCGTCATAGCCGTGGATCTGCATCGCGCCTGTCTGCGCCTCATAGCTGCGCGCGGCCTTCAGCGCATTGGCATAGGGCCCTTCAACGATCACCAGATCCGCGCCCTGCTCTTTGATCAGGGCGATCTTGGCGGGGCCGGCCATCTGCGGGACATAGATACGCGCCTTCAGCCCAAGCCGCGCCGCCGCATAGGCCACCGCCGCGCCGTGATTGCCGCCCGATGCGGCGACGATCCCCGCCCCGGGCACATCGCCCGACAGCAATGTGTTGAACGCACCGCGCGCCTTGAAACTGCCGGTATGCTGCATCTGCTCAAGCTTCAGATCGACTGGAAAACCAAGCCCAAGATCGGCCCCCCCCATCACCGGGGTGCATCGTACATGGGGCGCGATCCGCCCTGCCGCCGCGGTGATGTCGGTTTTCCAGTCGTTCATGAGCGCCTCGCTGGCAATGTTTCATCCGCTCGGATAAAGCCTGTTGAAACCGCCAAGCGCAAGGACAGGACCCATGGATGACCACCGAAAGCACCCGTTTCGCCACAGCGATCAGGACCGCGAGGTCGCGGCCCATGCCCCTGATACGCCGCAAACCCGCGCACCGGCCTACCGGCTGCCCTTTGACGATGCCGATTTTCTGTGCCGCCCCGAATTGCGCCCTGTGCGGCTTCAGCTTGAACTGCTCAAGCCCGAGATGTTTCTCGAAGAGCGCGGCATCAACAGCACTGTCGTTCTGTTTGGCGGCGCGCGCATTCCCGAGCCGGCCAAGAAGGACAGCGCCCGCACCGAAACCCTGGCGCGGCTGTCGTCCTATTACGATCAGGCGCGCGAGTTTTCCCGGCTGATGACGCTGAAATCGCTGGAAAGCGACAGCCGCGAGAATGTCATCGTCACCGGCGGCGGCCCCGGCGTGATGGAGGCGGGCAACCGCGGCGCGGCCGATGCGGGCGGGGTGTCCATCGGTCTTAATATCGTCCTGCCGCATGAGCAGGCGCCAAATGAATACGTCACGCCCGAGCTGTGCTTTAACTTCCACTATTTCGCGATCCGCAAGATGCATTTTCTGATGCGCGCCAAGGCGGTCGCGGTGTTCCCCGGCGGCTTTGGCACGCTGGACGAGATGTTCGAAAGCCTGACCCTGATTCAGACCGGCCGGATGGAACGTATTCCGTTTCTGCTGTTCGGGCGCGAGTTCTGGACAAATATCATCAACTGGAAGGCGCTGGCCGAGGCGGGCACCATATCTGATGGTGATCTTGACCTGTTCCGTTTTGTCGATACCGCCGAACAGGCGATCGAGGCGATTGAGAACTGGCCGTCCTGAGGGGGCCGATTCTCTCCCGGGGGCGCTCTACCCTGCCAAATGTTCGGACTGTTCGCCCCGGGGGCCGAAATCCGCCCAGATTTTGCCGCAATTGAACCGATTTGTGCGGCGCTGGACGGCCAATTGTTTCCCGAACCGGATCAATGACCGGCGACAACCGCGACTGTCACCTGACATATTCGGGGTAAACTGAATTTTCCATAAATTTTTTAAGGTATTAGCCCGCCGGCCCGGATCTTTTTAACGTTTCCACGCCTTGACCACATTAACCCCACAATCTCCTGCTCAATATAAAGTCCCGAAAAAGTATGAGTGGGACGAACAGATGATTGGTCCAATTGTAAAACGGCTGCGGCGCTTCAGGCGACAAGACGAAGGCACCGCAACCATCGAAACCCTGTTGTGGTTGCCGGTGATGTTGGCATTCGTGGCTCTGGCCGCCGATGCCGCTTTTGTGTTTTTCGGTCAGAATCAGGCCTACCGCATCGTGCAGGACGCGAACCGAAGCCTGTCGGTCGGGCGTTTCCAGACCGAGGCGCAGGTAGAAAAATACCTTACCGATACCATCGGGGCCTTTGCCAAACACGTTACGGCCGAGACGACGATTCAGTCAGGCATGGTCACCAGCGTCGTGAAAATTCCGGTGAACGATCTTATCGCCACCAACATGATCTCTTCGCTGATGAATTTCGATCTGACCGTCGGGGGCACGCAATTCGTGGAGTATTAAGTCATGAGTATTGTTCGGAAACTGAACGCAAAGCTCAAGCGATTTTCGCGCCGCGAAGACGGCGCCATGACCGTTTTCGGCCTTTACGTGATGATGATCATGGCCACGCTCAGCATTTTCTCACTCGAGGTGGCCAATCTGATGTCGGCCCGCAGCCAGCTTCAGATGTCGGCCGATGCCGCCGCCCATGCCGCGCTTTACTATCGCGACACTCATACCGCCGCCGAGGCCAGGAAGATGGCTGTCCGCGTGGCCGAGTTCGAGATGCCGCCAGACCGCTTTGGCACGGTGCTCAAGCCCGAAGATATCAAGTTCGGCCTTTGGGATTACGCCACACAGACCTTCAAGATCGATGAAACCTCGCGCAAATCGGTGATGGTCTCGACCAAACGCAGCGACAGCAACCTCAACCCCATTCAGGGGTTCGTGTCGAACTGGATCGGCAAGGACACATGGAATGTGATGACCCCTGCGGTCTTCACCACCTATCGGCCGTCCTGCCTTCGCGAAGGCTTTGTCGCCGACGGTGTTGTCGATATTCAGTCCAACAACGGCTTTGCAAACGGCTTTTGCGTGCATTCCAACACCAAGGTTTCGCTGAACAACAACAACACGTTCGAGGCCGGAACGGTCGTCTCCATGCCTGATGTCAACAACATCAGCCTGCCCAAATCGGGCTTCGATACCAATGACGGCCTGAAACAGGCGCTGCGCTCAAGCTATTACCGCCTGCGTATCGTCAACCGACTGGCCAATGTGATCGACGGGATCAAGACCGGCGATCCCGAATATATTCCGCCCTATATCACCTCGACCACGCCGATCGCGCTCAGCAAGCGCAAGCTGACAATCGCCGATTTCACACCGGGGCGCATTCATACGCTTGATTGCGGGACCTCGGGCAAGGCGACCATCGATGCCGGCGGCGAGCATAAGTTTCAGGGCGAGGAGACAATCTCCAACAGCGAACCGGATGCCCTGTCCAAGGTCGTGCTGGTCACCAGTTGCGATGTAAAATTCTCGGCCGGTTCGGTGCTCGAAGACGTGATCATCGCCACCACTTCCACCGCACCCAAATCGATTAGTGCCCCCTCCTCGCTTCAGGTCGGCCGCGACGACAATTGCGCCGATGGCGGCGGATCGCAGATCCTGACAATGGGCAGCATGGATTATGCCGCCGATCTCAAGATCTTTGGCGGTCAGCTTCTGGCGCAAAAGGACATCAACTTTGCCGCCAACGCCGATGGTATTCAGGGCGCCTCGATGGTGGCCGGGGGGCAGGTTAACGGCACATCGAACATGAACATGGGCTTTTGCGGCACCGGTATGGCCAATAACTTCGAGGCCGAGTATTTCCGCCTCGCCCGCTAAGACAGGCGCCACAGCAAAATTTACAGGTCGGGCTTACCCAAGCCCGGCCTCTTTTTCTATGTCGCGCCGGCTTTTGCGGGCCCGCTCGGTCGCCGATTTCAACTGTCCGCAGGCGGCCATGATATCCTCGCCGCGCGGGGTGCGGATCGGGCTGGCGTAACCGGCCTTATAGATGATGTCGGCAAAGGCGCGGATGCGGTTGTTCGATGACCGCTCATAAGGCGCGCCGGGCCATTCGTTGAACGGGATCAGGTTGATCTTGGCGGGAATGCCGCGGATCAGCTCGATCAGGCGATGCGCGTCCTCGTCACTGTCGTTGACGCCCTTCAGCATCACATACTCAAAGGTGATCCGCTCGGAATTGCTGGCCTTGGGATAGGCGCGCAGCGCCTCCAGCAGCTCGGTTATATTCCAGCGGCGGTTGATCGGCACCAGCTTGTTGCGCACCTCGTCAGTGGTGGCGTGAAAGCTGACCGCCAGCATACAGCCGATTTCCTCGGCGGTGCGCGCGATCTCGGGCACCACACCGCTTGTCGACAGGGTGATGCGGCGACGCGAGAGGGAAATACCCTCGGGGTCCATGGCGATCTTCATCGCATCGCGCACGGCCTCGAAGTTGTACAATGGCTCGCCCATGCCCATCAGAACGATGTTCGACAAAAGCCGTGTTTCGTCGTGCGGGCTTTTGCCCGGCTCGGGCCATTCGCCCAGATCGTCACGCGCCAGCATCACCTGCCCGATTATTTCCCCGGCGGTCAGGTTGCGCACCAGTTTCTGAGTGCCGGTGTGGCAGAACGAACAGGTCAGCGTGCACCCCACCTGGGACGAGATACACAGCGTGCCGCGCCCCTCTTCGGGGATATAAACTGTCTCAACCTCATGACCGCCGGCGATACGCACCAGATATTTGCGCGTGCCATCGGCGCTAACCTCGCGGGTGACGACCTGCGGCACCTCGATCACGAAATGCTCGGCCATCAGGGCGCGGTAATCCTTGGCCAGATTGGTCATCTGGGCAAAATCGCGCACCCCTTTTTCATAGATCCACTGCCACAACTGGCCAGTGCGCATCTTGGCCTGCTTTTCAGGCGTACCGACCGAAATCAGCGCCTCGCGCAGCTGGTCGCGGGTCAGACCGACAAGGTTGCGCGCGCCATCTGCGGGCAGTTTGCGGGGGATGGTCAGAACATCCTGAGTGATCGGTGCGTCGGCCATGACAGGCTCCGGGATTGGCTATGTGACAAAGCTCCATACAGGATGTGCGCGCCAAACCCAACAGCCAAGGCGCCCGGCGGGCCACAAGGCGCGCGCCAGCCCCGGCTGGCGCCTGCAAAAGGCCCGTGGCGCCCCGCAAGGGGGGCTGCATTGCCGGTAACCGCCCCGAACTCGCCTTAGCGCGAACAGCGCGCCTCGGCTTCGGCCACGGCGGCGGTAAACCCAAGCAGGGAAAATGTGTCTTCGGTGATCGTCCCGCGCCCTGAACGCGCCGTCAGCTTGGCCTCAGCGCCGCGCTTCATCGCCGTGACGATCTTGGCGTCATCGTCGGTCGAGGCCGGCCACGCCCATTCGCCATCGGTGAACAATTCGAAACTGTTGTCCGCGATCTCAAGCGATACGGTCGAGCCGCCGGCAAAGGGATAGCCGCCGGTAAAAGAGACCTCGCCGTTTACCTTCGATCCCGGCCTGAAAGAGACGAAAAGCAGGATATCGCCGCGGCGCACCGCCACGACGCGCCCGTCGCGCTTGTTCACGGTTTTCTTGGGCGCCGAAACGCTCCAGCATTCGGTCGGGTTGCTTTCGACAAAAACGCTCCAGTCGGTCTTGGCCGCCACGCGGTTCGTCGATTCCTGCGCCGTTGCTCCGCCTGCTGCCAGCGCCAGACACAGCGCGCCAATCAGCCCTCTGAATTCAGATTTCATAGTCTCACAGCCTCCAGCTGTCCTTGCCTCCGTCCGGGCACCACCTGCGGCCATTTTTAGGGCCATTTCTTCTGGCAAGCACCCGATCAACTCGATAAGCCAACCCTAGCGCGAAACGGCGGTCTCGCGAAAGCCCTGTTGGCGGAAATTCGCCAAATCGAAATCACGGATGAAAAGGACCTTCCCCATGACACCTCCTGTCCCTCTGGCCGAAGTCTGGCGCGGCGATTTTCTGGAGAGCCTGCATCTGGGTCATGCCGTCATCGCCCGCGCCTCGGGAGAGATCGTCGAGACGCATGGCAACCCCGATCAGGTGATCCTGCCGCGCTCGTCGGCCAAGATGATTCAGGCCCTCCCGCTGGTCGAAAGCGGGGCCGCCGATGCCGCCGGTCTGACCAGCGAACACCTGGCCCTTGCCTCGGCCTCGCACAATGGCGCGGCGATCCACACGGGCCGCGTGTCGGCATGGCTGGCCTCGCTCGGGTTAAGCGACGATGATTTCCGCTGCGGCCCGCAGATGCCCGACGACCGCGCGGCGTCCCGCGCGCTGATCTGTTCGGATCAAAGCCCCTGCCAGATGCATAACAACTGCTCGGGCAAACACAGCGGGTTTCTGACCCTCTCGCGGCATCTGGGCGCCGGCCCCGAATATGTCGACCCGGATCATCCGGTGCAAAAAGCGGTGCTTGCGGCGTTCGAGGATGTCACCGGCCAGACCAGCCCGGGCTTTGGCATCGACGGCTGCTCGGCGCCCAATTTCGCGACCGGCCTCAGCGGCTTCGCCCATGCGATGGCCAAATACGCCGCCGCCGCCAAGGCCGGCCCCGACAGCGGCGGGGTGCGCGAGCGTGCCATGGCCCGGCTGGTCGATGCGATGACCCGCCACCCCGAACTTGTCGCCGGCGAAGGGCGCGCCTGCACCCTGCTGATGCGCGCGATGGAGGGTAAGGTCGCCGTCAAAACCGGGGCCGAAGGCGTCTTTATCGCGATCATCCCCCAGCTTGAGCTTGGAATCGCCGTCAAAGCCGCCGATGGCGCCACACGCGCCGCAGAAGCGGCCATTACCGCCCTGCTGATCCGGCTCGGCATGCTTGACCCGGCCCATCCGGCAGCGCAAAAATTCCATGACGCGCCGATCCTGAACCGGCGCGGCATCGTCACCGGCAGCCTCAAAAGCGCCATCTGACCCGGCGGGGAGGGACCTTTATGAAGAAAAGCCGCGCCACCCTGCCCTTCCGCTTTCTTCGCGGTCTCTACCGGCTTTTGACCAATGGCGCCTTTGTGCTCGCGGTGCTGGTTTTGCTGGCTTTCAACGCCGCCACGCTGACCCTGCCGGCGGTCAATGCCGGGGTTTCGGACCTGTTTTTCGCCGCAACCGGGATGGAAACTCTGGCCCAGAAGAACCGCAAGGCGACACTGGCCGCGCAAGAGAAGATCGCACAGCTAAAGGACCAGGCGGCGCAGCTTGAGGCGGGCAAGGCCGCTGCATTGGCCGAAAACGCGCGGATCGCCGGCCTGATCGGCGATCGCCTTGCCCGGCTGAGCGCGCGCACCGAAAAGCTGGACACGCTGCGGCTGGACACGCTTGCCGGGCGCGCCGTTCCGCTTTGGGGCCTCTCGCTTGACCGGGCTCTGGCCGCCTATGAGCATCAGGCGGCCTGCGCCACGATGGGCGATCTGGCCGCACTGGCCGCGGCGGCAGGCAAAACCGAACCGCCCGCCGCGCCGCCAGCTCTTTGCGACCGGCCCGTGCCCGGCGCCGATGCCATCTGGCTCAGCGTGAAAACCGATCCGCAAGGCGCATGGGACAGCGCCCGCTCGGCCCTTGACGCCCTGCCTGGCCCCAAGGTGAAACTGCCGCAGCCGCAATTCCAAAGCTGGTGGGGCGCCACCCTTGCCACCATGTCGCGCTGGTACCCCGCCGCCCAGTGAGCACCGCCGCCCAACCGCCGCCCCCGAATGCCGTCAACGTGAGGCAGAGTGATTAGCCGCAGGCCCGGTTTCCATGTTGTCCTGCCCCTGCAACAACACGGAGGCTGCCATGAAACCCACCTCAACGCTCCGCGCTGCCATTGCGCTGACACTACTGGCAGGGGCCGCTCAGGCCGCGCCGGTATCCGTCTCGGCGGTGATGACGCCGCAGGAACAGATCAAGATGGATTTCGGCGACGGCACCAAACATTTCGTCCTCGCCGTGCGCCGCACCGGAATCGCCAAGGGCGAAGGCGCCTTTGACGGGGCCTCGGTTACCGAAATCGGCTGGCATGACATCAACCCGCCCTCGGGCGGCGATCCGCGCGGCTATCTGCAGCTGAAAACGGCCAATGGCGATGTCGCGGTGGTCAAATTCACCGTGCGCGCGGTGTTTATGAACAACGGCGGCAAGACCGAGCTTTTCGACAACGGCTTTTGGGAACTGGTCAGCGGCACCGGCCAGTTCGCCAATATGCGCGGTGTCGGCGCGCTCGAGATCCATAACGCCGGCGGCGCCAAGCGCGAGTTTACGCTAAAGGGCCGCCTGCTTCCCGCCCCTTAAGGCCGCAGCATCGCCCGCCAGCGGCTGGACGAAATCGGCGCGGCCATAGCCCTGAAGATAAAGCAGCGCGGTCAGATCGCCATGGTTGATACGCAGATCGCATTGCTCCTGCACCGCCGGTTTGGCGTGCAGGGCAACGCCCATGCCGGCCAGTTCCAGCATGCCAAGGTCATTGGCCCCGTCGCCCACCGCCAAAGCATCGGATGGCGTCAGGCCACGCGCTGCAGTGATCTCGCGCAGGGCGGCGATCTTGGCGTCCCGCCCAAGGATCGGCGCCGCCGGCTCACCCGTCAGGCGACCCGCCTCAACCAGCAGGGTGTTGGCCCGGTTCTCGTCAAAGCCAAGCGCTGCGGCGACATGGCCGGTAAAGGCGGTGAACCCGCCCGAAACCAATGCGGCATAGGCACCATTGGCCTTCATCGTCGCCACCAGCGCAGCGCCCCCCGGCATCAGCGTGATCCGCTCGGCCAGAACCCGGGCGATCACCGCCTCTTTCAGCCCTTTCAAAAGCGCCACACGCTCGCGCAGCGCGCCTTCGAAATCCACTTCGCCATTCATCGCCCGGGCGGTAATGGCCGCGACCTTCTCGCCCACCCCGGCCTCGGCGGCCAATTCGTCGATGCACTCCTGCTGGATCATCGTGCTGTCCATATCCGCCAAAAGCAGCGCCTTGCGCCGCCCCTCGGCGGGAACCACGTTCAGATCGACCTGCAACCCCTGCAGTTGGTGCCAGACATCGCGGAAATTTCCCGGCACCTGCGCCACCGCGAACTCGGCCGCCTCATCCGGCGCCAGCCAGTTTGCCACCCCGCCGCCAAAAGCACCCTGCAGCGACAGCACAAGCTGCGGCTCAAGCTGGCCGGGTTTTGAAATCAGACTGATAATCTTCATGAGGGGTTTCCGATAGTGAACGGGAATGTCGCAAAAAGTGGCTCAACCGGCGTTCTAGCGACAAGTTACAGCTTGTGAAACCCCGGCCGCCCCCGTATTTGCGGCGGTGGGACACCCCTCCCCAACGAGGGGCGCTTATCTGTAAGGATACCATCAATGGTCAAGACTGCACCGGCGACGCGGCCGGCTAATCCGCGTTTTTCTTCTGGCCCCTGCGCCAAACCCCCCACATGGACACCTGCCGCACTGGCCGACGCACCGCTTGGGCGGTCGCACCGCGCCGCTGTCGGCAAAGAGCGCCTGCAATCGGCAATCGAACGCACCCGCGACATTCTGGGCGTTCCGGCGGATTACAAGATCGGCATCGTACCTGCGTCTGATACCGGCGCTTTTGAGATGGCGATGTGGAACCTTCTGGGTCAACGCCCTGCCGAAATGGTGGCATGGGAAAGCTTTGGCGCAGGCTGGGTCACCGATGCGGTCAAACAGCTTAAGATCGACGCGCGGGTTCATACCGCCGACTATGGCCAGATCGTGGATATGGCGGCGCTGGATTACAACCGCGACGTTTGCTTTACATGGAACGGCACGACTTCGGGCGTGCGGATGCCAAACGGCGATGCGATCCCCGCAGATCGCGCGGGCCTGACGCTTTGCGATGCAACCTCGGCGGCCTTTGCGATGGATCTGCCATGGGACAAGCTGGATGTGACCACCTTTTCCTGGCAGAAGGTGCTGGGCGGCGAGGCGGCGCATGGGATGCTGATCCTGTCCCCCCGCGCGGTCGAGCGGTTGGAAAGCTATACGCCGGCATGGCCCCTGCCCATGATCTTTCGCCTGACCAAGGGCGGCAAGCTGATCGACGGGATCTTTTCGGGCGCCACGATCAACACACCCTCGATGCTCTGCGTCGAAGATTACCTTGCCTCGCTTGACTGGGCCGAAAGTGTCGGCGGGCTGAAGGGTCTGATCGCCCGCGCCGATGCCAACGCCGGCGCGATTGCCGATTTCGTGGCCGCGCGCGACTGGATCGAAAATCTGGCCGATGATCCGGCAACGGCCTCGACCACCTCGGTTTGCCTGAAGTTCACCGATGCGCGGATCACCGATGGCGCGGCATTTGCCAAAGCGGTTGCCAAACGGCTGGAAGCCGAAGGCGCGGCACTTGATGTCGGCGCCTATCGCGATGCACCTCCGGGGCTTCGGATCTGGTGCGGTGGGACGGTGGAAACCTCGGACATTGAGGCGATGCTTCCATGGCTTGAATGGGCATTCCAGACCGAGATCACGGCGCAAAGCGCAGCCGCCTGATCCCCTGCCTGAATATGTACCGCATTGCGGTACAAAATATACATATTGCACGAAAGTAGAGCTATCATGGCCCCCAAAGTCCTCGTTTCCGACAAGCTATCCGAAACCGCCGTCCAGA
>JASBSV010000086.1 GCA_030148745.1 Paracoccaceae bacterium
TCGCGATACCCCTTGTCGTCGAATTCGCTGCGCGCCGCGCCGATGATCCGGGCCGTATCAGGCATCTGACCGGCAACGAAACGCCGGTACAGACCCGGCAGAATTTTGCGCCGGGCCAGATCGCCCGTGCCGCCAAAGATCACCAGATCAAATGCATCAACCGGAATTACGCGTGAAACCATTGCTGCCATCCACTTGTTTTATCCGCTGGAAACCAACGGATTGTTAGCGCTAACGCGCCCTCCTTACCCGGCCATCGCACCCAAGTCTAGCACCGCATTTATGCATCACAACCGTGTCAGTAAATCGCCGGGGCCTTTTTTATCCGCCGCATTGGCGCTAGCTCTGATCTCAACGCGCCGCCACCGGGCGACAGGAAAGGGCAATGACGTGAAAGACACCGCAACAGGCCAACAGGAGCTGTCCAAGTTCCAGAACCCCGAACTGACCGCCAAGGGCGAGCGGCGCGCCAGCGTCGCGCTCAACAATCCCGGCACACTGTGGTTCAACACCGGAACCCTGTGCAATATCACCTGCGCCAACTGCTATATCGAAAGCTCTCCCACCAATGACGCGCTGGTTTATATCACCGCGGACGAGGTAAGTGAATACCTCGACCAAATCGCCCAGCGCCGCTGGCCGGTCACCGAAATCGCCTTTACCGGGGGCGAGCCGTTCATGAACCCCCAGATCGTTGAGATGACCCGCCGCGCGCTTGAACGCGGCTTTGAGGTTCTGATCCTGACCAATGCGATGCGCCCGATGATGCGCAAACGGGTCCGCGCCGGGCTGCTCGATCTTGCGGCAAACTACCGCGACAAGCTTACGCTGCGCATCTCGGTCGACCACTGGGGCGCCGATCTGCACGACAAGGAACGCGGCAAGGGCAGCTTTGCAATCATGCTGCAGGGAATGAACTGGCTGCGCGACAATGACATCACCATGACGGTTGCCGGCCGCACCGTCTGGGGCGAGAGCGAGGCCCAGAGCCGCGCCGGCTATGCCCGGCTCTTTAAGGAAAACGGCTACCGGATCGACGCCGCCGACCCCGCCCGGACCGTGCTTTTTCCGGAAATGGACGAAACCGCCGATGTTCCCGAAATCACTGAAAGCTGCTGGGATATCCTCGGCAAATCGCCCCAGTCGGTCATGTGCGCCTCCTCGCGCATGGTGGTCAAACGCAAAGGCGCGGCCAAGCCTGCGGTTCTGGCCTGCACCTTGCTGCCCTATTCCCCTCAGTTCGAACTTGGCCAGACCCTGCAAGAGGCCGAAGGCAGCGTCGCGCTCAACCACCCCCATTGCGCCAAATTCTGCGTTCTGGGCGGCGCCAGCTGCTCGGCCTAAGGCCGCCGCTTCTTCTTTGGCAAAATACTCTCGCCGAAGGCCCGCGCCACCTCAGGCGTCCAGCTCGACATCCCAGTACAGAAAATCCATCCAGCTTTCATGCAGGAAATTGGGCGGAAATTTCCGGCCCTGATTTTTCAGCTGCTCTGGCGTCGGCTGCCCCGGCGGCTTGCGCAATGTCATGCCGCTATGGGCAAGGCTGCGCGAGCCCTTGGCAAGGTTGCAGCGCGAACAGGCGGCCACCACATTGTCCCAGCTGGTCACCCCGCCACGCGCCCGCGGCACCACATGATCAAAGGTCAGATCCCCCACCGCGCCACAATACTGGCAACAAAATTCATCCCGCAGAAATAAATTAAAGCGCGTGAAGGCCACGCGCTTTTGGGGTTTGACGAAATCTTTCAGAACAACAACCGACGGGATCCTGATCTGCGTGGTGGGACTTCGCACCACCTCGTCATATTCGGCCAGGATCGTCACCCGGTCCAGATAGGCCGCCTTGATCGCCTCCTGCCATGGCCAGAGCGACAGCGGATAATACGACAGGGGCCGGTAATCGGCGTTCAGCACCAATGCAGGATGATGCCGCAGACCGCTGGGTTCACGTACGAAATTCGTTCTGAAATCGCCGTCCATCTCTAAAAGCTTCCCTAGCCCCTGATCGCCTCTTTTACGCGCCCCCTACGGGGGCCTTCGCCACTGATCCTCTTACCCTGTTAAGACAAACTATATAGGGTGGTAATCGGCTGACAACCCCCAACCATTAGGGCGGATCAGTTTGAGTATACCCGCCCCGATTTTACGTTTTTATGACAGATTTCGGCGCCGCGCGCCGCAAGGTCGTGGTTTTCACACCCGCCCGGCGCCCCCCCCGGCGCGGGGCTCAGCCCGCCGGCGCCGCGATGCCCAGTTTGTCGCGCATAAAGCCCAGCGCCGCCGAAAGCCCGTCCGGCGCAATCCCATGTCCGGCGCCGCGCATGACATGGGCATAGACCTCAAAACCGGCCTCGCTCAGCGTCCTGCCCGCCTCCTCCAGCGAGGCAAATGGCACCACCTCATCGCCATCGCCATGAAGCAGCAGAACGGGCGGTTTGCTGACCGCCTCAGCGCCAAGGGTTTCAGGATGCAAGAGCCGCCCCGAAAACCCCACCACACCGGCCAGCGGCGGCTGCCGGCGCGGTGCGATATGAAGGCTCATCATCGTGCCCTGCGAGAACCCAAAAAGCATCACCCGATCGGCGCTCAGCCCCTCGGCCTGCATCGCCACATCGATAAAACCGTTCAGATCGTCAACCGCCTCAGCCATGGCCGCCTCGGCCGCCGCCGGATCCGACCCATCCAGCCATGGGATCGGAAACCACTGAAACCCAAAGGGATTTCCCACGCATTTCTGCGGCGCATCCGGCGCCATGAAGACGGTCTGCGGCATATGCGGCGCCAAAACATCCGCCAGCCCCAGAAGATCGGCACCATCCGCGCCATAACCGTGCAGAAAAATCACCAGCGCATCGCCCTTTTCCGGGCCCTTGCGCTTGAAGTTCAACTCTCGTGTCACTCGATACCCTCTCGTTTCTTCACCACCCGGTAGTAAGCCCAAAGACAGCGGGCGGCAATGCTGCGCCAGGGCGACCAGGCCGCGGCCATCGCGCGGAAGGCCCGCTCGCCCGGCCGCCCGGGCAGATCGAAAAGGATCCGCGCCGCCTCGGCAAGCGCCAGATCGCCGGGCGCGAAAACATCCGCGCGCCCCAGCGACAGCATGGCGTAAATCTCTGCCGTCCAGGGCCCGATCCCCGGCTGCGCGACCAAAGCGGCGATCACCTCATCATCCGGCGCGCCGCGCAATGCCGCATAATCGAGATCCGCCGCCGCCAGCGCCCGCAGATAACCGATCTTGGGGCGTGACAGGCCCGAGGCCCTCAGATCTTCATCCGAAGCCGCCAGAATACCCGGCGCGCTGGCCTGACCGGCCGCCTGCATGCGTCCGATGATCGCCCGCGCCGAAGCGACCGAAACCTGTTGCGCGACAATCGCCTCTGAAAGCGCGCCGAACCCATCGGGTTTCAACCGCAGAGGCAGCGCGCCGACCTCAGCCAGCGCAGGGGCGAACCGCGGCTCCAGCCGCACGAGCGCCCGCGCGCCCTCCTCCAGACAGGCCCGGCTGCGGATGATCCGCCCGGGGCTCACAGCCCCCTCACCCAATCGAGCGCCGCCTCCACCGTCTCAACCCGCTCCGCCTCGGGCTGGGCCGGGCGGCGGATCATCACCACCGCTATCCCCAAAAGGCGCGCGGCATCCAGCTTGCTGCGGCTCGCCGCGCCGCCGGCGTTTTTCACGATCAGCCACTCAATCCCCAGACGCCGAAACAGCGCCACCTCCTGATCCACCGAAAACGGCGGCCGCCCGATCAGATATTGCCCCCCCTCAAAGGGAAACGCCTGCCCGGGCGAGTCGATCTGACGGCACCAGATGCGCCGCCCGGCGAGTCCATCAAAACGCTCAAGCCCCTGCCGCCCGGTGGCCAGAAAAACCGCCGCCCCCTCTGGGACAAGCCGCGCCGCCTCCTCTTCTTTATCGATCATCGTCCAGTTGTCGCCATCCTGCGGCGTCCAGCCGGGGCGCAAAAGCTGAAGATAGGGCAGCCCGCTGGCCCGCGCCACCCGCGCGCTCCGGCGCGAGATCGCGGCGGCAAAAGGATGGGTCGCATCAAGGATCGCCGTGATCTTCTCTTTTGCCAGAAATACTCGAAACCCCTCCTCGCCGCCAAAGCCGCCGACACGGGTTGCAAGCCCCAGATCCGCCGCCTGCCGCGTCGCCCCGGCGAGCGAGGCGATTGCGTCGCGCCCCTCGCGCGCCAGCGCGCCGGCGATGGCGCGGGCTTCGGCGGTTCCGGCAAGCAACAGAAGGGTCATTGCCCGGCCCGCGCGATCACCGCGCCAGCGCGGTCGACGATGACCAGATCGGCGACGATGCCGCTTGGCTCCAGCCGCCTCTGCACCTCACCCAGCGCGCGGTGCGCGACCTCATGGGCCAGCGCCGGACCGGCGCGTTCCAGCGCCTCAAGCGCAGTATTGGCATCGGCCACGGGCGCCAGCGCCAGCGCCTCGGACCATTGCGACAGTTGCGCCATATCCACCTGACTGCGCCCCGAATGCAGATCGCCGGCGCCCTGCGCCAGTTTCGTCATCTTGCCGATGCCGCCGCCGATGGTGACATGCGCCACCGGATGACGCGCCAGATATTTCAGCAGCCCGCCGGCGAAATCGCCCATATCCAGCATTGCAAAATCGGGCAGATCATAAAGCGCCTGAACCGCCTGTTCGCTGGTGGCACCGGTGCAGCCGGCCACATGGGTCTGACCGGCGGCGCGGGCCACATCGATGCCGCGGTGGATCGAGGCGATCCATGCGGCGCAGGAAAACGGGCGCACCACGCCGGTGGTACCCAAGATCGACAAGCCGCCCCGGATACCCAGCCGCGGGTTCCATGTCTTGCGCGCCAAAGCCTCGCCTCCGGGGATGCTCAGCGTCACCTCGACATCCGGCGCGCGGCCAAATAGCGCCGCCTGCTCGGCGACGACCTCGCCGATCATCCGGCGCGGCACCGGGTTGATCGCCGGCTCGCCCGCCGCCACCGGCAGGCCGGGCATCGTCACCGTGCCCACGCCCTGCCCCGCGCGAAAGGTAACCCCCCCGCCCGAGGCCGCAACCCGCGCGATCACCAGCGCGCCATGGGTGACATCGGGGTCATCGCCGGCATCCTTGGTGATCCCGGCCTCGGCCCAGCCGGGGCCGGCATCCCGATGGGCCAGCGCGAAAACCGGGGTTTCGCCTTTGGGCAGGGTGATCGTGACCTCATCCGGAAAACCACCGCCCCAAAGCCGCGCCAGCGCCGCCTTGGTCGCAGCGGTCGCACAGGCGCCCGTGGTCCAGCCCCGGCGCAGCTCTTTTGTCGGTTTCCTTGCCATGGCGCGAGCATAGACAGTCCTTGCGATGCCGCCAATCCGCTGTTTTCGGTCGCAGCAACCCTTTTCGCGGGTGCAGAACGGGGCCATAACACAGCTATGACCGATTCACTTCCACAGGCCGACTGGCCCGATTTCGCGCCCGGCTGGGTCTGGCTCTGCGGCGCGGGCCCCGGCGATCCGGGGCTTTTGACGCTGCATGCGCTGAGCGCCATGCGGCAGGCCGATGTGATCGTCTATGACGCGCTGGTTGCGCCCGAAATTCTGGACTGGGCGCCGGGGGCCGAAAAGATCTATGCCGGCAAGCGCGGCGGCAAGCCTTCGGCCAAACAGCGCGACATCTCGCTGCATCTGGTGGAACTGGCCGAGGCGGGCAAACGGGTGCTGCGCCTGAAAGGCGGCGATCCCTTTGTCTTTGGGCGCGGCGGCGAAGAGGCGCAGACACTGGTTCAGCACGGGATCCCGATCCGTATCATCCCGGGGATTTCGGCGGGCATCGGCGGGCTGGCCTATGCCGGCATCCCCGTCACCCACCGCGATGTGAACCAGTCGGTCACCTTTGTCACCGGCCATGACCAGTCCGGCCAGACGCCCAGCGCATTGGATTGGCAAGCGATATCAAAGGCAAGCAAGGTGATCGTGATCTATATGGGGATGAAACATATCGCCCAGATCACGGCAGCCCTGATCGCGGCGGGCCGCCCCGCCGATGAGCCTGTGGCGATCGCCACCTCAGCCACCACCAGCGACCAGCGCGTGCTGGAAACCACGCTGGCCGGGGCCGAGGCCGCAATCAAGGACAGCGGGATCGAGCCGCCGGCGATCATCTGTGTCGGTCGCGCGGTCCTGATGCGTCAGGTGCTGGACTGGCAGGCCGGGATCGAAGGGATCGCCCCGCGCAACCTTGATCCGCTGGGACGCGGGCGCCCCGCCGAAAGCGCATGAGCCTTGGTCTGATCCTTGCCGCCCCCGCATCGGGAAGCGGCAAGACAACCCTGACCCTTGGGATTTTGCGCGCCTTAAAGCGGCGCGGCGTGAGGGTGCGCGGCGCCAAATCGGGCCCCGATTACATCGACCCACGATTTCATGAGGCCGCCTGCGGCGCGCCTTGCCTCAATCTTGATGCCTGGGCGATGGGGCCGGAACGACTGAAATCGCTGGCCGCCGGCCCCGGCCTTTTGCTGATCGAAGGGGCGATGGGCCTTTTTGACGGCGCGCCGCCGGACGGCAAGGGCTCGACCGCCGATCTGGCGCAGCATCTGGGCCTGCCGGTCACGCTGATCGTCGATGCAAGCCATATGGCGCAATCGGTTGCCCCGCTGGTGCAGGGTTTTGCCGGATTTCGCGATGACGCGCCGGTCACCGGCGTCATCCTGAACAAACTGGGATCGCCGCGCCATGAAAAGATGCTGCGCGCCGCACTGGCGCCCTTGGGTCTGCCGGTGCTTGGGGCGCTGCACCGGCAGGATGGGCTGAGCCACCCTTCGCGGCATCTGGGCCTTGTGCAGGCGGGCGAGCATCCCGATCTTGAGGCTTATCTGGAAGCTGCGGCCGATGCGGTTGAGGCGGCGGTTGATCTGGACGGGCTGGTCAAACTGGCCCAACCACTGCCCCAAGACGCCGCAGCCACCCCAATGGCCCCCCCTGCCCAGACAATCGCGATTGCCTCGGATGCTGCCTTTGCCTTTGCCTATCCTCATCTGTTGCGGGACTGGCGCAGTCAGGGCGCGGCGATCAGCCTGTTTTCGCCACTGGCCGACGAGGCCCCGCAACAGGCCGATCTCATTATCCTGCCCGGCGGATACCCGGAATTGCACGCAGGGCGGCTGGCGGCGAATGGCACTTTCGCCTCGGCCCTGCGCCGGGCCGCCGAAACAACGCCGATCTATGGCGAATGCGGCGGCTATATGATGCTGGGTCATGGGCTGGTTGATGCGGGCGGGGCGCGCCATGAAATGCTGGGGCTTTTACCGCTTGAAACCAGTTTCGCCAAACGCCGGCTGTCACTTGGCTATCGGCGGCTGAGCGCAGCGCAAGGCCCCTTTACCGGCAGCTTCAACGCGCATGAGTTTCACTATGCCACGACGCTGAAGGCCGAGGGGCCCGCGCTGTTTTCCGCCAAGGACGCCGAGGGCACGGAGCTGCCCCAGATGGGGCTGCGCTGCGGGGGTGTTTCGGGATCATTTGCACATATCATCGACCGGGCCTTGTAGCCGCTCTGAATTGCCGCTAACGCTTTGCCCATGACCACAATTTCCAATGATCGCCGGGCCAGGCGGAATGTATCTGTTCTGGTGGCGGCTCAGGCCTTTCTGGGCAGTCAGATGCCGATGATTTTCGTCATTGGCGGGCTGGCCGGCACGACGCTGGCCACAAACCCCTGTCTGGCAACCCTGCCAATATCGCTGATCGTTTTCGGATCGATGACCACCGCACCTTGGCTTAGCCCGCTGATGCAGCGGCATGGCCGGCGCGCGGGGTTCTTTATCGGCGCTGCGGGCGGGGCGATCGGCGCTGCGGTCAGCGCCTTTGGCCTTTATACAGGCTCATTCGCACTGCTGCTCGTGGGCTCCTACCTGACCGGTATTTACATGTCGGCACAGGGGTTTTTCCGCTTTGCCGCGACCGATGCGGCCTCGGACAGTTTCAAACCGCGGGCGATTTCCTATGTCATGGCCGGCGGGCTGGTTTCGGCCATCCTTGGCCCGCAGCTGAACAAGCTGGTGCTGGATGCCGCCCCGGTGCCCTATATGGGCACCTATATGGCGGTTGTGGTGCTCAACCTTGTGGGCATGTTGCTGTTTTTCGGCCTCGATCTGCCCAAAGGCCCGGTGGCGGCAAGCGCAGAGGATACCGCGCCCGCCCGCAGCAAGCGCGAGTTGATCAAAAGCCCCCGCATTGTGGTGGCCGTGATCTGTGCCATGGTCAGCTATTCCTTGATGAACCTTGTCATGACCTCGGCCCCTCTGGCCGTGGTCGGCAGCGGCTTTAGCAAAAACAGCGCCAATGACATCGTCTCGGCCCATGTGCTGGCGATGTATGTCCCGTCGTTCTTTACCGGCTATCTGATCAACCGCTTCGGGGTTGAACGGATCATGGCCGTGGGGCTGTTCATTCTGGCAGGCGCCGGGGTGGTGGCCCTGTCGGGCGTCACGCTGAGCAATTTCTTTGGGGCGCTGATCCTTTTGGGGCTGGGATGGAACTTTGGCTTTATCGGCGCCACGACCATGCTGGCCTCGGCCCACGCCCCGTCCGAGCGCGGGCGGGTTCAGGGAATGAACGATACGCTGGTCTTTGGCTTTGTGACGATTGCCTCGCTGGCCTCGGGCGGGCTGATGAATTGCGCGGGCAGCGGTGCGGTGCATGGCTGGACGGCGGTGAACCTTGCCATGGTGCCGTTTCTGGTGCTGGCGGTGGGTGCCTTGTTCTGGCTGCTGCGGCGCGAGCGTCGCGCCCTGCGGGCGTCCTGATCGGCGCTCAGGGCCGGCCCAGCGCCGCGCGCAACAGCAAACTGCCCTTTTTGCGAAACTCCGACAGCGCAAGCGCGCCCTGTGCCACCCGTTCGGGATGGCGCCGGGCCTGTTGCAACAGCGCGCGTGTTTGCCACGCGGCCCTGAGCGCGGGCACCGCGCGCCGGTCATACCCCCCCGCCCCAAGGCGCGACAGCCCCAGCGCGGCCAGCCGCGCCACCGCCTCAGGCCGGCCATCGAGCAGCGGGATACGGCCCTGCGCCTCAAGCTGCGCCGCCGCCTTCAGCCAGTTGGCAACGCCCATGGCAAAGCCCGTGTCGCGGATCGCGCTCTCGCCCGCCTCAGCGCCCAGCGCCCGCGCCGCCGCCCACATCAGCCCGCCCGAGGTATCCTGAAGATAGTTTTCCAGATGCGCCTCATCCTCAAAAGGCTCGCGGTAGATGTCCCAGCGCCGCGCGACGATCAGCCGGTCCAGAATGGCGGCGCCTTCGGCGTCCAGAACATGCGCCAGAGGTTCGACCACCTCATGGGCGCGCACCACACCGCCACCGGCGATCTCGGCCAAAGCGTCGCGCCACCATTGCAGACGCATCTCGGCGATCATCGGCTCCTGAGTGACCCATGGCGCGCGCGAGACCTCAAGGTTAAAGGCGTAAAGCGCAATCAGCGCAGGCCGCGCGGCAAGGGGCGCGGCCATGACCGACATCATCCGGTCAGGATCGCCCCTTTGTACAAGCCCGGCGCAGGATGCCACGCTCATCGCCGGGGCCTCATGCGGCGCTGTCGCGAATCAGCTTCCACGTCACCGCGTCCAGAAGCGCCTCGAAACTGGCATCGACTATATTGGCCGACACGCCCACGGTCGACCAGCGCCGGCCCTGCCCATCCTCGCTGTCGATGATCACGCGGGTCACAGCCTCGGTTCCGCCATCGGTGATGCGTACCTTGAAATCGACAAGGCGCATATCGTCGATGATCGCCTGATAGGGGCCCAGATCCTTGGCCAGCGCCTTGGCCAGCGCATTCACCGGGCCGCGATCACCCCCGGCGGCATCCATGCTTTCGGAAACCGACAGCTTTTTCTCGCCGCCGATTTTCACCACCACGACCGCTTCGGACAGGCTGACCATTTTGTTGTGCTTGTTCTTGCGCCGCTCGACGGTGACTTTATATCGCTTGACCTCGAAAAACCGGGGCAGCCGGCCCAGCTCATCGCGCGCCATCAACTCGAAAGAGGCCTGGGCGGTGTCATAGGAATACCCCTCGGCCTCGCGCGTCTTGACCCGCTCAAGGATACGCCCCAGCGCCGGATCGTCTTTTTTGACGCTCAAGCCCGCCTCGGCCAGACGGCGGCGCAGGTTCGACTGACCGGCCTGGTTCGACATCGGCACGATGCGCGCATTGCCCACTGCGGCGGGATCAATATGCTCATAGGTCGCTGGATCCTTGAGGATCGCGCTGGCGTGAAGCCCCGCCTTATGGGCAAAGGCCGAGCCGCCGACATAGGGCGCCGAGCGTTTAGGCACGCGGTTCAGGATATCGTCCAGTTTGCGGGAAATGCGTGTCAGACCGGCCAGTTGCGCCGCACTGACCCCGGTGTCAAAGCGCGAGCGATAGGGCTCTTTGAGCAAAAGCGTGGGTATCAGCGTGGTCAGATTGGCATTGCCACAACGCTCGCCCAGCCCGTTCAGCGTGCCCTGGATCTGCCGCGCGCCGGCGTCGATCGCGGCCAATGTATTGGCCACGGCGTTTTCGGTGTCGTCATGGGTGTGAATGCCAAGGCGCGCGCCCGGCACGCCCGCCGCGATCACCTGCGCGGTGATGCGGCCCACCTCGGCCGGCAGGGTGCCGCCATTGGTATCGCACAGAACGACCCAGCGCGCCCCGGCCTCAAGCGCCGCGTTCAGGCAGGCAATCGCATAGTCGGGGTCGGCCAGATAGCCATCAAAGAAATGCTCGGCGTCAAAGAGCGCCTCGCGCCCGTTTGCGACCAGATGGGCGATTGAGGCGCGGATATTTTCAAGGTTCTCCTCGCGGCTGATGCCCAGCGCGGTTTCGACGTGAAAGACATGGCATTTGCCCACCAGACAGACCGCCGGGGTGCCAGCGTTGATCACCTCGGCCAGCACATTGTCGTTTTCGGCCGAGCGGCCCGCGCGTTTGGTCATACCAAAGGCGGTGAATGTCGCGCGGGTCTGCGGCCGGCTGTCGAAAAAGGCGCTGTCGGTGGGGTTGGCGCCGGGCCAGCCGCCTTCGATGTAATCCACGCCCAGATCGTCCAGCATTTCGGCTATCTGGAGCTTTTCACTCTGCGAGAACTGCACGCCCTGGGTCTGCTGACCGTCCCGCAGCGTGGTGTCGAATAGGTACAGGCGTTCGCGGGTCATGGGCGTGTTCCCGTCGCAGGGCAGCGCCCGGCCCGGCGGGGTGGGTGCAAAGCGCCCGCCCCGTGGGGGGCGGGTCGGGCGCTGCCCGGGCAAGCCGGGCGGGCAGTCTGAGATGCCGGGCTCCTCATTTCAGAGCCTCCAGTTTGGAGGGGTCGAAATCGGGGCCCTTTTCCCAACTCGCGCCGTCTTTTGCATCCATCACGACAATTCCTGCCGCCGCAAAGATATCGCGGATCTGATCGGCGCGGGCAAAGTCCCGCGCGGCGCGGGCATGGGCGCGCTCATCGAGCAGCGCCGATATCCGCGCTTCATCCTCGGGCGCGACCTCACCTTTCAGCGCCGCCAATTGCGACAGATCGCCAAAGCCCAAAAGCTCAAGCCCGCCGCGCAACGCGCGGGTATCATGATTTTTGGCCGCGCGGTGAAGCTCGGCTATCGCGCCATGTGTATTAAGATCATTGGCCATCTCCTCGAGAAAGGGCGGTGACGGCTCTCCCGCCTCGGCCCCGGCCACAAGCGCCGCCCATTTCGCAAGCGTCGCCTCTGCCTCGCGCGCCTTCTCGGCGGTCCAGTCCATCGGCTTGCGGTAATGCGTGGACAGGAACACAAAGCGGATCACCTCGCCCGGCACGCCCTGATCCAGAAGATCGCGCACGGTAAAGAAGTTGCCCAGCGATTTGGACATCTTCCTGCCCTCGACCTGCAACATCTCATTGTGCATCCAGATGCGGGCGAAATCGCTTTCTGGGTGGGCACATTTCGACTGGGCGATCTCATTCTCGTGGTGCGGGAACATCAGGTCATTGCCGCCGCCGTGAATGTCAAAGCTGTCGCCCAAAAGTTCGCGCGCCATGGCCGAGCATTCGATATGCCAGCCGGGCCGCCCGCGGCCCCACGGGCTGTCCCAGCCGGGCTGATCCTCGCCCGACGGTTTCCACAGCACGAAATCCATCGGGTTGCGCTTGTAGGGCGCCACCTCGACCCGGGCGCCGGCGATCATATCCTCGACCGAGCGGCCCGAAAGCGCGCCATAATCCTTGTAGCTTTCGACGGCAAAAAGAACATGCCCCCCCGCCTCATAGGCGTGCCCGCCGGCAATCAGATCCCCGATCATCGCGATCATCTGCGCGATATGCGCCGTTGCGCGCGGCATGTGGTCAGGCTCCAGCGCGCCCAGCGCCGCCATATCCTGCAAAAACCACTCGGTCGTCTCGCTGGTGATCTGCTCGATCGGGCGCCCGCTTTGTTCGGCCCGGGCGATGATCTTGTCATCAACATCGGTGAAATTGCGCACGTAAGTGACATGATCGGCCCCATAGACATGGCGCAACAGCCGGTAGAGCGTATCAAAGACCACCACCGGGCGGGCGTTGCCCAGATGGGCACGGTCGTAAACCGTGGGGCCACAGACATACATCCGAACATTGCCCGGATCGAGCGGCCGGAGGAGCTCTTTCTTGCGGCTCTTGGTGTTATGCAGGCGGATCTCCACCATTGGTCTCTCCTCGCGCGTCCGTCGCACGGGGCCTAGCAATTTCGTCAACATTTGGAAAACAGAAAAGAGCCAACCGCGCCGGACTATGTCAGGCGGTAATGCAACAGCTAATGATGATGCGGTTTCTCATACCCCCGCCATAGCAGCCGCGCCGGGGGTTTGCCAAGGCCCGCGTTACGGCGCGTTGCTCAGGCCCCTGCATCCTGCAGGATCATATCGCTGGCCTTTTCGCCGATCATGATCGCCGGTGCGTTGGTATTGCCGGATACGATCTCGGGCATGATCGAACAATCGGCCACCCGCAGCCCGGTCAGCCCATGCACCCGCAGCCGCGCATCGACAACCGCCCCCGGCCCCGGACCCATCCGGCAGGTGCCCGCAGGATGATAGATCGAGGCGGTATTGTCGCGCACCCAGTTCAGCGTGGCGTCATAATCGTCCATGCCGATGCTGGCGTCGGGCCGAAACTCCTGCGAGATTTTCGAGGCCAGAGGCGCCTCTTTGGCAATCCTGCGCGCGATTTTGACGCCTTCCACGATGGTCCGGCAGTCGGTCTCGGTCGAAAGGTAATTGGCGTGGATCTTGGGATAGCTGCGCGGATCTGGCCCCTCAAGGCGCAACTCGCCCCGGCTTTCGGGACGCAGCTGACAGACCGACATGGTAAAGGCGGAAAAGGGATGCACCCCCTCGCCCGGGCTGTCGGCCGACCATGGCTGAACGTGAAACTGGATGTCGGGGGTGGCGACATGCGGTCCGGTTTTCAGAAACCCGGTGGCCAGACTTGCCGCCATGGTCATCGGACCGGCGCGAAACAGCGCGTATTTGAGCGCGATGCGCGCCTGATTGACGAGGCTTCGCACCTCATCGTTCAGCGTGGGTTCATTGCATTTGAAAACCAGCCGCGCCTGAAGATGGTCCTGAAGGTTGCGCCCGACATCGGCCAGATCGTGCAGGGGCGCAATTCCGTTTTCTTTCAGATGCGCCGCCGGGCCAATGCCCGACAGCATCAGGATCTGCGGCGATCCTATGGCCCCGCCCGACAGGATCACCTCGCGCGCCTTTATCGTCTGGACCTGCCCGCGCTTGTCAAAATAGCTGACCCCGGTGGCGCGGGTGCCCTCCAGTTCCACGCGCTGCACCTGCGCATGGGTGATGATGCGCAGATTGGCCCGCGAGCGGATCGGCTTAAGATAGGCCACCGCCGCGCTGCATCTGCGCCCGTTATGGGTGGTCAGCTGGAAATAGCCGACCCCCTCCTGTTCGGCGCCGTTGTAATCGGGGTTGAACGGATAGCCCGCGTTCTGCGCCGCCGCGACCCAGGCATCGCAGATCGGGCGCTGAATGCGCATGTTCGACACCGATAGCGGCCCCTGATCACCGTGATAATCGTCGGCCCCGCGCTCGTTATTCTCGGCCCGTTTGAACAGCGGCAGAACATCGGCCCAGCCCCAGCCGGGATTGCCCATCTGTTGCCAGCGGTCGTAATCCTCGGCCTGCCCGCGCACATAGAGAAGCCCGTTCAAAGACGACGAGCCACCCAGAACCTTGCCGCGCGGCCAGTCGATCCGGCGCCCGTTCACACCCGGATCAGGTTCGGTCCGGTATTTCCAGTCAAGCCGCGCATCCCCCATCGTCTTGAAATAGCCGACGGGGATATGGATCCATGGGTTCAGATCGCGCCCGCCCGCCTCCAGCAGGACCACCCGGGTCTTGGGATCTGCGCTCAGCCGGTTTGCCAGAACGCATCCGGCCGAGCCTGCGCCAACAATCACATAATCCGCTTCCACAACCGGTCCCTCCTCTGTGGCGGTCAAAAAAACTGTATACAGACGCGAAATGCTATACTAGTCTTTTTTGAAACTATAAGTCTCATTAATTGACGCACTTCATGGGAGGAACCAAAATGGGTGTTCAAGATAATCTGAGCCGTATCTCGCGGCGTGATCTGTTTCGCGTGGCGGGGCGATACGGGCTTAGCTCGACGCTTCTGGCGGCGGGGGGATTTGGCGGCGCGATGAGCCTTGCCAATCTGGCCAGCGCTGCGGAATCCACATATAAAAAGCGGTTTTCAAAGCCCGCCAAATTCAATCTGAAATTTGGCGCCGCAGGCTTTAACGCCCGGAATTTGTTGATTGAACGGGCGGGCGCGCTGGAGTTTGCCCGCGATCTGGAAAGCCGCACCGACGGCGAGATCCGCATCGAGTTTATCGGCGACAATCAGATCTGCGGTCAGCTGTCATGCGTCGAAAAGACCCAGCTTGGCATCGTCGATATCTATGCCGCCTCGACCCAGAACTCTGCCGGCGGGGCGCCCTATCTGAACGTGCTCGACTATGCCTATATGTTCCCCTCGCGGGCCTCGCAGTACCATTTCCTCTACAGCCCCGAATCGCAGCGCATCCTGCGCGATCCGCTGGAAGAGCGTCACGGATTGAAGTTTCTCTTCAGCCACGCCGAGCTGCGCGGTATCCAGCTGGGCCTTGGCTGGCAGGACAAGCCGACGGTCACCAAACTGGAACAGCTGTTCGGCACCAAGAACCGCGTCACCGGCACCCAACTGGGCCGGATCGCGATGCAGGCGCTGAACCTCAACCCGGTCCCGATCGCATGGGAAGAAACGCTGGACGGCCTGAAACAGGGCCTGATCGATGGCGCCGAAACATGGGCCTCGGCCGTGGCATATGCCAATATGGCCCCCGTGGTCAGCCAGTCGGTCGATCTTAAGTTCTTCTGCGGCACCGAACATACATCGATGTCGGCCAAGGTCTTTAACTCGCTCGATGGAAATCTTCAGGATGCGGTGCTGGAATCCTCATATCTGGCGCAGGTCCATGTTCAGGCCGCCAATGAGGCCGCGCTGGTCAAGACCGTGGGCTTCAGCGAGCCGCAGCTGCCCGATACGATCTTTGTCAAAAATAACGTGCGCCCCGCCTTCCTGCCGGAAAGCGAGATCCGCAAGGCCGAAGAGATGTGTTCGCCCGAGTTCCAGCCCCAGCTTTGGGAGCAGTGGCGCGAGCGTCTGAACAAATGGGCCGGCGGCATCGACACCTATAAGGAAATCTATGACGTGGCCCGTCAGATCCCCAAGGATATGAAGCCCGAAAACGTCGAGCCCCGCCGCTGGTGGAAAGCCTGATCCAGAGGATCACCCGAACCGGCCCTTGCATTGAGGGCCGGTTCACCTGCATCATTTTTTGAAATCGAGCCGGTAAAACGGCACCATAAGGGGGGTTGCTGATGTCCATCTGGACCGAGGCAGGACAGATTATTTCCGCCACGCTCAGTAACGATGCCTGGGAAATGTCACAGGCATTCCGGACCGAAGGCGCGTGGATCATCGGAACATTGGTTACATTGATCGGGGGGCTGGTCGTCATGGCCATCTACCGGCGCGTGCCATGGGTCGACCGGCATCTTGAACGCACCGTCATGGTGTGGAGCTATCTTCTGATCGCGGCAATCATCTTTGTCGAGGTGCTGCGCCGGTTCATCCTCAGCCAGCAAGAGCCGTGGTCAACCACCGTGCCGCCGTTTCTGTTCCTGATCATGACATGGTTCGGATGCGCCTATAACGTAAGGCTCAGAACCCATCTTTCCTTTGCCGAGTTTCGCATGAACATGCCGCGCAGGGGGCAACTGGCCTGCCTGACGCTGGATGCGGCGCTTTGGTTCGTCTTTTGCGTGATTGTGGTGGTCACCTCGGCCCGGGTTACGGCAAATTCGGCCGCCAATTTCCAGATCCTTCTGGGCACCGATAACGTGCTGCAATGGTGGTTTCTGGTGACGGTTCCCATCGCCTTTATCCTGATGGCCGCGCGGGTGTTCGAAAACTACCGCGACGATCTGGAAAATTACAAAAGCGGCGCGCCGCTTGTCGAACAATCGGTCATCGGGGGGGATTGAGATCATGAGCGACGGAAACTGGATTACGCTTATCTCGCTTGGGGTGACCTTTCTGTTCATGCTGGGCGTGCCGGTCTTTCTGGTCATCGCCTATTGGGTGATCGGGGCCTCTTTCGTCTTGGGCATGACGCTGGACAATATCGGCGCGGCGCTGTCGGATGTCTTTACCGATGGTTTTGCCCTTCTGGCGATGCCGCTGTTCATTCTGACCGGGGATCTGATCAACCGCTCGGGTATCGCGCGGCGGCTGTCGGATTTTGCTTATGCCTGTCTGGGCTGGCTGCGCGGCGGGCTGGCCATGGCCTCGATCGGGGCCTGCGGGCTTTTCGCGGCGATCTCGGGCTCGAACTCGGCCACCACTGCGACCATCGGCTCGATGCTGCACCCCGAGATGGTCAAGGGCGGCTATGACGAGCGGTTTTCGGCCGCCACCGCCGCCGCCGGCGGCACCGTGGGGATCATCATCCCGCCCTCGATCATCTTTATCGTCTACGGCTTTCTGATGAACCTGCCGATCAGCGATCTTTTCGTGGCCGGCATCATTCCCGGCGCGCTGATGGTGGTGGCGATGCAATTTGCCTGCTGGATCATCTGCCGGATCAACGGCTGGGGCCATCTGATCCCGCTTCAGATCAACCGCGTTCTGAAAACCGCGCTTGGCGCATGGCTGGGCTTTTTTGCCATCGGGCTGGTGCTCTGGGGGATTTACACCGGCAAGTTCTCTCCGACCGAGGCTGCCGGCGTGACCGTGGGCTTTTGCGTGATCGTCGGGCTGATCTCGCGCCCGTTCAACAAGCTGATGGGTCGCGATTCCAGCCGCCCGATTGCGGAAAAATCGTTTTCCGAGATGATCGTGGTCGAAGGGTTCTCACTGACCGAAATCCCCTCGATCGTCATCCGCTCGGCCCAGATCACCGGCATTCTGGCGCCGCTGATCGCGGTTTCGGTGGTGATGCAGCAGATCCTGTCGCTGTTGGGCGCGCAGGAGACCATCGGCGCCTTTGTTACCGGCATGGGCGGCTATTACCCGGTTCTCTTTACCGCCATGGGCATCGTCTTTGTCGCCGGCATGATATTGGAGAGCCTGCCGGTCACCATCATCCTTGCGCCGATCCTGGCGCCGATTGCGGCCACGGTCGGGGTCGATCCGATCCATTTCTCGGTGATCTTCCTTGTCGGGGCGTCGATTGGCTTTATCACCCCGCCTTATGGGCTGAACCTCTATGTCGCAAGCGGCGTGACGGGTGTTCCATATTTCCGGCTTCTGAAATACACCGTGCCCTATCTGGTCGCGTTGATCGGTATCTGGATCCTTGTGGCGCTGACCCCGGATCTGGCGCTGATGCTTTTGCCGAACAGATAAAACATGGAGTGATACGGGGCGAGGATAAGGCAATAGATACATCCCAGACCATCCCGACAAATCTGCGGCTGCTTTTGTTGCTGGAACAGATCGCGCGCGAGGGTGTTCCCGTCACCCCGACCGAGGTGAACGCGGCGCTGGGCCTGCCCAAGCCAACCGTGCACCGGCTGTTTCACACGCTGGAAGCCGAAGGGTTCCTGCAGCGCGATCTTGACGGGCGCTCGTACAGTCCGGGCGCGCGGCTGCGTCGGCTTTCGGTCAATGTTTTGTCCTCGCTCAGGGTGCGCACCGCGCGTCTTGCGGTGCTCAACGCACTGGCCGACGAGATTGGCGAGACCTGCAATATCGCCACCCCCGACCGCGAGACGATGATCTATCTGGACCGGGTGGAAACCAAATGGCCGCTCAGGATTCAGCTTCCGATTGGCTCGGCGGTGCCGTTTCACAGCACGGCCAGCGGAAAGATGTATCTGTCCACGCTCAAGCCCTCGCATCTTGAACGCTATCTTGCGGCGGCAAAGCTGGAGAAGGCAACCGACAAGACCCTGACCGACCCGGCCGAGATCAAATCCGAAATCCGCGCGATCCAGGCGCGCGGCTATTCCACCGATAACGAGGAATTCATGACCGGTATGGTGGCCATAGCGGTGCCGATCAAGGACGATCAGGACAGGCTTTTGTCGACCCTGTCGGTCCACGCGCCGATGCAGCGGATCAGCCTTCAGGGCCTGATCGCCCATCTGCCAAGGCTGGTCGCGGCGGCAGGCGAATTGTCGGCCCTGCTGCTGGATGACGACAGTGCCGGATAAGACAGGCCGGCGCGGAGGCAAAAAGCATTTTACCCCGCCGCCCGACCTGATATGCGCCCTGAAATGGAAAACGCCGTTATTCTGATCGCCACGGTCGCAACCGCCGGGCTGCTGTTACTTCCCAAAGTGTCGGGCGCCCGGCTGTGGCGGGCCTCGACAACGCCGCTTGCCTCGATCATCGGCAGCGGTTTTCTGGTGCTGGGACCGATCCTTAACGCCTCCTACGGAGGGTTCGCACTTTTGGTGATGGCCGCGCTTTGTCTTGGCGCCTATGCTTTTGGCAGTGCGATCCGGTTCAACATGCTGGTTCTGGACGAAAACGCCCGCACCCGCCCCCTGCCGGAAACCGTGCTTGAGGTTCTGGGCTCATGGGCGCTCTCGTTTGCCTATATCATCTCTGTTGCCTATTACCTGAACCTCTTTGGCGCTTTCGGGGTCAGCCTGACACCTTTTGACGCCGGTTTTTATGCCCGTATCCTGACCAGTTCTATGCTGTTTTTGATCCTCGCGGTCGGCTGGACCCGCGGCTTTACCGCGCTGGAGCGGATGGAGCAGGTGACCGTCGGCATCAAGCTTGCCATCATCGCCGGTCTGCTTGTTGGTCTGGCCATCTATTTCGGGCAAAAGACCGGGGCGGGCGAGCTGGTCGTCAATCCCGCCAAACTCAGCGGCTGGCCCGCGATTACACTGGCCTTTGGCCTGATCGTCACAGTTCAGGGGTTTGAAACCTCGCGCTATCTGGGCGCCGAATACAAGGCCGCGATGCGCATCCGGTCAATGAAAGTGGCGCAGGTCCTGTCGACCATCATCTATCTGATCTATATCGGCTTTCTGGCCTTTGTCTTTCCTCAGGGTGCGGTCAGCCTGAAAGAGACGGCAATCATCGACATGATGGCAGTGATCGCCCCGATTTTGCCGCTGCTTCTGGTCGCGGCGGCGCTGAGCGCGCAGTTCAGCGCGGCGGTGGCCGATACCAGCGGCGCCGGCGGGCTGATTGCCGAGCTGACGCGCCGCCGTGTCAGCGCCCGGCAGGGTTATGCGCTTTTGGTGGCCGTGGGTCTGACGCTGACATGGACGACGAACCTTTATCAGATCATCAGCTATGCCTCGCGCGCCTTTGCGCTTTATTACGCGATCCAGTCGGCGATCGCCGCAATCTCGGCCTGGCGCCGGCCCGGCGACCGCTGGAAAGCGCCGCTTTTCGCCGCTCTGGCGGTGCTGGGCGTGATGATCGTGGCTTTCGGCACCGCGGTCGAATAGCCGCCGGCGCACCGCGCCGCGCGAGGCCGGCCAGAGGCGCGGTACAAGCGTTTGACATGGCGCGGCGCATGCTGTCCCCTCGCCCCGGAACCCCCACCCCCTGAACGCCCCGAGGAAAAGGTCACACCATGAAGCTTTCGCGCCGTATCACCAACCTGACCGAAGGCGGATCCGACGGATGGGAGGTGTTCTATCGCGCCCGCAGGATGGCGGCGCAGGGCGCAAAGATCACCGAGCTGACAATCGGCGAGCATGACATCGGCACCGATCCCGCGATCCTTGAGGCAATGCATCAGGCCGCGATGGGCGGGCACACCGGATACGCCAGCGTGCCGGGCGTCAGAAGTTTGCGCCAGGCCGTGGCCAGCCGGGTTCAGGCGGCGACGGGCGTGCCCACAGGGGCTGAGAATGTGATCATTACCCCCGGCGGTCAGGCCGCGCTTTTCGCCGCGCATATGGCGGTTTGCGATCCGGGCGATACCGCACTTTTCCTTGATCCATACTACGCCACCTACCCCGGCACGATCCGCGGCGCCGGAGCCACGCCCCATGCCCTTCAGACCCGCGCCGAAGACGGGTTTCAGCCGCGCCGCACCGGCCTTTTCGAAGCGCCGCAGGGCGCGCGCAGCCTGCTGATCAACTCGCCCAACAACCCAACCGGCGTTGTCTATGACCGCGCCGCGATGGAAGCGATTGCCGATCTGTGTCATGAGCGTGATCTTTGGCTGATCTCGGATGAGGTTTACGACACCCAGATCTGGGAGGGGAAACATATCTCGCCCCGGGCGCTGCCGGGGATGGCGGCGCGCACGCTTGTTGTCGGCTCGATGTCGAAAAGCCACGCGATGACCGGATCGCGCATCGGCTGGATCGTGGCGCCCGAGCCTGCGGTCGCGGCGCTGATCGATCTGGCGACCAACGCCACCTATGGCGTGCCGGGCTATATTCAGGATGCGGCGGTTTTCGCCCTTGGGCAGGGTTCGGCGCTTGAGGAACAGATCGCCGCCCCCTTCCGCCGCCGCCGCCAGATTGCCGCAAGGCTCCTTGAGGCGCAGAACCTTGTCGGGCTGATCCGTTCAGGCGGGGCGATGTATCTGATGCTGGATATACGCGCAACAGGGCTTTCGGGGGTGGAATTTGCCAATCGGCTGCTGGATGAGCGGTCTATCGCCGTCATGCCCGGAGAAAGCTTTGGCCGGGCGGCAGCGGGCCATATAAGGGTGGCAATGACGGTGGCCGATGACGCATTCGCGGCGGCCCTGACCACCCTTTTGGACTTTGCCCGGCATATCGCCCGACAGGAGAACAAAGTTGGCCAATGACCCCGGCGCCAGTTTTCGCGCGCTGCACAAACCCGGCGATCCTTTCATCCTTGCCAATGCCTGGGATGCGGGATCGGCCAAGATGCTGGCCGCGCTTGGCGCCAGCGCCATCGCCACATCCTCGGCCGCCCACGCCTTTACCCTTGGCCGCCCCGATATGGGCCATGTCACTAGGGATGAGGCGCTGGCCCATGCTCAGGATCTGGTGGCGGCGGTGAACATCCCCGTCTCGGGCGATTTTGAGAACGGATACGGCCAGACGCCCGAGGTTTGCGCCGAAACCGTGCGCCTTGCCGCCGAGGCCGGGCTGGCCGGCATCTGTATCGAAGACACCGCCCTGCCCGGCAGCGGCGCCTATGACCAGGACCTCGCCATCGAGCGTATTTGCGCCGCCGCTGCCGCCGCCCGCGCCCTGCCGCGCGACTTTTTTCTGGTTGCGCGGGCCGATGGGGTCATGACCGGCAGCTATGACATCGACGAGGCGCTGGCGCGTGTCGCCGGTTTTGAACAGGCCGGGGCCGATGGGATCTATGTGCCGATGACCAAAACGCCCGCCGATCTGGCGCGGGTGGTCAAAGCCACCACACGCCCGGTCAATGCATTGGCGGCAGGCCCTTACGCCAAGTTGACGCGCGCGCAATACGCCCGGATGGGGATCGCGCGGATCTCGCTGGGATCGGCGCTGGCGCGGGTCACCCACAAGGTGATCCTCGACGCCGCACGCACCATGTTTGCCAAGGGCGATTTCACGCCGCTGACCAAAGCCGCCCCCGGCAAGGTGATTGACGATCTGCTCGGCCCGGGGCCAGACGGGGCCGCGTGATCGCCAGCTGCGGCTTAAAACTCCAAGGCGATGCGGGCCGAGAGGGTTAGCAGGTCACCGTTGCGGCCCGCCTGCGTTACCGCGCTGAAATCATGATATAAAACCTCGCTTCCCACTGAAACCCTGCGGCCCAGATCAAAATCGAACCCCGCGCCCAGCAGCAGGCCGCCATCACCCGGCGGACGGCTTGGTATCAGGCCCAGACCAGCGGCGCCATACAACACGCCATCGCCAACCCTGTAACCGCCAAGCAGTTTGAGCCGTGTCACAGAATTGATCGTCGCCCCGCCGCCCAGATCGATGTTCACCTGACCATGATCGACCTCACCGCGCAGCACGATCGCATCGCGGCGCGTGCCATAGCCGATGAAAAATCCGCTGACGCTCTGGCCGCTCTCAGCGCCGGGTGCCCCTGCCGCCGTGCCAAGTTGAACCCCGCCATAAAGCCCGCCGTCATCCTGCCCGGCAACCGGTGCGGCCAGAACGGCAAACAACATAAGGGCGAAAAGAAATCTCATCAGGCGCGTCTTCCTGCGTGGCCGGGCGGCCTTTGGTTTGTGGTGTAATCACAGAAAACGCCGCCAACCGTCAAAAAACACTTAAAGGCCGCCGCCCCACGCCGTTTTTTTTCGAATGTAGCCGCCCCCGCCCCGCCCGCCGCGCAGCGCCCTGTCGCAATTGGCCCCCGTGGTCGCAAACAGGCCAGACGGCCCCGCAGGCTCATGACCTAGTTGATCCTCAAAGGAGGAGGCCTTTGACGAAAAGAGACTGGATCATCGCCCTTGTGGTGCGCACCATCGGCGCCGGGCGTGGCCGCGCGGCCCGTGGACGCCCCTGAGGATCAAAACAGCGCCAGTTCTTTCTTTTCCTCATGATCCAAGGACCACCCGATGACCCAACGCCTTGCCCGCCGCGCTGGCGGCCGCGCCGCCCGCCACGCCCTGCGTGCCGCCCCGCTTGCCGAAGATATCCGCCCCGTCCGCCCCGGCATGATCGGCGGGCGGTATAACCCGCTCAGCGATATTGATGTTCAGAACATTCACAATGCCGCCCTGACCGCCCTGGAAAAGATCGGGCTGGCCGATGCGCCTGAAACGGGGGTTGAGATCCTGACCGGTGCAGGCGCCATTCTGGGCGATGACGGGCGCATCCGTTTTTCCCGCGCGCTGGTCGAAGACATGCTGGCCCTTGCGCGCAAAGAGGTCACCCTGCACGCCCGCAACCCCGCACATGATCTGGATCTGCGCGGCACGCGGGTCTATTACGGCACCGCCGGTGCGGCGGTCCATGTCGTCGATGTCGAAGCCAATGAATACCGCGAAAGCACGGTTCAGGACCTTTTCGATGCCGCCCGCATCGTTGAAACCCTTGATAACGTGCATTTCTTTCAGCGCCCCATGGTCTGCCGTGATATTGCTGACAATCGCGAAATGGACCTCAACACGATCTATGCGGCCTGTTCTGGCACCACCAAACATGTCGGCACCTCCTTTACCGAGCCTGCCTTTGTCGCCCCGGCGCTTGAGATGCTGCATATGATGGCGGGGGGCGAGGATGAATGGCGCGCCCGCCCCTTCGTTTCAAACTCGAACTGTTTTGTCGTCCCGCCGATGAAATTTGCCACTGAAAGCTGTCGGGTGATGGAGGAATGCATTCGCGGCGGCATGCCGGTTCTGCTCTTGTCGGCCGGTCAGGCGGGCGCCACCGCCCCCGCCCCGATTGCCGGTGCCATCGTTCAGGCGGTGGCCGAATGTCTGGCGGGCCTTGTCTATGTCAACGCCATGGCACCGGGGCATCCGGCGGTCTTTGGCACATGGCCCTTTGTCAGCGATTTGCGCACCGGCGCGATGTCGGGCGGATCTGGCGAACAGGCGCTCTTGACGGCGGGCTGCGCGCAGATGCACCGCTTTTACGGGCTGCCCGGCGGGGCGGCGGCGGGGATTGCCGATGCCAAGATGCCGGATATGCAGGCCGGCTGGGAACAGGCGACATCCAATGTCATGGCCGGTCTGGCGGGCCTGAACATGGTTTATGAGGCGGTTGGCATGCATGCCTCGCTTTTGGGGTTCTGTCTGGAATCGCTGATATTGGGCGACGATATGCTGGGGCAGGTGCAACGATGTGTGCGCGGCATCGAGGTGACAGAGGATACGCTTAGCCTTGAGACGATGCGCGCCACCTGTATCGGCGGGCCGGGCCATTATCTGGGCAGCGATCAGACCCTGTCGCTGATGCAGACGGAATATATCTATCCCAGGATCGGCGACCGCACCTCGCCCAAGGAATGGGCCGAGATCGGCAAGCCCAATCTTTTGCGCAACGCCACCGCGCGCAAAGAGGCTATTCTGGCCATGGCCGCCACCGCAGCTTTCCCGCCAGATATTGACCGGGCGATCCGCAAGGCCTTTGCCATCCACCTGCCCTGAGGCACCTCTGGACACCGCCTGCCGCCTGCGATCAAATCGCGCGGAAATTGTGGTAAAGAAGGATGCAGGATGCAGATCACGGAAACCATGGCGATTGTAACGGGCGGCGCGTCGGGCCTGGGTGAGGCGACGGCACGTCATTTCCGGCAAAAGGGCGCAAAAGTTGCGATCCTCGACCGCGACCGCGACCGCGGGGCAGCCGTTGCCGCCGAGATCGGCGCAAGTTTTGCCGAGGTCGATGTGACCGGCGAAACCTCGGTCGCCAGCGCCATATCCGCGGCCAAAGAGGCACTGGGCGGGCTGAATGCGGTGGTTAATTGCGCCGGTATCGTCACCGGCAACCGCATTCTGGGCAAGAAAGGGGTTCATCCGCTTGAACCCTTTGAGCGCACGATCGGGATCAATCTGATCGGCAGTTTCAATGTTCTGCGGCTGGCCGCGCAGGCGATGGAGGGCAACCAGCCCGACGAGGACGGCGCGCGCGGGGTTATCATCAACACCGCATCGATTGCCGCGATGGAAGGTCAGGCCGGACAGGCCGCCTATTCGGCCTCCAAGGCCGGTGTGGCGGGGATGACCCTGCCGGTTGCGCGCGATCTGGCGCGGCAGGGTATCCGCGTGATGGCGATTGCGCCGGGCATCTTCATGACGCCCATGCTGGAAAGTCTGGGGCCCGAGGCGCTGGCTGATCTGTCGGCAAAGGTAACCTTTCCCAAACGTCCCGGGCGGGCGCAGGAGTTTGCCCATCTGGCGCAGACGATTATCGAATGCGGCTATCTCAACGGTGAGGTGATCCGCATCGACGGCGCCCTGAGGCTGACGTGAGGATCACCGTGTAACGCGCTGTTAAATCGTCATTCTGCGCGTTCAAGAAGGGTCAGCCACTCTTCCTCGGCGGCATCCAGCGCGGCCTGACGGGCGACCAGCGCGTCGGTGGCTTTCTGAAACTTTGCCGGCTCGCGGGTGAACAGCTCGGGGTCGGACAGAAACTCGGTCAGTTTGGCGATTTCAGCCTCAAACCTTTCGATCTCGCCCGGCAGCGCCTCCAGCCGGTGCTTTTCGGTAAAGCTCAGGCCGGCCGCGGAATCAGCAGTAGAAGGCTTATCCTTTTCTTTCTTTTTTCGTACCTTAGGGGACGTTTGTGATGTATCGTCCTTACCCCGCTGCGCACGGTAATCCGACCAGCCACCCGCATAGACCGTGGCGCGCCCGTCGCCTTCCATGGCGATGGTGGTCGTGGCGACACGGTCCAGAAAGTCACGGTCGTGACTGACCAGAAGGACGGTGCCCTCGTAATCGCCCAAAAGCTCCTGCAACAGGTCCAGCGATTCGACGTCAAGATCATTGGTCGGCTCGTCCAGCACCAGAAGGTTGCTTTCGCGCGCCATGAGCTTGGCCAGCAAAAGCCGCGCCTTCTCCCCGCCCGAAAGGGAGCGGACCGGCGCGCGCGCCTGTGCGTCGGTGAACAGAAAATCCTTGAGATACCCCACCACATGACGCGGGGCGCCGCGCACTATCACCTGATCGGCCTTGCCCGAAACCGCCATATCCTTGTCGCCGACAAGGCTTTCCCAAAGGCTTTTGTCCGGGTCGAGTGCCGCGCGGTTCTGGTCGAACACCGCCATATCCAGCTTGGTGCCCAGCTTTACACTGCCCTCGTCTGGCGCGATCTCGCCGGTCAGCATCTTCAGAACCGTGGTCTTGCCCACCCCGTTGGGCCCCACAAAGGCCACGCGGTCGCCGCGCTGAACGGTCAGGGAAAAGGGCCGCAAAATCTCGCGCTGGCCAAAGCGCTTGGCGATGCCATGCGCCTCGATCACCTTCTTGCCGGAGGTTTGCGCACTGCCCAGCGCCATATTGGCCGTGCCCTGACGTTTGATCATATCGGCGCGGGTTGCGCGCAGATCGGCCAGCGCGCGCACCCGGCCCTGATTGCGCTTGCGCCGGGCCGAGATGCCTTCGACCGCCCAGCGGGCCTCGGCCTTGATCTTGCGGTTCAGTTTGTGGCGCGCGTCATCTTCTTCGGCCCAGATCTTGTCGCGCCATGCCTCGAAGGCCTTGAAACCCTGCTCCTGACGGCGCACGACGCCCCGGTCGATCCACAGGGTGGCGCGGGTCAGCGCGTTCAGAAAAGCGCGGTCGTGGCTGATCAGGACGAATGCGGCCTGGGTCGCCGACAGCTCCCCCTCGAGCCAGCCGATGGCCTCGATATCCAGATGGTTGGTCGGCTCGTCCAGCAGCATCAGCTCGGGCGCTTCGGCCAGAAGCTTGGCCAGCGCCGCGCGCCGACGCTCACCGCCCGAGGCGGTCGCCACATCGCCTGCGGGGTCGAATTTGAGCCCGTGGGCCACGGCCTCGACCTTATAGTCCTGACCGGGTTCAAGCGCGCTGGAGGCGAAATCGCCGAGGGTTGCAAAGCCCGAAAGATCGGGGTCCTGCTCCATATAGCCAACGGATGTCTGCGGGGCGAGGACGCGGTCGCCGCGGTCCGCCTCTACCAGACCGGCCATGACCTTCATCAGGGTCGATTTGCCCGACCCGTTGCGCCCCACCAGCGCCACGCGATCGCGGTCCTGCACGACAAGGTTCAGCCCGTCGAAAACAGGGTCGCCGCCGAAGGTCAGCGAAATATCGGAAAGTTGCAAAAGAGGTGCCGCCATGGCAGCGAGCTATGCGCAGGGCGCGCGGGCGTCAACACCCGGCGTGCATCGGCGGAGATGAAATCGCCCCTTCCCCGGCGGCGGCTATCCAGCCACCGCGCGCAACAGCCGGGCCCGCACCGGCGGCACCGCTTTGATCTCGAGCCCGGTAAAGACGTGGAGCGTGTTCATATCGGCGTCCACCACCGCATGGTCCGACACCCAGCCGCCCATCACCAGATAGCTGCGCAGCAGCGGCGGCATCGCCAGCATCGCGCGGCGCCCGTCGACCTTACGGCGCAGATCCCCGGCAAAGCGAAAGACCCGCGGCGCCTTGACCCGCGGCAGCCAGCGCTTGGGCGCCAGATGCCGCGCGCCGATCCAGGCAAAAGCGTCGCCATAGGGCTCGGCGCGGGTGCCTTCGAAAGACGAGCAGCCAAACAGCATCTCGACCCCTTCGTCATCGACCAGCCGCGTCAGCGCGCCCCATGCCACGCGCAGGATATCGGGATCATGCACATCGGGATGCAGACAAAAGCGGCCCATTTCCATCATCGGCCCGGCAAAGCGCTCCAGTGCCGAAAGGTCATAGAACTGTGCCGAATAGCTCTGGCCGATGGCGGCGCCGCTTTCCAGCTTGAGCAGGCGGAAACAGGCCACCAGACGCCCGTCCTTCACCTCTTCGATCAGGATATGACGGCAAAGCTCATCAAAACGGTCACTGTCACAGCCCGCAGATTTGCGGAACGCAAGATGGCGCAACCCCTGAGCCGCGGCAATATCTGCCGGTCCCTCGGCGCAGCGCGCGCCATAGCGGCCTTTCGTGAACCCGCGCATCCTGCACCCCCTTACTGGACAGGCGATGATTTGACTCTAAATATGCGATGAGGCCAGTTTCCGCACAAGTCGTGACAATGGCGTGACCGGAGGAGAATATTTTGGAAAAGATCGTCAAATCCGAAACCGAATGGAAAGAGCAGCTCTCTGATCTGGCCTATAAGGTCACGCGCAAACACGCCACCGAGCGCGCCTTTACCCATGATGACTTCCCAAAAGAGCCGGGGGTTTTCACCTGCGTGTGCTGCGGCGCCGAGCTTTTCGATCAGGCGACGAAATTCGACAGCGGTTCGGGCTGGCCGTCGTTTTACGCGCCGCTGGACCCGCAGATGGTGGGCGAGAAATCCGACAACAGCTGGCTGATGCGGCGCACCGAGGTGCATTGCAACCGCTGTCAGGCACATCTGGGTCATGTGTTTCCCGACGGCCCCGCGCCTACCGGGCTGCGCTATTGCATCAACGGGGTCGCATTGGGCTTTCGCCCGGCCGATTAGCGCGGGCTGGCGCCATCCACAAACTGGCCGGCACTGAAGTTTCCAAGGTTACCCAGAAGCTGACGCAGGAAGGATACCCCCTTGGTATTGCTGTCAGTTACGCGCCGCGACAGGGCGATGATCCGGCCATCTTTTTGGGTGAAGCGTTCGATGTTTTCGACCACGCCGGCCTTGTCAAAGGTGATCGCCACAACCTGACGGTCAATCTCCTCCGGAGCGCGATAGGCGAAATTTTTCCACCTGCTGCGCACATAGTAATAACCGCTGTCTTTCAGCACCCCGGTAGCCGTCGGGCTTCCGATCGACGAGGCCACGGTATCGCGCGTGTCGACCCCCACGGTCAGCCCCTCAAGATCGGCATCGCTGGGGACATAGCCATGATTTTGGAAGGTCGCGGCACAGCCCGACACAAAAAGAAAAACTGCACAGAGCTTGAAAAAGCCTTTTAGTCTTGCCATTCCCACTTTCTCGCCACCCTGTGACTTGCCTGTAAACCCGCTTACAGAAGGAACGGGGCCGGTTCAAGAAAGGAAGCACCCGATGAGTGAGCAGCCACTGAGCCAAATTCTGCGCCTTGCGGACCTTCCCAAGCGCAAGAAAACCGCATTTTCACTGACGCCCGAGGCCCCAGAACGCCAGAAACTGGCGCAGGCGCTGGGAATATCGTTGGTCAAAAAGCTCGATTTCCGGGGCGATCTGACCCCGCTTGACGGGCAGGACTGGCAATTATCCGCCCGGTTGGGCGCCACGGTGGTTCAGCCCTGTGTCGTGACACTGGCGCCGGTAACGACGCGGATCGATGTCGATGTCGACCGCAAATATCTGGCCCGCGCGGCGGAAAGCGCGCGACACGAGCCCGATGCGCCCGATCGCGAAATTCCCGAAGATGTCACGATTGAGCCTTTGCCCGCCTCGCTCGATCTGGGTCAGGTGGCTTTTGAGGCGCTTGCGCTCAACCTGCCCGATTACCCGCGCGCACCGGACGCCGGGCTGGGCGAGGCGGTTTTCGCCGAACCGGGAATCGACCCGCTGAAAGATAGTGATCTTAAACCCTTTGCCGGGCTCGCCGAATTGCGTAATAAGCTGAACAAAGACGAGGATGAATGATCCGCGGGCGCGCCTGCGGAAAAACACTTGCGCCGGGGTCGAATCTGAGTATGTTCGCGCCCTCTTGCATATAAGCCGGCAGAACGGGGCAATACGGCCCTTTTGCCTAAGAAAACCGGGGTCGAACGCCCCCAAAACCCGAGGTTGAGACATGGCTGTCCCTCAGAATAAAATCACCCGCTCGCGCCGCAACATGCGCCGGGCACATGATGCACTGGTGGCGGGTAACCCTGACGAGTGCTCGAACTGCGGCGAGCTGAAGCGCCCGCACCACGTTTGCGGGGCCTGTGGCCATTACGACAACCGCGAAGTTGTCGCACAGCAGGCGGACGTAGATCTTGATGACGAGGACGCCGCGTAACCAGCGGCGCCCTTCGCGGGTCATGACCGACGCGACATCCAACTCACAACGGTTTGTTATATCCGTCGACGCCATGGGCGGCGACCGTGGCCCCGGTACAGTGGTGGCGGGGCTTGCGCAATCGGCGGCCAAGAACGCTCAGATCAGCTTCATTCTGCACGGAAACGCAGCGACCCTGAAACCATTGGTCGCGCGGCGCAAGGTACTTGCCGGGCGGGTCGAGATCCGTCACGCCGATGAGGTCGTGACGATGGACGCAAAGCCCAGTCAGGTGATGCGCAACGGCAAGAACACCTCGATGTGGTCAACCATAGAGGCGGTGCGCGAGGGCGATGCGCATGTGGCTGTCTCATGCGGCAATACCGGCGCGCTGATGGCGGTGTCGATGCTGCGGCTGCGGCGGCTGCCGGGGATCAACCGGCCGGCGATTGCCTGTCTTTGGCCATCGCGCAATCCCGGCGGGTTCAACATCATGCTGGATGTGGGCGCCGATGTGCGCGCCGATGAACATGATCTGGCGCAATACGCCCTTATGGGCGCTTCCTATTCGCGCAACGGGCTTGGCATTCAGCGCCCGCGCGTGGGGCTTTTGAACGTCGGCACCGAAGAGAATAAGGGCCGGCCCGAGCTGAAGGCGGCCAATGAGTTGATCAGCGGCCTGGCCGACGATGCCAATTTCGATTATCTGGGCTTTGTCGAGGGCGGCGATATCCCGTCGCAGCGCGTCGATGTGGTGGTGACCGACGGTTTCACCGGCAATATCGCCCTGAAGACCGGCGAAGGCACCGCAAGCATGATCAGCCATTTCCTGAAACAGGCGTTCAAGGCCACGCCGCTGTCGCGAATCGCGGCGCTTCTTGCGGTGACCTCTTTGCGGCGGCTGACCAAGCGGATCGATCCGCGCCGGGTCAATGGCGGGGTCTTTCTGGGCCTGAATGGGACCGTGATCAAATCGCATGGATCGGCTGATTCCACTGGTGTAGCGGCGGCGATCAAGCTTGCCTTCACCCTGGCCCAGTCCGGTTTCACCGAACGTCTGGCGGCACGTGTTGCAACTTCTGCCGCAGCGCGTTTAGATGAACCTCCAGAGGGGCTGAGGGACAATAACACATCATGACACGACGCGCCGTTGTTCGGGGTGTCGGGCATTATCTGCCCGACCGTATCGTAGCGAATTCCGAGTTCGAAGCCAGTCTGGACACCACTGACGAGTGGATCAGAAGCCGCAGCGGTATCGAGCGGCGCCATTTCGCTGCTGAAGATCAGCCGACCTCGGATCTGGCGACCCGCGCCGCCCGCGCCGCGCTCGATAACGCCGGCATGACCGGCGATCAGATCGACGCGATCATTGTCGCCACATCAACCCCCGATCTGACCTTTCCCTCGGTCGCCACGATGGTGCAGGCCGAACTGGGTATGACCGGCGGCTTTGCCTTTGACGTTCAAGCGGTCTGCGCCGGTTTCGTCTTTGGCCTTGCCAATGCCAATGCGCTGATCATTTCCGGTCAGGCCGAGCGGGTGCTGGTGATCGGCGCCGAAACCTTCAGCCGGATCATGGACTGGAGCGACCGGGGCACTTGCGTTCTGTTCGGCGATGGCGCCGGCGCGCTGGTGCTTGAGGCCGCCGAGGGCGATGGCAGCAACAGCGACCGGGGCATTCTGGCCACCGATCTGAACTCGGACGGGCGGCACCGCGATATCCTCTATGTCGATGGGGGCGTGTCGACCCAGACCACCGGGCATCTGAGAATGCAGGGCAAAGAGGTCTTTCGCCATGCCATCGAAAAGCTGGCCGCAACCGCCCATACCGCGCTTGGCAAACTGGGGATGACGGGCGCTGATGTCGACTGGATCGTGCCGCATCAGGCCAATATCCGCATCATTCAGGGCACCGCCAAAAAGATGGGCGTTTCGATGGATCATGTCGTGGTTACGGTTCAGGATCACGGCAATACTTCGGCTGCATCGATTCCCCTTGCCCTGTCGGTCGGGGTCGCAAACGGGCAGATCAAACAGGGCGATGTGGTCGTGGTTGAGGCAATTGGCGGCGGTCTTGCCTGGGGATCGGTCGTTCTGCGCTGGTAATCGCCGTTTAAGTCGCCGATCCAAGCCATTGATATTGACTCGGAAAATCAATTCTCTCATCCTCTCTTGAAAACAAGAGGGGAAAACATCTCATCCTCTCCGGAAAACAAGAGGGGAAGTCACATGTCCAACAAGACGCTGACAAGGATGGATCTGAGCGAAGCGGTGTTTCGCGAAGTGGGTCTGAGCCGCAACGAGTCTGCCCAGCTGGTGGAAAGCGTTCTGGCCCATATGTCCGACGCTTTGGTCAAGGGCCAGAACGTCAAGATATCATCCTTCGGCACTTTCTCGGTCCGCGACAAGGCCGCCCGCGTGGGCCGCAATCCCAAGACCGGGCAGGAAGTTCCTATTCATCCCCGCCGGGTGCTGACCTTTCGTCCCTCTCATCTGATGAAGGATCGCGTGGCCGCCGGGAACAAACAGTAAGGCGCGCGCAGCAAGATGGAAAAAGCCCGCGACGCATTCCGCACCATCAGCGAAGTCGCCAAATGGCTTGAGACCCCTGCCCATGTCCTGCGCTTTTGGGAAAGCAAGTTTACTCAGGTAAAGCCGGTCAAACGCGCCGGCGG
>JASBSV010000021.1 GCA_030148745.1 Paracoccaceae bacterium
GATGCTGGCACGGATGTATGTGCGCTGGGCCGAAAAGCACGGCTATACGGTTGAGCTTCAGTCAGAAAGCGCCGGCGAAGAGGCGGGGATCAAATCGGCCGCCTATAAGATTTCCGGGCCCAATGCCTATGGCTGGCTGAAATCGGAAAGCGGTGTGCACCGGCTGGTACGCATCTCGCCCTATGACAGCGCCGCGCGGCGCCATACCTCGTTCTCATCCGTCTGGGTCTACCCGGTGGTCGATGATAATATCGAGATTGAGGTGAACCCATCGGACATCCGGCTGGACACTTACCGGTCCTCGGGCGCGGGCGGGCAGCATGTCAACACCACCGATTCCGCCGTGCGCATCACCCATATCCCCACCGGGATCGTGGTGACCAGTTCGGAAAAATCGCAGCACCAGAACCGCGATATCGCGATGAAGGCCCTAAAATCGCGGCTTTATCAGATGGAGCTGGACAAGCGCAACGCGGCGATCACCGAGGCACATGAGAACAAGGGCGATGCCGGCTGGGGTAACCAGATCCGCTCATATGTCCTGCAACCCTATCAGATGGTCAAGGATCTGCGCACCAATGTCGAAACCTCGGACACCCAGGGGGTTCTGGACGGCGATCTGGACCGGTTCATGGCCGCGACCCTTGCCCTCGATGTGGCCGGAAAATCGCGGGCCGAGGCGCAGGCCGACGACTGACGGGCCGCGCGCGGGGCGCCGGCGCCGGGATTGAGTATTTTTTCAAAGAAGAAAGAGGGCCGCGCCGCGGGGCAGGTGCCGGCGGGCGCGGGTGTTTTGGGCAACCGGCAGGCGGTTGCCCGTGGCTCGGCCGTGCCGGATCAGGATTTGGCCGGCTGGGCGGGTTTGGCCGCCTGCGTGGCGGCGCCGGAGGCCGCTGCGGGTTTAGCAGGGGCCTGGCCCTTGCTGAGCGGGTCGTCCTGACGCTGCACCGAGCCTTCGAAATGGGCGCCGCTTTCGATCGCGATGGTCTTGTGGATGATATCGCCTTCGACACGGGCACTTGAGGTCAGGCGGACCTTGAGGCCGCGCACGCGGCCGATCACCCGGCCGTTGACCACAACGTCATCTGCCATCACTTCGCCCTTGACGGTAGCGCCTTCGCCGACGGTCAGAAGATGGGCGCGGATATCGCCCTGAACCTGTCCTTCGACGACGATATCGCCCGAGGTCTTGAGGTTTCCGGTGACGACCAGATCGGACGAGAGCATGGAGGCCGCCGGTTTCGCCTTGGGTGGCGCCGGTTTGAAGTCGCTGCCCTGGGCCTGGGTGTCGGCCTGTTTGCTGTCGGCGGCATCGCCACCGGATTTCGGGCCGGGTTCGTTGATTTTGCTCTTAGAAAACATTTTTAGCTGCCTTGATGTATGTCATCGGGTTCACAGGCTTTCCGCCCACTCGAATTTCATAGTGAAGATGATTGCCGGTTGAGCGGCCGGTATTTCCCATATCACTGATGCGCTGCCCGCGCGAGACCTTTTGGCCCACCTTCACGCGAAGTTTGTTGTTATGGGCATAGTAGGTTTCGATCCCGAAAGCATGGCGGATGCGTACCAGCTTGCCAAATCCGGTCGAGCGGCCGGCAAAGACCACGGTGCCATCGGCGGTCGCATAGACCGGTGTGCCCTTGGGGGCGGCGAAATCGGTGCCGTTATGCTGCCGGCCCCAACGTGGGCCGAAGCCCGAGGTATAGCGGAAGGCCGATTTGACGGGCATCGAAAAGGGCGCCTTTTCGGCGGCGATACGGTAAAGGTTCATCCGGTCCAGTTCGGCCAGGATCGCATTGGCACGCAGCCCGTCGGCATCGGGTTCCTGACCCTTGGTCGACAGCGAGATCGGCGTCAGCGGCCCGCCCACGCCGGAATAGCCGCGGCGCACCTGTTTGAGGACCTGATCGGTATTCAGGCCGACGGCGCGGAACATCTTGTCGAGCGGCTCGAGCGAGACGGTGACCGCCTCTTCCAGTTGCCCGAAGATACGGTCGTTACGCTCCTGCATCAGTTTGAGATCAAGCGTTGCCTTGTCCAGATCGCTGAGCGCCTTTTGCTGTTCAAGCCGCGAGCGGTCGCGCTCGCTGGCCGTCAGGTCCAGCGCCGTGGTCAGGAAACCGACCGCGCCGGCGGCATCCGCCGCCCGGCTTTTGCCGGTTTTGGCCGAGCCTGTGCGCCCCTTCAACTCGGCGGTCAGCAGATTGGCCTGCGCCAGCGCATCGTCGCGTTCGTTCATCGTGCGGCGCAATGTCTTCTGGATCACATCGATGCCGGTCGACAACTCGCGCTGGCGGCTCTGGGCGGACAAAAGCGCGCTTTGCATGCTCGAAACCCGTGCCAGCGCGGTGTTGAAACGCTCCTGCGCGATCCGCGCTTCCTCGGCCCTTGTGTCGCGCTCTTTTGACAGGGCGTTCAGTCGTGCCTCATAGACCACCTGTTCGCGCTGCGCCTGACTGCGCAGATTGCCCGCGCCGATGCTGTCCATCAGCAGGATCGAGGTGGCGATCACCGTCCAGGCAACCAGACCGGCGCTTCCGGTCCAAGCGATCAGCTGCATTCCCGGACGCAGCCGGATATACCGCGTCTCGCGATCCGATTTCAGAAAAAGCCGGCGTTCCGGAAAATAGCGTTCCAATGCACCGTTGATACGGTGTGACAGTTTCGCTCTCACGATTTTTTTGTCCCCAATTTCTGCTTTAGCTCTTCTGGCCGCAGCGTCCCCCAGTCCGACGTGACCACGAACTGTTTACGGGCGCGGCGGCGATCGGGCAAGATTTTTGGGCGCGCTGGGCGTGTTATGGCGCAAAATCAGGCGTTTCAGGCGGGTTTTTGCCGATTGGAGCCCGCCTCAGGACACGGCCAAAGGCCAGTAGAAATCGGGCGGCAGGCCAGCGTCGGCGCGTTTTTCCTCGTTGAAGGGGGGCCTTAGCGGGGCGTGGAAATAGCGGCTGACCAGATCGTGAAACACCGGTTTTGGGTCCAGATCGTGGCGCCCGCAAAGAAAATGAAACCATTTTGAGCCATAGGCGACATGGGCCACCTCTTCGCCATAGATCACCTCCATCGCGGCGACTGATTTGTCGTCTCCGGCCTTGCGGAAAATCTCGATCATGCCCGGCGTGACGTCCAGACCGCGCGCCTCCAGAACCATCGGCACCACCGCCAGACGGCCCATCAGGTCATCGGCGGTATCCTCGGCGGCGCGCCACATGCCCTCATGGGCGGCCAGCGCGCCGTAATGGCTGCCTTGCGCTTCAAGGCAATCGCAGATCAGGTTGAAATGTTTCGCCTCCTCATCCGCCGCCTTCACCCAGTCGTCAAAAAAACCCATCGGCAGGGGCACATGAGAAAACCGCGCGATGATGTCCCAATGCAGATCGACGGCGTTCAGTTCGATATGCGCGACGGCATGCAGGATGGCGATGCGCCCCTCGGCGGTGCCGGGGCGGCGGCGCGGCACATCGCGCGGCGCCAGAAGCGGCGGGCGGTCGGGGCGCGCGGGGCGATCGGGCGGTGCGGCGCGGCCTAATGTGACCGCCTCACCATTGGCGCGCGCTGCCTGCCATGCGGCGGCATGGGCGCGCGACAGGGCGGTCTTTTCGCGCCCGCCCGCTGTTGTCAGAACCTCAACCGCGCGTTCGGCCAGTGGTTTCACCTGTGCATTCCTTCCTGATCTGTGGGAGCCGTCCGGCCCCGTCGCCGCGCGTTACAGTGCCTGAACCGCTGCCAGAACCTCTTCGACATGGCCCGGCACTTTGACCCGGCGCCAGATCCGCGCGATCCGCCCGTCCGGCCCGATCAGAAATGTCGCCCGCTCGATCCCCATCGAGCTGCGGCCGTACATCTTCTTTTCGACCCAGACGCCATAGCGCTCGCAAACCTCGCCTCCGGCATCGGACAAAAGGCTCACGCCCAATTGATGTTTGGCACGGAATTTTTCATGTTTGGCAACCGTGTCTTTCGAGATACCAAGAACCACCGCGCCGGCCTTTTCAAAATCCGCAAGATGGCGCGTGAAATCAATTGCCTCTGTGGTGCAGCCGGGGGTGTCATCGCGTGGATAAAAGTAAAGGACGACGGATTTGGGCGCGAGCGAGGACAGGGTGACATCGCCGCCGCCATCCTGCGGCAGGGTGAAATCGGGGGCAGGCTCATTGAGTTGCGGCAAGGCGGGCGAATGGGACAAGGCGGGCTCTCCTGAACGATGGGCGCATGGCGCGAAACGGGGCGGGGCGGCACAAACTGGCCGATTGGCCGGGTTTTTGTTTTAATGCAGATCGCACAAAGATAAAGGGCGGGGATGAAGATAGCGTGCCGCGATGACATCTGACGCCGAAAACAGCGCCGGCAAAAACGCCGCCAATCCTGCCCCGGAGCCGCGCCAAAAACGCGTCGGGCGGCTCTGGCTGTCGCTGGTGCTGGCGGTTATCCTCGTGGCCCTTGCCTTCGAGGCGGTATCGCTGGCCTCGCGCGGGATTGCCGTGCCCGGCTGGGCCACCGCGCGTATCGAAGAGCGGATCAACCGGGTGCTGGAGCAGGGCAGCATCCGCTTTGGGGCGCTGGATTTCGAGCTGGGCCGCCGCGGCGCGCCGGTGGTGCGGATGCGCGATGTGACGCTGGCCAATGCCTATGGCGCGCCGGTGGCGCGGTTCGACCGGGTGGAAACCGCAATCAGCCTCTGGCCGCTGCTGCGCGGCCGGATTCAGCCGCGTTCAGTGCGCATTATCGGCGGCACGCTCAGGCTGCGGCGCGATGCCGATGGCAGTTTCGATCTGGCGCTCGGCCCTGAGGGAGAGTTTTCTTCGGGCGGCTCGGTGGCGCAGGTTCTGGCCGACATCGCCGATATCTTCAGCTCCGAGGCGCTGGGCACGCTTGATATCGCCGATGCCTCGCAGGTCGATCTGCGTTTCGAAGACGATATGAGCGGTCAGGTGTTTTCCGTCGCCGGGGGGCATCTGACCCTGATCAATTCCGACGCCGGGCTTCAGCTTTCTGCCGCCTTCGGCCTTGAAAGCGGCGGCCAGACCGCCGAGGCGCTGTTGAATTTCTTTACCGACAAGGGCGATGCCGGCGTGCGCATGTCTGCCGAGTTTCAGAACCTGCGCCCCGCCGATATCGCCGCGCAGGCGCCGCAGCTTGGCTGGCTGACCGGGCTTCAGGCACCGCTGTCGGGCGCGGTGCGCCTGCGCATCCAGCCCTCGGGCCTGCTGAGCGAGATGAGCGGCACCCTGGGCCTCGGCGCCGGGCAGTTCCGCTTTGACACCACCACGCCGCCGGTGGCGATCGAAAGCGGCAAGGCCGATTTCGTCTATGCCCCCGAAGGTCAGCGGCTGACCTTCCGCCGGTTGCAGCTGGCCACCGCGGCGGGCCGGATCACCGCCAAGGGCCATGGGTTTCTCTCGCGCGGCTCGCTGGAAGATCCGCGCGCCATCGTCGGTCAGGTCGTGGTGCCCTCGGCCAGCATCGCGCCCGAGGGGGTGCTTGCCGGCGGGCTTGAGCTCACCGACGGGGCGCTTGATTTCAAGGTCGAGCTGAACCCCTTTTCGGTGCGTATCGGTCAGTTCACCGCCAGCGCCGGCAAGAACCGGATCCGCGCGCATGGCAAGCTTGACCATGGCGGCGGGGTTTGGCGCGCGGCCCTTGATGTGTCGGCCAAGACCCTGTCGCGCGACGGTTTTCTGGCCTTCTGGCCCATTGCGCTCAAGAAAAACACCCGCAGCTGGCTGGACCGCAACATCGCCAGCGCCGATCTGAGCAATGTCGAACTTGCCCTGCGCTGGCGCGAGAATGAGCGCGCCAATTTCGCCAGCAGTTTCGAGTTCAGCAACGCCGCGATCACCTATCTGCGAACCCTGCCGCCGATCCGCGCCGCCGCCGGGCGCGGCTCGATCCTGCGCAATGTGATGGCGATCGAACTTGACCGCGGTACCGTTGATCTGCCCGAAGGACCCTCGATCAATGTCGCCGGCAGCCTGATGCGGGTGCCCGATCTGGCCGTCAAGGACCCGCCGGCGCGCTTTGATCTGAAAACCGACAGCTCGGTGCGCGCGGCGCTTTTGCTGCTCGACCGCCCCCCTTTCCGCTTTCTCAGCAAGGCCGGTCTGGGCACCGATATCCTGAGCGGGCGGGCCCGGCTGAATGTCGCGCTCAAGCTGCCGCTGGCCCTCAAGATCGGCCTGAAGGAGGTCGATTTCGATGTCACGGGGCAGGTATCGGACGCCCGTTCGGATGTTCTGGTGCCCGGACGGGTGCTCAGCGCGCCGGTGCTGCGGGTGGCGGCCAAAAAGACCGGGATGCAGGTTTCGGGGCAGGGGTTGATCGACCGGACCGCCTTTGACGGAACATGGTCGCAGGGCTTTGGCCCGGCGCATCGCGGCAAAAGCCGCTTTGAGGGCAGCGTTACGCTTAACGACCAGATGGCGCGCGATTTCCGGCTGGGCTTTCCCAAGGGCACCTTCCGGGGCGCCGCGCGCGCCGCGCTCAGCCTCGACATCCGGCGCGATGCGCCGCTTGGCTTCCGGCTGACCTCCGATCTCAACCGGATCGGCTTTTCTTTGCCCGATCTGGGCTGGAGCAAACCGCGCGCCAGAACCGGCAAGCTTCTGGTCGAAGGGCATCTTGGCAAAAACCCCGTGGTCGACCGGATCGAGCTTAAGGTCGCCGGGCTCAGCGCGCAGGGGCGCATCACCCTCAAACCCGGCGGCGGGCTCGACCAGGCCCGGTTTTCACGCGTCACGCTGGATGGCTGGCTGAATGCGCCGGTCACCCTGACCGGGCGCGGCGCCGGCAAACGCCCGGCGGTTTCGGTGCGCGGCGGGGTGATCGACATCCGCAAGACCAGCTTTGGTCAGGGCGGCGGCAAGGGCGGCAATGCCGGGCCGATCGAACTGGCGCTTGACCGGCTGGTGATCTCGGACGGGATCACGCTCAACGGCTTTACCGGCAAGCTTCAGAGCGCGGGCGGCATCTCGGGCCGCTTTCAGGGCCGGGTCAACGACGGCCCGCAGATCGAGGGCACCCTGGCACCGCTGGACACCGGCACGGCGATCCGCATCAGATCACCGCAGGCCGGTAAGGTGCTGCGCGCCGCCGCGGTGTTCCGCAACGCCAAGGGCGGCGCGATGGATCTGATCCTGAGCCCGCGCAAAGAGCGCGGCGCCTATACCGGGCGCCTGACGGTCAGCAATACCCGGCTGGTCGGCGCCTCGGCCATGGCCGAGCTTCTGAACGCGATCAGCGTGATCGGCCTTCTCGATCAGCTCAATGGCCCCGGCATTCAGTTCAACGATGTTCAGGCCGATTTCGTGCTGACCCCCGATCATGTCGTGCTGACGCGCTCATCGGCGGTGGGCCCCTCGATCGGGATCTCGCTGGACGGGACCTATTATACCGCCAGCGAAAAGATGGATATGCAGGGCGTCGTCTCGCCCATCTATATGCTCAACGGTATCGGCCAGATTTTCACCCGCCGGGGGGAAGGGCTCTTTGGGTTCAACTTTCGCCTTGTCGGCACCGCCAAGGACCCCAAGGTGCGCGTCAACCCTCTGTCGATCCTGACGCCGGGGATGTTCCGCGAAATCTTTCGCCGCCCGCCGCCAAAGGTTCCCACGCAATAGCGCCGCCCCCATGCCGATTGGCGATGACAAACCTCGCGCCCTGTGGCATCAGCCCGCCCCATGCAGCTTTCTGATTTCGACTTTGATCTTCCCGACGAACTGATCGCCACGCGTCCGGCACGCCCGCGCAGCAGCGCGCGGATGCTGGTGGCAACCCCCGATCAGATCACCGATGCCCATGCGCGCGATCTGCCGGGGTTTTTGCGCCCCGGTGACCGGCTGGTGCTGAACGACACCCGCGTGATCCCGGCGCGCCTGTCGGGGCTGCGCCACCGGGGCGGCCCTGCCGGCCCCACCGCCGCGCGGATCGAGGTGACATTGCTTGAACCGGCCCCGGATGGCGCATGGGAGGCGCTGGTCAAACCGCTCAAGAAAATCCGCGATGGCGAAACCGTGGTCTTTTCCGAGGCGCTGACAGCGCAGGTGCTGTCGCGCGCCGATGGTCAGGCGCGGCTGGTCTTTAACCTTGCGGGCGATGATTTCGACGCTGCTCTGGCGCAGGCGGGCGCGATGCCGCTGCCGCCCTATATCGCCTCCAAACGTCCCGCCGATGCCCGCGACAAGGATGACTATCAGACCGTCTTTGCCCGCCGCCCCGGCGCCGTCGCCGCCCCCACGGCCAGTCTGCATTTCGACGCGCCGCTGCTAAAGGCGCTGGCCGATATGGGGGTGGGGTTCACCCATGTCACCCTGCATGTCGGCGCGGGCACCTTCCTGCCGGTCAAGGTCGAGGATGTCACGCGCCACCGGATGCACGCCGAATGGGGTGAGATCAGCCAGAAAGCGGCAGATGAGATTGCCGAAACCCAAAGGGCAGGGGGGCGGATCATCCCCGTCGGCACCACCGCCCTGCGCCTGATTGAGACGGCAGCGCAGGGCACCGGCCATATCGCCCCATGGCAGGGCGAGACCGATATCTTTATCTATCCGGGGTTTGAATTCCGGGTAGCCGATGCGCTGATGACCAATTTCCATCTGCCCAGATCGACGCTGATGATGCTGGTCTCGGCCTTTATGGGGTCTGACCGGATCCGCCAGATCTATGCCCATGCAATCGACCGGCGCTATCGCTTTTTCTCTTACGGCGACGCCTCGCTTCTGTTACCCGCCGCTGGAAAGCGACAGGATTGAGTCGCGCAGGGGCATTTCAATTTCGATCCGCCCCCTAATCTTCCAAATGATGCGGCACAGGAGACGGCGATGATACAGGTTCTGGGCAGCTCATGGGCGCTTTTGCTGGGCATGTTGCTTTTGATGGTCGGCAACGGCATGCAGGGCACGCTGCTGGGTATCCGCGGCGGGATCGAAGGTTTTTCGACGATCGAGATGTCGGTGGTCATGTCGGCCTATTTCGTGGGTTTTCTGGGCGGCTCGAAACTGGCCCCCGAAATGATCCGCCGGGTGGGGCATGTGCGGGTCTTTGCGGCGCTGGGCTCGATGATCTCGGCGGTCTTGGTGCTTTATCCCGCCTTTGCCCATCCCGCCGCATGGACGCTTGAGCGGGTGATCATCGGCTTTTGCTTCTCCGGCGTCTATGTGACCGCCGAAAGCTGGCTGAACAATGCCGCGACCAATGAAAACCGGGGCAAGGCGCTGTCGCTTTACATGATCATGCAGATGCTGGGTATCGTCACGGCGCAGGCGATTCTGGTCACCGGAGAGCCTTCGGGTTTTATCCTCTTCGTGATCCCTTCGGTGCTGGTCTCCATCGCCTTTGCGCCGATCCTTCTGTCCATTTCGCCCACGCCCAGCTTTCATGCCACCAAACCGATGACCCTGCTCCAGATCTGGCGCATCTCGCCGCTGGGCTGTGTCGGCATGTTCCTTCTGGGCGGCGTGTTTTCGGCGCAATTCGGCATGGCGGCGGTTTACGGCACCGAGCGGGGGCTTTCCGTCGGGCAGATCTCGGGCTTTGTCTCGGCGATCTATATCGGCGCGCTGGTGCTGCAATATCCCATCGGCTGGATGTCCGACCGGATCGACCGGCGTGTGCTGATCACAAGCGCGGCTGCTATCGGCGCATTGGCCTCGATCTTTGCGCTGTTTTTTGCCGAGACATTTACCTTTCTTCTGGCTGCGGGTTTTGTGCTGGGCGGGATGTCGAACCCGCTTTATGCGCTGCTGATCGCCTATGTGAATGACTACCTTGAGCATGAAGATATGGCGGCCGCGTCCGGCATGCTGATTTTCGTCAACGGTATTGGCGCCATTGCCGGGCCGCTGCTGACCGGCTGGATCATGGGCGCGATGGGGCCTCAGGGGTTCTGGCTCTATATCAGCATCCTGATGGGCGGGCTGACAGGCTATGCCCTGTGGCGGATGACACGGCGCCCGGCGGTGCCGGCCCATGACACCGGCAGCTATGCGCCGGTTTCCATGGCCGCCTCGCCCGTTGCTGTTGAACTGGCGCAGGATTTGTTCATAGAAGCCGCACAGGACGAAGAAAATTCCAGCGATGCCGCGTGATGCTTGACATTTATGAATGTTTTGCGACGGTGAGGTGAAAACGCCCGCAGTTGGTGATGAGGTTGCCATGCAAAGCCCTGACGAGGTTCTGAATTTCTGGCTTGATGAGGTCGAGCCGAAAGACTGGTATATCGCCACCGAGGCGCTGGATCAGACGATCCGCGACAGGTTCGCACCGACATGGCAGGCCGCAATGGAAGGGGCGCTGTCGCTTTGGCTGACCTATCCTTCAGGGGCGCTGGCCTATATCCTGCTGACCGATCAGTTTCCGCGCAATATGTTCCGCGATCAGGCAAGTGCCTTTGCCTCGGACCGGATGGCGCTGAGCGTGGCCAAGGCGGCGGTCGACCGCAAATGGGATCTGCGCATCGACGAGCCGGCGCGGCAGTTCTTTTACCTGCCGATGATGCATTCTGAAAACCTGTGTGATCAGGAACGCGCGGTGCGCATGTTCCTGACGCGGATGCCGCAGACCGGGGCCTCGAACCTTTTGCACGCCAAGGCGCACCGCCAGGTGATCCGCCAGTTCGGGCGCTTTCCCTATCGCAATGCCGCGCTGGGCCGGAAGGGCACGCCGGCCGAGCAGCGCTATCTTGACCGCGGCGGATACCGCGCCACCGTGAGCGCACTTGAGGCTGCCGCCTGAGCCTTACCCCAGCCAGCGGGCGCGGCGGCGGGGCTGCGCCGGTGAGTATTTAAGCAAAGAAGAAGGAGCGCGGAGGCGCGCCATCCATGCGCCGGGCGCAAGGCGGGCATTCGCGCCGTTGTCAGGCGGGGGCTGGCAGGGGGCGGAAAAATAGTTTAATGCTAAACCAATTTCTGTGAGTGGAGATCCTTATGCCTGCCAAATCCTTTGACATGATCGTGATCGGGGCCGGCCCCGGGGGCTATGTGGCCGCTATCCGGGGCGCGCAACTGGGCCTGAATGTGGCCATTGTCGAGCGCGAGCATATGGGCGGCATCTGTCTGAACTGGGGCTGTATTCCGACCAAGGCGCTGCTGCGGTCATCAGAGGTGTTTCACCTGATGCAGCGGGCCAAGGAATTCGGGCTGTCGGCCGATGGGGTGGGGTATGACCTTGAGGCGGTTGTCAAACGCTCGCGCGCGGTGGCCAAGCAGCTCAACAGCGGCGTTGGTCATCTGATGAAGAAAAACAAGGTGACGGTGGTGATGGGCGAGGCGAGCCTGCCTGCCAAGGGCAAGGTTTCGGTGAAGACCGGGAAGGGGACAGAAGAGCTTGCCGCCAAGGCGATCATTCTGGCCACCGGCGCGCGCGCCCGCGAGTTGCCGGGGCTTGAGGCCGACGGCGATCTGGTCTGGACCTATAAGCATGCGCTGACCCCGCCGCGCATGCCCAAGAAACTTCTGGTGATCGGATCGGGCGCGATCGGCATCGAATTTGCCAGCTTCTACAACACGCTGGGCGCCGAGACGACGGTGGTTGAGGTGATGGACCGCATCCTGCCCGTCGAGGATGCCGAGATCAGCGCCTTTGCCAAGAAGTCATTCACCAAGCAGGGCATGAAGATCATGGAGAAAGCCATGGTCAAAAAGCTGGACCGTACAAAAGGCAAGGTCACCGCCCATATCGAACTGGGCGGCACGGTGGAAAAGCATGAATTTGACACGGTGATTTCCGCCGTCGGCATTGTTGGCAATGTCGAAAACCTTGGGCTGGAAGCTTTGGGCGTCAAAATCGACCGCACCCATGTCGTGACCGATGAGTTTTGCCGCACCGGCGCCCC
>JASBSV010000102.1 GCA_030148745.1 Paracoccaceae bacterium
AACGGCCAAAGTTGTTGCCCGCCTCGATCACCGCGCGATAGCCGGCGATATTGGCCATCGAGGACAGAGCGTCCATCTTTTGCGCCCGGCTGATACGCGGCACCATATCCATGGCGATCACATTGGCGCCCTTTTTGGCCGAGGCCTTGAGCAGCGCCTCGTTCTGGCCGGGATAAAAGAAGGATATCAGCGTCTTGCCCTTGGTCAGATGTTTGACCTCTTCGTCCGAGGGCGGGCGCACCTTGGCGATGATGTCGGCATCTTTCCACAAAGCGTTGGCGGTGCGTTTCACGGTCACACCGGCCTCTTTATAAGCGGCATCCGAAAAACCCGCAGCCACGCCGGCGCCGGTCTCAATCAGACATTCATATCCCAGCTTTTGCAACTGAAGCGCGCTTTCTGGCGTCATCGCCACCCGCGCTTCACCGTCAAATGTTTCTTTCGGCGTACCGATCTTCACGCTTTCGCCCCTTTATCCAAATTTCTTCCGGCCGGTTGGCACTGTTACGGGTTTGCCCTCAATATCACGGCGCAATTTTATTTCACAAGCGGCTCGCAGCGTAAAATGATCAAATCCACCGGCGCGTGTTGCCGCAGTAGCGCAGAAAATCATCGCCGAACTGGCTTGCCAACCGCTTTTCTTCATCAAGAATGAAACGGCCCTGAATCAGGAGCATGAAAATAGGCACAAGGATCAGCGCGATCCAGGCCTGCCACCACAGGATCAGACCCAGAAGGATCATCGCATCGCCCAGATAAATCGGGTTGCGCGAAAAGGAAAACGGCCCGCTGGTGACAATGGCCGATGGATCGCGGCGCGGCACCGGCGTGGTTTTGGCCCGCACCATCGTCAAAACCGACCAAAGCATCAGCAAAAACCCACCCAGCACCAAAAGCACGCCCAGCCCGGTGAAAAATACCGGCAGGAAGCGGGGCGTGGCGACAGCCTGCCCCAGAACCCAGGCGGCGGCGATAAAAAGGACAAGCCAGAACGGCGGTATATCAATATGTTTCATGTGCCGAACCTAGCGTGCTTGTTGCCCCTTGTCGCGCCCTGTTCTGACGATATTGTGCGGATATGGAACTTGTCGGAAAACACGCAATCGTCACCGGCGGCGGCAGTGGCATTGGTGCGGCAATCGCCCGCGCGCTGGCCGCCGAAGGCGCTCTTGTCACAATCACCGGCCGGCGCGCTGACGCGCTTGCCGAAACCGCCGCCTCGGCGCCGGGGCTGTTTCCGCTGCAGATGGATGTCACCGATGAGGCCAGCGTCGCGGATGGCATCGCCGGTGCTGTCAGCGCCCGCGGGCCCATCCAGATCTGTGTGCCAAACGCCGGCATCGCCGAAGGGCGCGCCCTGCATAAAACCACGACAGAGGTCTGGCGCCAGACGATGGCAACCAACCTTGACGGCGCCTTTCTGACGATCCGCGAAAGCCTGACCTCGATGCGGCAGGCCGGCTGGGGCCGGGTGATCGCCGTAGCCTCGATCGCCGGGCTGAAGGGGCTTAAGGGTGCACCGGCTTATTCGGCCTCGAAACACGGGATGGTCGGGCTGATCCGGGCGCTGTCCGCCGATTACGCCGGGCAAGAGATTACCTTCAACGCGCTTTGCCCGGCCTATGTCGACACCGATATCATCACCCGCAATGTCACCTCGATCTCGCAGCGCGCCGGCGTCAGCGAGGATAAGGCGCGCGATATGATGGTGGGGCTGAACCCGCATGGCCGCCTGATCGCCCCTGATGAGGTCGCTTCCGCTGCGCTCTGGCTCTGCCGGAAAGGATCGGAGAGCATTAACGGTCAGGCTATCCAGATCGCCGGTGGCGAAATCTAGGGCCCGCTGCGCAGGCGGCCCGCTTTCATCGGAAAACAAAGATGACCGATTTTACCGCAACCAAGGCGATGTTTCATCTGCCCCCGGGGATCACCTATCTTGACGGGAACTCTCTGGGTCCACTGCCGCTTGCAGCGCGCGACCGGGTGGCCGGGATGATGGTGGACGAATGGGGCCAGATGCTGATCACCGGCTGGAACAGGGCCGGATGGATGCAGGCGCCGCGCCGGCAGGGCGACCGCATCGCGCGGCTGATCGGCGCGCCGACCGGCAGCGTGGTGATGGGCGATACCCTGTCGGTCAAGGTCTATCAGGCGCTGGCCGCCGCCATTGATATGCGTCCGGGCCGCAATGTTATCCTCAGCGACAGCGGGAATTTTCCCAGCGACCTTTATATCGCTCAGGGGCTGATAAAATCGCTGGGCCGGGATCTTGAACTGCGCGTCGTGCCCCCCGAAAAGGTGGCAGAACACATCACCCAAGAAGTCGCCGTTCTGATGCTGACCGAGGTGGATTACCGCAGCGGGCGATTGCATGACATGGCCGCGCTGACCGCGCTGGCGCATGGACATGGCGCCCTGACGCTTTGGGATCTGGCGCATTCGGCCGGCGCGATCGAAGTTGACCTGACCGATTCGGGGGCCGATTTCGCGGTCGGCTGCACCTATAAGTACCTCAACGGCGGCCCCGGAGCCCCTGCCTTTATCTATGTCGCGCCCAAACACGCCGATGCAGCCCAGCCGGCGCTGTCGGGGTGGCTGGGTCATGAGGCACCCTTTGCCTTTGATCCCGATTACCGCCCCGGGCCCGGCATCGACCGGATGCGCGTCGGCACCCCGCCGATCCTTCAGATAGCGGCGCTGGATGCGGCGCTGGACATCTGGGACGGGGTCGATATGCGCGATGTGCGCGCCTGCTCGGTCGCGCTTTCCAGCCGGTTTATCGATCAGGTCGAAAAACACTGCCCCGACCTGCAACTGGCCAGCCCGCGAGACCCCGCCCAGCGCGGCTCGCAAGTCTCGTTTCGTTTTGAGCATGGCTATGCCGCCATGCAAGCCCTGATCGCCCAGGGCGTGATCGGTGATTTTCGCGCGCCTGACATCATGCGCTTCGGCCTGACGCCGCTTTATACCGATATGCAGGATGTCGATCATGCGGCGCAAACGCTGGGCCGGGTTCTTGATCAGCGGCTTTGGGACCGGCCCGAATTCAGGCGCCGCGCCGCAGTTACATGATCGCGCCCGCGATCACCGTGCGCCGGTTTCACCTGCATGACGCCCGCCCCTGCCGCGAGGTGTTTTACGAGGCCGTGCATCAGGGCGCGGCTGCGCATTACTCAAAAGAGCAGCGGCAGGCATGGGCGCCCAGCCGCGATATGCCCCCCCTTTGGCCCGACCGGCTTGCCGATCAGATCACCTATGTCGGCCATGGCGCCGAGGGGATCGAGGGGTTTTTTACGCTCAATCACGACGGGCATCTCGATCTGGCCTTTGTGCGCGCGCGGCAAATGGGCCGGGGCCTTGCCGGGCGGCTTTATGACGCCTGTTTTGCCGACCCCGCGGCGCGGGATCTGACCGGCGCCTATACCGAAGCGTCGCATCTGTCGCGGCCATTCTTTTTGCGCCGGGGCTGGCGGGTCATCGCCCGGCAAGAGATCGAACGCTTTGGCGTCTACCTGACCAATTTCAGGATGGACATCAGCCTGTGAGCCGCGCCAGCGGCCCTAACCCAATATGCGGCTGACCATTTCGGTGGTGTCGCGCGACAGGCCGGGCACGCGTCTGATCCGCTCCAGTTCCTCGCGGATCATTGCCTGACGGGCCTTGTCATAGCGCCGCCAGGTCTCGAACGCGGTCGACATGCGCGCTGTGGTCTGGGGGTTGACCGGGTCCAACCGGATCAGCCAGTCGGCGACCAGCGCATATCCGGCCCCGCCGGGATCGTGAAATCCGGCCGCATTCATTGCCAGCGCGCCAATAACCGCGCGGAACCTGTTGGGGTTCTTCCAGTCGAAATCGGCATGTTCGGTCAGGCGCCGCGCAACCTCGGCCGCTTTGTCGGGGGCGGCGGCCGAAACCTGAAGCGCGAACCATTTGTCCATCACCAACCGGTCATCGCGCCACCGATCATAGAATGACGACAGCTCGCCCTCGCCCTGCCCGATATCCAGAAGGGCGCCCAGCGCCGCCAATTCCTGGGTCATGTTATCGGCAGCGCGATATTGCGCAGCAGCGCGCGCGCCCCCGTCCAGCCGCGACAAAAGCCCCAGCGCCGCATTGGCCAGCGCCCGCTTGCCGGCGCTTGCCGCATCAGGGCTGTAGGGCCCGGCGACCTGATTGGCGTCAAAGGCATCGGCCAACGCGGTTTCGCAGGCCGCCGCCACCGACTGGCGCAAAACCTCACGCGCGCTGTGAATGGCGGAAGGATCGGGCGTCTGCCCGGCCTCGAACATCGTCTCGGCGATGTCATCCTCGCTGGGCAGCGACAGAACCAGCGCACGAAACGCCGGATCAAGCGTTTCATCGCGCAAAGCGGCGCCCAGCGCATCCAGAAAGGCGGGATCAGGCGCCGCGCCGTCGACGATCATCGACATCAGTGTGCTTTTGGCCAGAGCGCGGCCTGCCTCCCATTTATTGAAAGGGTCGGTGTCATGGGCCAGAAGGAAAGCGCGCTCGGCGTTGGTGGTGTCACGCTCGACGATGACGGGGGCGGAAAAGCCGCGCAGAACCGATGGGACGGGCCGCGCATCAAGCCCCGGAAAGGCAAAGCTTTCGGTGGCATCGGTCATCTCAAGGATCGTGGTTTCCATCACCTCGCGCCCGTCCGGACCGATCAGGCCCACAGCAATCGGGATCACCAGCGATTCCTTGGCCTCCTGCCCCGGTGTCGGCGGTGTGTGCTGTTCAAAGTGCAGGTGATAGGTGCCGTCCTCAAAACTGTCCGTGACCTTTAGGCGCGGCGTTCCGGCCTGACTGTACCAGCGTTTGAACTGGCTCAGATCGCGATAGGTCGCCTCCTGGAAGACAGCCAGCCAGTCTTCGATCGTGGCGGCCTTGCCGTCAAAGCGGTCAAAGTACAGCCCCAGCGCCTGCGCATAGCCGCTTTCGCCCACCAGATGGCGCAGCATCCGAATGATCTCGGCGCCCTTTTCATAGACGGTCGCGGTATAGAAATTGTTGATCTCTACAAAGCTTTCGGGCCGAACGGGGTGCGCCAGCGGCCCGTTGTCTTCGCGAAACTGCCGCCCGCGCAGGGTCAGCACATCGGAGATCCGCTTGACCGCGCGGCTGCGCATATCAGCGGTAAATTCCTGATCGCGGAAAACCGTCAGCCCCTCTTTGAGGCAAAGCTGGAACCAATCGCGGCAGGTGACGCGGTTGCCGGTCCAGTTGTGGAAGTATTCATGCGCGATGATGCCTTCGATCCGCTCGAAATTGGCATCGGTGCTGGTTTCGGGGCTGGCCAGAACGGCGGCCGAGTTGAAAATGTTCAACCCCTTGTTTTCCATCGCCCCCATGTTGAAATCATCGACCGCGACGATGTTGAACAGATCCAGATCGTATTCGCGCCCGTAAACCTTTTCGTCCCAGCGCATGGCGCGCTGCAAGGCGCCCATAGCAAAGGCGCATTTTTCTTCGTCCGGGCCAGGGCGCACCCAGATGTTCAGCTCCACATCCCGCCCTGACATGGTGGTGAATTTCCCGCTATGGGCCGTCAGTTCCCCCGCCACCAGCGCAAAAAGATAAGAGGGTTTGGGCCAAGGATCGTGCCATTCGGCCCAACCGTCGCCCTGCCCCGCGGGGTTGCCGTTTGACAAAAGAACCGGCTCGTCGCTTTCGATACGCACGGTGAAAGGCGCCATCACATCGGGGCGGTCGGGATAATAGGTGATCTTGCGGAACCCTTCGGCCTCGCATTGGGTGCAATACATGCCGCGCGACATATAAAGCCCCTCAAGCGCGGTGTTGCTTTGCGGCGCGATCTCAACCTCGGCCTCCCAGACAAAGGGCGCGTCCGGCACGTCGGCGCGCAGCCCATCAGGGCCAAGACGCGGGGTCACCGGGGCGCCGTCGATACTGGCCGAAATCAGCGTCAGATCCTCGCCATGCAGAAAGAAATCATGCGTGACCGCTTCGGGGTTGGGGCGAAAGGCGATGCGGCTTTTGACCCGTGTAGCGCCGGGATCCAGACGAAAGGTCAGATGCACATCCTCCACCAGAAAAGCGGGCGGGGTGTAATCTTCGAGAAAGATCGTCTGTGGGGCCGGATCGCGCATTGAACTCTCCTTTTTTCGGGATGGGTGTTGTTTATCGCATGAGGCCGTCAGGGCAAGGTCCGGGGGGTGTTGCCTATCGGAAACTTTTTCTCTAACCCGTGCCAGAGTCAAATTGAATGCAATGGTATACCGTGGAGAGCCCCATGCCCGACAGAGTGGAAAAAGCAGGACTTCAGGTTGACCGGGAACTGGCGGATTTCGTCGAGCAGGAAGCGATCCCGGGAACCGGCGTTAAACCCGCCGATTTCTGGCAGGACTTTGCCGCGCTGGTCGCTGAAATGGGCCCCAGAAACCGCGAATTGCTTGAGATCCGCGAAGAAATGCAGCGCCAGATCGACGATTGGCACTGTGCCCGAAAAGGCCAGCCACATGATCCAGAAGCCTATACCGAATTTCTGCGCGAGATCGGCTATCTTCTGCCTGAGGGGCCGGAATTCACGATTGAAACCAGCAAGATAGACGCCGAAATCTCTCACGTTCCCGGCCCGCAGCTGGTGGTGCCGATCACCAACGCGCGCTATGCGCTGAATGCTGCCAACGCGCGCTGGGGCTCGCTTTACGATGCGCTTTACGGCACCGATGCCTTGGGCGATCTGCCGTCGGGCAAAGGCTATGATCCCGCGCGCGGGGGCCGTGTGATTGCCTGGGCGCGCGATTTTCTGGATGGCGCCGCGCCGCTGGACGGTTTGGGCTGGGCCGATGTGACGGGCCTTGGCGTTGACGCGGGCGGGCTGTGGGCGGCAGATGGCCAAGGCGCCAAAACCCGGCTGGCCGATGCCGGGCGGTTTGTGGGCTATCGCGGCGCGGCGGATGCGCCGGGCGCCTATCTTTTGAAAAACAACGGTCTTCATATCGAGATCGTGATCGATACGGCCCATGAGATCGGGCGCGATGATCCGGCCAATATCGCCGATGTGCGGATCGAAGCGGCAATCTCGACCATCATGGATTGCGAGGATTCGGTGGCCACCGTCGATGCCGAGGAAAAGACCGGCGCCTATCGCAACTGGCTGGGCCTGATGAAGGGCGATCTGACCGAGAAGGTCGCCAAGGGTGATCGGGTGATCACCCGGCAGCTGAACCCCGACATCACCTATACCGCCGCCGATGGCAGCGCCGGCACGCTGAGGGCCCGGTCGCTGATGCTGGTGCGCAATGTCGGTCATCTGATGACCAACCCCGCGATTCTGGACGCCGAAGGGCGCGAGATCGCCGAAGGGTTGATGGATGCGATGATCACCACGCTGATTGCGATGCATGATCTGCGCAAGACCTCGGGGGCACGCAATTCGCAGGCCGGGTCGGTCTATGTGGTCAAACCCAAGCTGCACGGCCCCGACGAAGTGACGCTGACCGACGACATCTTCAGCCGGGTAGAGACGATCTTGGGACTGGAGCGTTATACCGTCAAACTGGGCATCATGGATGAAGAGCGGCGCACTTCCGCCAATTTGGGCGAATGCATCCGCGCCGCCCGCCACCGCGTGGCCTTTATCAACACCGGATTTCTGGACCGCACGGGCGATGAGATCCACACCTCGATGGAAGCGGGGCCGATGGTGCCCAAGGGCGAGATGAAATCGCAGCCGTGGATTGCGGCCTATGAGGATCGCAATGTCGATATCGGTCTGGCCTGCGGCCTGTCGGGCAAGGCGCAGATTGGCAAGGGGATGTGGGCGATGCCCGACCGGATGGCCGAAATGCTTGAGGCCAAGATCGGCCACCCGCGCGACGGTGCCAATTGTGCCTGGGTCCCCTCGCCCACCGCGGCGGTTCTGCATGCCACGCATTATCACCAGATCGACGTTCTGGCCCGTCAGGCCGAGATCGCGCGCGGCGGCGCGCGCGGCACGCTGAGCGATCTTCTGACGATCCCGCTGTTGGGCGGGCGAGTGTTGACTGAGGATGAAATCACCGCCGAGATCGAAAACAACGCGCAGGGTATTTTGGGATATGTCGTGCGCTGGATCGATCAGGGGGTGGGCTGCTCTAAAGTGCCAGATATTCACGATGTGGGGCTGATGGAGGATCGAGCGACCTGCCGGATTTCGAGCCAGGCGCTGGCCAACTGGCTGCACCACGGGGTGATCGACCGGACCCGCGTGATGAAAGCGATGCAGAAGATGGCGGCGGTGGTCGATCGCCAGAATGCGGGCGATCCGGGTTACCGCCCGATGGCGCCGGGGTTTGAGGGCATCGCCTTTCAGGCGGCCTGCGATCTGGTCTTTCTGGGGCGGGTACAGCCCTCGGGCTATACCGAGCCGGTGCTGCATGCCCGCCGGCTTCAGTTGAAAGCCGGGGGGTGATATGGAGAGGGCAAAGGGGGCTGCCTGCCCCCGCCCTTCGGGCCCCCCGGGGATATTTCAGTCAAGCGGAAGAGGATTGTGATGGCGGCACTGACACTTAGAAAGGCGCGCGCGATCATTCGCGGCACGCTGGCCAAAGGGCGCGAGATCGGGCTGAAGCCGCTATCGGTGGTGGTTCTGGACGCTGGCGGCGCGGTTATGGCCTTTGAGCGCGAAGATGGTGCAAGCCCGGGGCGTTTCGATATTGCGCGCGGCAAGGCCTATGGGGCGGTGATGCTGGGCATTCCCGGGACCGCGCAGATGCAGCGGGCCGAAGAGCAGGCCTATTTCATGGCCGCCATGAACGGCGCCTTTGGCGGCAAGGTGGTGCCGGTGCCGGGCGGAGTTTTGCTGCGCGATCGCAAGGGCGCGGTCATCGGCGCGGTGGGGGTGACGGGCGATACATCGCAGAACGACGTGGTTGCGGCGCTCTCTGGGATCGGGGCCGCAGGGCTGACCGGCGAGGCCTGAGGCGCGCAGGGGGGCTTTTCATTGCCGCCCGACTGGTTATATCCAAAGGATGCAAATCCGGAGAAGCTTATGACGCGCCCTGTTGTTGGAATTATTGGCAACAGTTACCTGCAAAACGATGAATATCCTGTCTATGCGACCGGTCGTATGAACTGTGACGCGGTGGTGTCGGTGGCGGGTGCTGTGGCGCTGATCGTGCCAGCTGATCCGACTTGCTCGCCGATTGAAGACCTGCTGGAGATCTGTGACGGCTTTGTCTTTACCGGCGGGCGGCCCAATGTTCACCCCGAGGAATATGGCGTCGCCGCGACCGAGGCCTATGGCACCTTTGACCGCAATCGTGACCGGCTGACCCTGCCGCTGATCCGGGCGCTGACCGAGCGCGGGCAGCCTTATCTGGCGATCTGCCGGGGGTTTCAGGAGATGAACGTGGCGCTTGGCGGCACGCTTTATCCCGAAATTCGGGATCTGCCGGGCCGGATGAACCACCGGATGCCGCCCGATGGCACGCTGGACGAGAAATTCCAGCTGCGCCATACCGTTGAGTTCACCAAGGGCGGCCCGTTTCACAAGATGATGGGCAACACCGAGGTAATGACCAACACGCTTCACGGGCAGGGGATTGCCGAGCCGGGCCGGAATGTGGTGGTGGATGGCGTGGCAGCCGATGGCACGCCTGAGGCGATTTATGTCAAAGACGCCCCCGGTTTTGCCATTGGCGTGCAGTGGCACCCTGAGTATCGCGCGTCGAGCGATCCGGTCTCGCGCGCCCTTTTCGAAGGGCTGGGGGACGCCGCCCGCGCCTGGGCGGCGCGTGACGGCCGGCCATCGCTGAAATCCGCCTGAACGGCACCGCGGCCGCCGCCGCAGATCATGGGAGACCAAGATGCAGAAATCCGGCCTTGCGATCATCGCCGTGACCGCCGCCGTCTCGGGCTGGCTTGTCTGGCAGAGCATAAAACCGGCAACGGCGCCCGCGCCGGACGGGGCGCAACCGGGCGCGCCGCTGGCAACCGTGGCGGTGCCTGAATTGACTGGCGATGCGCTGGCCGGGGCACGGATCTATGACCGCTCCTGTGCGGCGTGCCACGGGGCAAATGCCGCAGGTCAGGCCGGTATCGCCCCGCCCCTTGTCCACACGATATACCGCGACCGCTCGCACGCCGATTTCGCCTTTGTTCTGGCGGTGCAGAATGGGGTGCGCTCGCACCACTGGTCGTTCGGGAACATGCCGCCGGTCAAGGATGTGAGCCAGAAAGAGGCTCTGTCGATTGCGGCCTATATCCGCGGGCTTCAGCGCGCCAATGGGATCGAGTGACCGGCGCCAGCGCAGGCCGGCATCAGCGATCGCCCTAGGGCATGAATTCTTCGGCTGGCCATGATGCGTGCCGGCCTCAGGCAGGAACCTGCCGAAATACCCGCGCGCGAACTTCGTCATAGAACCGTTGCAACCGCCTGCGACATAGTTGGTCCATGAAAGACCGTATCGATCATCTGATCGCCGATCGCGCGCCGTGGCTTTTTGGCCGCTCTGCCACGGCCCGGATGGCGCATGGCTTGCTTACGCGTCTTTTGTCCTATCGCCAGACGCTTGAGCTGGCGCAGAGTTTCGAGGAAGAAGACAGCGCAAGGATCATGGATGCCATGGCGCGCCGTCTTGCCCGCCATGTGGAGTTGCGCGGTCTGGACAATATCCCGCAACGCGGCGCGGCGCTGGTGGTGGCAAATCACCCTACCGGGATTGCCGACGGGATCATCCTGCATGCGCTATTGGCCGAAAGGCGCCCCGATCTCTATTTTTACGCCAACCGCGATATCCTGACCGTGTTGCCGCAGATGGCCGATCGCATCGCCCCGGTCGAATGGCGCGAAAGCCGTCGCAGCCGCCGGCAGACACGCGAAACTCTGGCTTATACCAAAGCTGCGATCGAGGCGGGGCGGCTGGGCGTTATCTTTCCTTCGGGCCGGCTGGCCAAACGCCGCGGACTGCGGCTTTATGAGCGGCCATGGATGCCTTCGGCCGCCAGCATGGCGCGCAAATTCGATCTGCCTGTCATCCCGATCCATATCCGTGCCCGCAATTCGGCGCTGTTCTACGCCTTTGACCTTCTGCATCCCAGTCTGCGCGACATCACGCTGTTTCATGAAACGCTGAACAAGGCCAAAACCTCGTTCGCGGTCACCGTGGGCGATCCGATTTCGCCTCAGGCGCTTGCGCAGGACAATGCCCGCGCGACGGCCATGTTGCGCGATGCCACATTGGCGCTGGCCGGGCCCGATGCGCCGGCGCCGCCGCTGTTTAAATTGCGCCCTGTACGCGGGTTAATCTGACCTCTTCCGCTTGGCTAAAATATCCCCGCCGGAGGCAACCCGATCAACCCGCGCGCGCGGACCGGAGTGTGGCCGCGCGCGCGGCCGCACAGAAGATAGGGCCCGGCAATATTTTTGCGCCCTGGTATAGCGCGATATATCGCTGCGCTTTGCTCTGTTGGTCATCGGCCCCCAATCGGCGGCAATCCCGCGCCAGCGTCCCTTGCGGGTGGCAATGACCCCGTCGCGGGGGACGGTCACGGCCATGATCCGGATGGCACACGACAGGTTGTCTGACCCATCCATCAATCCATTTGCGCTGCGCGCCCGACAGCCGTACCCGCGCGCCGTGGCGGGCAGGATCTGCATCAGCCCGAACCATTTTCCGCCGCCGCCAACAGCCGTTTCTTTCCATGTGCTTTCGTGGCGTGCCAGCGCCGAGATCAAGCCGACCCAGAATTTGGCGCGCTGATCGCGTGGGGCCACCCGGTAGGCCGGACACCACTGATCGATATCGGCCGGCACAGTTGCGGTCAGGGGTTTGCCAAGGGTACGCATCGCCGACAATGCCGCCTGGGTCCAAAGCGCGCCTGCCGACTCGCGCTCCCATCGGGTGCGTGGGATCTCGCCCAGCGCCCGCGGCCTTGGCCGGTCTTGGGGCCCGGCGAAGCCCTGTGCTGCGACGGCCAGAACCATGGTGACAGCGATCATTCCGGTTTTGAGCATGCACCAAGGATGTCCGCATCGCACCGGAATTCAAGCCACCGTATTTTTGTTGCCGGCAAACCGGCCTAAAGCCGCTTAAAGGATGCTGCGGGCGCCTTGTTCTCCGCCGCATCGGCACAGATACCCGGCACAGACCCGGTGACCGGCGCTCTGCGCTTGCCCCTGACGCGATGCTCGCCTAAAACCCGGCGCGTATCACTGAGGAACCTGCGATGCTCGACCTGACATATGACACCCCCGCTCCCAAGGTTATTTCCGGCGCCCGCGATGACTGGGAGCTGGTTATCGGGCTGGAAGTCCACGCGCAGGTCTCGAGCCGGGCCAAGCTGTTCTCGGGTGCATCGACCCGATTTGGCGCCGAGCCGAATTCGAACGTGGCCTTTGTTGATGCGGGCATGCCGGGCATGTTGCCGGTGATCAATGAAGAATGCGTGGCACAGGCCGTGCGCACGGGCCTTGGCCTGAAGGCAGAGATCAATCTTGTGTCGGCCTTTGACCGCAAGAATTATTTCTACCCCGACCTGCCGCAGGGCTATCAGATCAGCCAGCTTTACCATCCCATCGTGGGCGAAGGTGAGGTGCTCGTTGAAATGGGCGATGGCACGGCGCGCAAGGTGCGTATCGAACGCATCCATCTGGAACAGGACGCGGGCAAGTCGATCCACGATATGGACCCCAACATGTCCTTTGTCGATCTCAACCGCACCGGCGTTGCCCTGATGGAAATCGTCAGCCGCCCCGATATCCGCGGCCCTGAAGAGGCCGCCGCCTATGTCGTCAAACTGCGCCAGATCCTGCGTTATCTGGGGACCTGCGATGGCAACATGCAAAACGGCAACCTGCGCGCGGATGTGAACGTTTCGGTCTGTCGCCCCGGCGATTACGAGCGCTATCAGGAAACTCAGGATTTCAGTCACCTTGGCACCCGCTGCGAGATCAAGAACATGAACTCCATGCGGTTCATTCAGGCGGCCATCGATTACGAGGCGCGGCGTCAGATTGCGATCCTTGAAGACGGCGGCGAGATCGTACAGGAAACCCGCCTTTACGATCCCGACAAGAATGAGACCCGTTCGATGCGCTCGAAAGAAGAGGCGCATGATTATCGCTATTTCCCCGATCCCGACCTTCTGCCGCTCGAGATCGAGCAGGCCTGGGTCGATGATCTGGCCCAGCATCTGCCCGAGTTGCCGGATGCCAAGAAGGCCCGATTTATTGCCGATTTCAATCTGTCGGATTATGACGCCAGCGTGCTGACGGCCGAGGCGGAAAATGCCGCCTATTTCGAGGAGGTCGCGGCCATCGGAGATGGCAAACTGGCCGCCAACTGGGTCATCAACGAACTCTTCGGACGGCTGAAGCGCGATGGTGACAAACCGATCGGGCAAAGCCCCGTCTCGCCCACTCAACTGGGATCGATCATCGCCCTGATCCAAAAGGGCGATATTTCCGGCAAGATTGCCAAGGACCTTTTCGAGATCGTCTATACCGAAGGCGGCGATCCGGCGGCCATCGTCGAAGAGCGCGGCATGAAACAGGTCACCGACACCGGCGCGCTGGAAGCTGCGGTGGATGAGATTATCGCCGCCAACCCCGCGCAGGTAGAAAAGGCGCGCGCGAACCCCAAATTGGCGGGGTGGTTCGTGGGTCAGGTGATGAAAGCCACCGGCGGCAAGGCTAACCCCAAGGCCGTCAATGAAATCGTGGCGTCAAAACTGGCGCTGTAACCGCGGCCTTTGATCCCGGCCTCGCATGGCGCCCTTCACAGCGGGCTTTTAGCGGGGCGCCTGCCGCCCCGACGACAAGGATAACCGCCATGGCGCGTTACGAATACAAGGTTGTGCCGGCCCCCACCAAAGGGGTCAAGGCACCGGGCATCAAGGGCAGCGATGCGCGCGTCGCCCATGCGCTTGAGCAGGTCATGAACCAATATGGCGCCGATGGATGGGAATATATCCGCGCCGACACCCTACCCTTCGAAGAGCGTAGCCGCCTGACACGGGTAGAGACAAAGTATAAGAACCTTCTGGTGTTTCGCCGCCCGCTGGATTCCACCATCCAGACATGGAGCCCGGCGCCGTCGCCGGTAACGCGTGCCGGAACGCCTCAGATCGCGCCGCTTGTCGCCCCTTCGGCGCAGGTCCCCGAAACGGACCGAAAAACCCCGCCCGTCAGCGCCGCCACCCAGCCGGCCGATCAGCGCGAGGATGACGAAAACGGCGGCGCGGGCGAAAAGGATCAGGAGCTGAGCGGCGAGGCCAAAGCTGCCGATGACAGCGCCGACCAGAACGCCAGGGAAAACGCCGGCGGTGAAAGCCCCAAGAAGTCGGACTAAACAGCCCGGCCCATCGGTCACTCTTCGATATTGATCGACAATGCGTGAATGCGCCCAATGATCTCGGGGCCCAGTGCCTGATGGATGGCGCGGTGACGCGCGATGCGGCTGAGATCGGCAAAACCCGGCGCGGCGATGCGCAAATGCCAATGGCTCTCACCACCTTCGCGAAAGCCTGCGTGACCGCGATGCGCCTCGCTCTGGTCCTCGATCTCCAGCAAGGTGGGATGAAAGGCCGCCTCAAGCTTTTGCCGCATTTTTTCACCTAAACTCATTTTTTCGCGACTCCCCTCTTCAATCCGCTGCCGAAACCTCTACACTCTCTGATCCGAACAGACAAAGCCCCGCCAGAAAGGATGACGCAATGACAAAATCTGATCCCTTCGGGTTTGATATGAGCGTCTCGTCCGACAAGAAAAAGCGCAACAAGGGAAAACGCGGCATGTCGGGGGCTTTTGAAACCTCGACGCGTCAGTGCGAACACCCCGGCTGCGCGGAACCGGCGCAGTACCGCGCGCCGAAATCGCCGGATATTCTGGACGATTATTTCTGGTTCTGCAAAGCGCATGTACGCGAGTACAATCTGAAATGGAATTTCTTCAACGGCTCGACCGAAGAAGAGTTTGAGGCCCAGATCGACAAGGACCGGGTCTGGGGCCGCGAGACCAAGCCGTTCGGCAAACAATCGGAAGAGGCCCGCGCATGGGCCCGTCTGGGCGTTGACGATCCGCATCAGGTTCTGGGCGAAAACGCCACGCGCAATCCCGGCAAATCGATCACCGGCACACGCAAGCTCCCCCCGACCGAGCGCCGGGCGCTGGATATTCTGGATGCCAAGGATCACTGGACCAAGGCCGAGATCCGCAAATCCTATAAATCGCTGATCAAAGTGCTGCATCCGGATATGAACGGCGGCGACCGGGGCCATGAGGAGCAGCTGCAGGAGGTCGTCTGGGCCTGGGATCAGATCAAGGAAAGCCGCAACTTTCAGCGCTAGCGCCGTGCAGACACGAAAAAACCGCCCCCGGGGGGTACATCCCCCAAGGGCGGCGATCACTCGTCCGATACTAACGCGGTTTACTTGGGAACAAGAACCGAATTGACGACATGGATCACGCCGTTCGACTGATTGACGTCGGCGATGGTGACCTTGGCCGCATTGCCGCTTTCGTCATAGATATAAAGGTTGTTGCCCTTTACCTGCGCCGACAGCGCATCACCTGACACGGCGTTGAAGTTATAAAACCCGTCCTTGGACTGGCGGGCCTTGCGGGCGATATCGGCAGCCGACCATTTACCGGCAACGACATGGGCAGTCAAAACCTTGGTCAGCAGCGCCTTGTTCTCGGGCTTGAGCAGGGTGTCGACGGTGCCGGCGGGCAGTTTGTCAAACGCTTCGTTGGTCGGGGCAAAAACAGTGAACGGGCCGGGACCCTGAAGCGTTTCAACCAGACCGGCGGCCTTGACGGCGGCAACCAGAGTTGTGTGATCGGCCGAGTTCACCGCATTTTCCACGATGTTCTTGCTTTCGAACATTGCCGCGCCGCCAACCATCGGATTGGCAAGAACGGGGGTGACCATTGCGGTGCTGACGGCGAGGGCGGTGAGGATGGCTTTGATAGACATGTGTTTATTCTCCTGACATGGGGCCAGTTTGTCTGGCCGGTTGTGCAAGAAGACACGGGGGCATCGCGGCGAAAGTTTCAGCCCGATACGATTTTTTTGCAGAAAAAATTTAAGACGCTGAAATCAAACAGAATTAATCTGTCCGACCGCCAATACCGCACCCGTGGGCGCCCCGGTGGGCGAACCGCCGGGCGGCTCGTCACTGATCGCCAGAATGGCGTCGGACATCAGCGGGCGCAGGTTCGATGCGACAGTAAGCTGACCGCGCTTTCCGGCCGGCAAGACCCCCAGAGAGACGGGCGTTTCCTGTCCGACGATCAGCCACAGCTCAAGCGCGCGGCCGGCGGCCGCCTTGCCGGTGACGCGCGAGACCTGAAGCACACCGTCCTTGGCATTGTAACGCGCCAGAACCCGCAAACTGTCATCGGCGGCGGCGACCTCGGCCACCATCACAGGTTGGCCCGGCGCCGATTGCTGAACGAAAAGCAGCGCCGCCAGAACCACCGCCGCCGCCATCGACGCCAGTGCCAGAGCGCGCCAGAGGGCAAGGCGGCCCCACCAGCCGGGCGCCGGCGCGGGCTCTTCCTTGAACAGCCGGTCCATCAGCGCCGCTTTGACCGCCGGCGGCGGGGCGATCGGCGGAACCTCATCGGCAAGCGGCGCCAGACGCTCCTGCCAGGCGGCGACAAGTGCCCGTAGCCCCGGATCGTCCTTCAGCCGGGCCTCGAACGTACGCCGGTCCTGCGGCGACAGAAGATGCATCGCATATTCCGCCGCCAGGACGTCGTCGTCATGGCTATGATCCGGCGCCTCGCTCATCTGCTCAGACATTCCTTCAGTTTCATCAGGCTGCGGCGCAGCCAGGTTCGCATCGTATTGAGCGGAACGTCATAAAGCTCCGCCAGAGACTGATAGGTTTCCCCATCAAGATAAGCCCCCCTGACCGCCCCGGCCTGATCATCGCCCAGCTCCTGCAGGCAGCCGTCCAGCCTTGCGCGCTCGGACGCGGCTACCGCCGCGGCCTCGGGCGTCGGGCCCGGGTCGGGCAGTGATACCACCGCCTCTTCCCCTTCGGAGGGCGCCTTGCGGGCCCTGAGCCGGTCTATCGCCGTATTGCGCGCGATCGTTATCAGCCAGGTCATCGGGCTGAGCCCGTTGGCGGCGTAGCGATCGGCATTGTGCCAGATCTTTACAAAAACCTCCTGTAACACATCCTCGGCATCGGCCCGGTCATTCAAGACACGCAAAGCCACGCCAAATAGTTTCGCAGAAGTTGCATCATAAAGGGAAGAAAACGCCGAGCGGTCGCCAAGCCCCACATTTGCAATCATTTTTTCGATGATGCCTGTGTCCACCGGATGCTCCGCCCCTCGTCCGTTTTCGATAAAAACATGGCCCATCGGAAAGAGCCAGCGCAAAGCGCCGCACAAAGCTCTCTTTTGCTTGCTCTTGTCCCTGATATGTTGCACCACGGGACGCGCCCTGAAACCGGGGCAAAACGAAAGGGATGAAAGATGGCCGATGGCTCGCCGGATCGCGAAATGAAACCTACCGAGGAAATCTCGGTCAGCGAGGTTTTTGGCATCGACACCGATATGATCGTCAAGGGTTTTGCTGAGCCGACCGATCGTGTGCCCGAGCTTGACCCGACCTATAAATTCGATCCCGACACGACGCTGGCGATCCTTGCAGGGTTTTCTCACAATCGCCGGGTGATGATCCAGGGCTATCACGGCACGGGTAAATCCACCCATATCGAACAGGTCGCGGCACGGCTGAACTGGCCCACGGTCCGGGTCAACCTTGACAGCCACATCAGCCGGATCGACCTGATCGGCAAGGATGCGATCAAGCTGCGCGACGGCAAGCAGGTGACCGAATTTCACGAAGGCATCCTGCCTTGGGCGCTGCGCAATCCGGTGGCCATTGTGTTCGACGAATACGATGCGGGCCGTGCAGACGTTATGTTCGTGATCCAGCGGGTGCTTGAGCATGACGGCAAGCTGACGCTGATGGACCAGAATGAGATCATCACGCCGCACCGCTATTTCCGCCTGTTCGCGACGGCCAACACGGTCGGCCTTGGCGATACCACGGGGCTTTACCACGGCACGCAACAGATCAACCAAGCCCAGATGGACCGGTGGAGCCTTGTGGCAACGCTGAACTATCTCAGCCATGACGCCGAAGCGGCGATCATTCTGTCCAAGGCGCCGCAGTACAACACCGACAAGGGCCGCAAGACCGTCAGCCAGATGGTGACAGTGGCCGACCTGACGCGCACGGCTTTCATGAACGGCGAATTGTCGACGGTGATGTCGCCGCGAACTGTCATCAACTGGGCCGAAAACGCGCGCATCTTTGGCAGCACCGGCTATGCTTTCCGCCTGTCGTTCCTGAACAAATGCGACGAGCTTGAGCGTCAGACGGTGGCCGAATTCTATCAGCGCTGTTTTGACGAGGAACTGCCCGAAAGCGCCGCCAGCCAGAGCTTGGGTTGAATAAACCCGGCGGGGTCGTGGCAGCCGGTTTTTTCTTCATAGCCGGCTGCACCGCGCCATCGGATATACAGCAAACCCAAACCGCGCGCCGGACGGCGCCGCAGTGCGAGATTACCAAGGTGATCGACGGCGACACCGTCAAGGCGCGTTGCAGCGATACTGCGGTTGGGAACCTGCGCCTTATGGGCTTCGACGCGCCCGAGGTTTACAGGGCACG
>JASBSV010000109.1 GCA_030148745.1 Paracoccaceae bacterium
GGGGATCGATACCGGCATCACCGTCCGGCACCCCATTTATGACGACGTCGAACTGCCTGTCTGGGTCGGGAACTTTGTGTTGATGGATTATGGCACAGGGGCGGTCTTTGGCTGTCCGGCCCATGATCAGCGCGATCTGGATTTTGCGCGCAAGTACGGGCTTTCCGTTCGTAACGCATTCTATATGCCGGGCGAGGAAACCGAGGTTGAGGATGAGGCGCTGGTTCCTGCCAAAACCGAAAAGGTCGTTTACATCGACCATTTTGCAGGTCTGGGCGAGGCAACCAGTCAGGAAGGCATCGACGCCACCATCGATTATTTCGAGGAACACGGTCTGGGCACCGGGCAGACGCGCTATCGCCTGCGCGACTGGGGCCTGTCGCGCCAGCGTTACTGGGGCTGCCCGATTCCGGTGGTTCACTGCGACGATTGCGGCGTTGTGCCCGAGCGCAAGGAAAACCTGCCGGTTCGCCTGCCTGACGATGTCAGCTTTGATGTTCCCGGCAACCCGCTGGACCGGCACCCGACCTGGCGCGATGTGCCCTGCCCTTCCTGTGGCAAGCCCGCCCGGCGTGAAACCGATACGATGGACACATTCGTCGATTCGTCGTGGTATTTCGCCCGTTTCACGGCCCCCCATGCCAAAACGCCGACTGACCCCGAGGAAGCCGCCTACTGGATGAACGTCGATCAGTATATCGGCGGGATCGAACATGCGATTCTGCATCTTCTCTATTCGCGCTTCTTTGCCCGTGCGATGCATATCTGCGGGCATCTTCCGGCCAGCGCGATCGAACCTTTCGACGCGCTTTTCACCCAAGGCATGGTGACCCACGCGATTTATCAGACGCGCGATGCGCAAAACCGCCCGGTCTATCACCTGCCCGAAGAGGTCGAGCTGCGCGATGGCGGGGCGTTTTTGCGCGATGGCGGCCAAAAGGTGGAAGTCGTCCCCTCGGCCAAGATGTCGAAGTCCAAGAAAAACGTCGTCGATCCGGTCGCGATCATCGAAGCCTATGGCGCGGATACCGCGCGCTGGTTTGTTCTGTCCGATTCGCCGCCCGAACGTGACGTGGAGTGGACCGCCTCGGGCGCCGAGGCGGCCTTTCGCCATCTCTCGCGCGTGCACCGGATCGCCAATGAAGTGGCCGATGCGCCCGAAACCGGCCCCGCCGGCGCGGATGACGAGCTTCTGAAGGCCACCCATAAAGCGATCCATGAGGTCACTCAGGGGATCGAGACATTCGGCTTCAACACCTCGGTGGCCAAACTCTATGGCTTTACAAACACCGTCGCGAAATCGCGCGCCGGGCGGGATGCCAAGCGCTTTGCGATGTCGACCATGGCCCAGCTTATGGCGCCCATGACGCCGCATCTGGCCGAAGAGATCTGGGCAATGCTGGGCAACAAGGGGCTTGTCGCGACAGCCGCATGGCCCAAGGCGGACCCTGCGATGCTGATCGAAGAAAACGTCACCCTGCCGATTCAGATCAACGGCAAGCGCCGCTCGGAACTGACAGTGGCCAAGGATCTGGCGAAGGAAGAGGTTGAAAAGCTGGCGCTGGCCGACAATGCTGTTCAAAAGGCTCTGGCCGGTGGCCAGCCCAAGAAACTCATCGTTGTTCCGGGCCGGATCGTGAATGTCGTCATTTAACCGCAGATTTCTGATCTTGGCCGCCGGCGCGCTTGCCGGCTGTGGTTTTGAGCCTGCTCTGGCGCCGGGCGGTGCGGGCGATGCGATCCGCGGAAAGATACGCATCGACGATCCCACCGACCGCAACACATTCCTGTTCATAAAACGCTTTGAGGAGCGTAACGGCACCTCGTCAGGCGATGATTATGTGATGCGCGTTACGATCCGGACGCGGGATGAGGGCGGGGCGATCAATCAGGCGCAGGAGACGACCCGTTTCAACGTCATCGGAACGGCGACATTTTCCGTCAGCGCCAGCGGCAGTGAACGCGTTCTGACGAAAGGAACGGTCGAAAGCTTTACCAGCTATTCGGCAACCGGCACCACGGTTTCAACAATGACGACCGAGCGCGATGCAAAGGAACGGCTGATGATCATCCTTGCCGATCAGGTTCTGGCGCGGCTGACGGCCACCTCGCGGACCTGGGCGCGGTGAAACTCTCTGCGCGCGAAGCTGCCGGTTATTTTGCCAAACCCGATCCGGGGCGAACGGGGCTGTTGATCTATGGCGCCGATTCGATGCGCGTTGCGCTAAAGCGGCAGCAGGTGCTGGCCGCCCTTCTGGGGCCCGGCGCCGAAGAAGAAATGCGCCTGACGCGCATAGCGGCGTCCGATCTGAGAAAAGACAGCGCGCTTTTGTCCGATGCGGTGCGCGCGCAAGGGTTTTTCCCGGGTCCCCGGGCCGCCTTTGTCGAAGATGCAACCGACACGCTGGCAAAAACGGTTCAGGCGGCGATAAGCGACTGGCAGGAGGGCGATGCCCAGATCATCGTCACGGCAGGCCAGCTGAACGCACGATCGGCGCTCCGCAAGTTGTTCGAAGGCCATCCAAACAGTTTCGCGGTCGGCATCTATGATGACCCGCCAAGCCGTCAGGAGATCGAGGCGACCCTTGCCGGCGCTGGCCTGCAAGAGATCGAGCCGCAGGCGATGACCGACATTCAGGCGCTGTCGCGGATGTTGGATCCGGGCGATTTTCGTCAGACGATTGAAAAGCTTGGCCTTTACAAGCTGGATGACAGCACTGCGGTCACATCGCAGGACGTGGCGGATGCAAGCCCCGCGTCAACCGAAGCGGCGCTTGACGATATCCTTAACATCATAGCCGAGGCGCGCACGACCGAGATTGGCCCGATCATGCAACGCCTGAGCGCTCAGGGCATCCAGCCGGTTGGCCTTTGTATCGGTGCCACACGCCATTTCAGAACCCTTCACGCCGCCGCCGCCGACCCCGGCGGTCCCGGCTCGGGCATCGCGCGGGTTCGGCCGCCGGTCTTTGGCCCGCGCCGCGACCGAATGGTCCGGCAGGCACAAAGCTGGGGCATGCGAAAACTTGAACAGGCGCTGCAGGTTCTGCTGGAAACCGATCTGGCGCTGCGCTCTGCCGGGCAGACAGCGCCGCAGATGGCGCTGGTCGAACGCGCTTTGATCCGACTTTCAATGCTGGGGAGGAAATAGATGCCCAAAGTCATCGGCACAGGCAAAAGTCGCACATTTCGGGTGCTGTGGATGCTGGAAGAACTGGGGCTGGATTATGAACATCAGGCAGATGCCCCACAGTCCGAGGCCGTTACCGGGTTAAACCCCTCGGGGAAAATCCCGGTGTTTATCGACGACGACGGCACGGTGATCACCGATTCGACCGCGATCATCACCTATCTGGCGGACCGGCATGGCCAGCTGAC
>JASBSV010000139.1 GCA_030148745.1 Paracoccaceae bacterium
CTCAAGGCCGCCGTTGCCGCCACCGTGGCCGACCGCAAAACCAGCGCCCGCCGCCCCAGCGACACCACCGAAGAGACCGCGCCCTATCGCGAGGATCTGGCCGAGGTCGTCCGCCCCCGCCGCATCAGCTCGCGCGGCAGCCAGCAACGCCCGCCGATGGCGCCGCTGATGCTGGTCTCGGAGCAGCGCATCGACAAACCTTCGCAGCCGGGCGAGGCGGGCAACCTTGAAATTCACCCTCGCCGCGTGGCCAAGGGCAATCTGGCGATCCAGCTTGAGGAAGAAGACGACGGCGATTTCAGCGATGACAGCGCCGCCGCATCGGGCGACAGCGCCTTTGCCGCTTTTGCCGCCGAACGTGGCGCGACCGAACTTCCTGATCTTCTGGAAGCCGCCGCAGCTTACGCCTGTTTCGTCGAAGGCCGGCCGCATTTCTCGCGCCCGCAGGTGATGAAAGAGGCCGCCCGCGCCCAGACCGATGGCAGCTTTACCCGCGAAGAGGGTCTGCGCTCTTTCGGCACGCTGTTGCGTCAGGGCAAGATCCGCAAGCTCAAGCGCGGCCAGTTCGTTGTCACCGACAACACCCGCTTCAAGCCCAAGGCCGGCTGATCCGCGACTGTTATTCAGATGCTTGCAAGGGGCGGGGTGGTCATCATGATCGCCCCGCCCCTTTCAGGTTCAGCCCATGGCCTGCGCCGAACCGATCCAGCGATTGCTTGCGATCCCCGGCATCTGCTTGACGATCTTGCCATCCGACAGCCGGACCAGAACCGTCATGTCCTGATTTTCAACCGTCACCAGCGCCTGTTTGCCCTGATCGACCAAGGCAATCCCGCTCAACTTGTTGGGCTTGCCCTTGACCGCATTGACCGCGATCTGGCCCAGATAAGCCGGCTTTTGCGTGTCAAACCTCAGGATATTGCCGGAAAATCCGGCGACATACAGCCGGTGAGCCGCCGGATCCGCCGCCATTTCCATAAATCCCGCCTTGGCCTTGGCGATCGCCTTATAGCTAACGCCCGGATCGACCTCGGGCGTCTTGATCCGGGTGATCTTGCCCAATTCAGGGTCCAGAACGCTCAGAACACCGGTCTTCATATCGGCCGAGAAAAGCCGCCCGTCCACAAAGGCCAGATCGCCCGAGCGGGCAATGTCAAAGCTTCGCAGGGCCACCCCGGTGGCAAGATCAACTTCGGTCACCTTGTTGGACATGTTCCCGCCCACAAAAGCGCGGGTTCCGTCGGGGGTAAAGGCAATGGCATTGCCGCCAACATCAAGGCTATAGACCTGCTGATTGGTCGTCGTCCGATAGCCGGCAAGCCCCTTGCCCGACAAAACGATCAACAGCTTTTCGCCGGGTGCCAGCGCCGCAACGCGCCCGCCAGGCAGGGATTTGAACGCCCCTGTCTGCTGCATCGTCTGCGTATTCAGGATATAGGTCATCCCCACCGGCGTGGGCACATAGATACGGTTGTCGTCAGGACTTAGCGCCACGCGGAACGAATTGCCCGACAAGCTTGCCGCCTTGCCGAAATCGGCGCGCGCCATCTTGCCCGTCTTCTTGTCCCAGGCGAAAACCACGCCCGGTCCGGGCTTGTTGGGCGGCGCCGGCATGGCCCCGACGACACGCGCAGGACCGCTCTGCGTAGCGGCCTGAACGCCGCCCGGCGCCAGCCCGGCGCCAATGGCGATTACCGCAGCGGCCGAGGCCAGCCGCGCCGACAGTCGAAATGTTCTGGAAATCATGAGTTTTACTCCCGCTGTGAAGGGAAACCGGAGCCAGGCTCCGCGGCGCGATCAGCGCCATACCCTTGCACTTGGGAAAGCATCGCCTGACGCTCAATCACCCCGGCGCGCACGTTTGCGTGACCCGGCGGGAACTGGCCGCCGGGGCCATCTGCGGCCTATTTGGGCGCCTCATCCTCGTCCGCGTCAGGATCGGCCTGACCGACCCCCCGGAACACAAAGCGGAACGGCAGGGCCCAGACAACGCCCAGCGCGACATAAACGCCAAGTTCGACAATAAACGGCGGCCGGCCCAGAAAATTCACCAGCGATACCGCCGCCACAATATAGAGCGGCAGCCCGATAAGCAGGATGATCAGCGACCAGCGGCGGCGGGATTTATAAGACAGCGCCATCAGTCAGCGAATGGGTCGGTGACAAGGATGGTATCCTCGCGCTCGGGGCTGGTCGACAGCATCGCCACCGGGCAATCGATCAGCTCTTCAACCCGGCGCACATATTTGATCGCCGCCGCCGGCAGATCGTTCCAGCTGCGGGCGCCTTCGGTGCTTTCGCTCCATCCCGGCATGGTTTCATAGATCGGCTTGCAGCGCGCCTGCTGGTCGGCGGCAATCGGCAGATGGTCCAGCCGCTCACCGTCCAGTTCATAGGCGACGCAGATCTTCAACTCGTCAAATCCGTCCAGCACATCCAGCTTGGTGAAGGCGATCCCGTTGACGCCCGAGGTCGCGCAGGTCTGCCGCACCAGAACCGCGTCAAACCAGCCACAACGCCGCTGGCGCCCGGTGACGGTGCCAAACTCATGGCCCCGCTCGCCCAGACGCTGACCGTCCGCATCGTTCAGCTCGGCCGGAAAAGGCCCCTCGCCGACGCGCGTGGTATAGGCCTTGACGATGCCCAGAACGAAATCGATCGCCCCGGGGCCGATGCCGGTGCCTGTCGCGGCCTGCCCGGCGATCACATTCGAGGATGTAACAAAAGGATAGGTGCCGAAATCGATATCCAGAAGCGATCCCTGCGCGCCCTCGAACAGGATCCGCTTGCCCGCCTTGCGCTTTTCGCTCAGCACCTTCCAGACCGGGGCGGCAAATTCCAGAACCGCCGGGGCGATCTCATGCAGCGCGGCCATCAGTGCCGCGCGGTCAACAGGTTCCAGCCCCAGACCACGGCGCAGCGCATCATGATGCACCAAAGCCCGGTCAACCCTCAGCTCAAGCGTCGCAGGATCGGCCAGATCCGCCACCCGGACCGAGCGGCGCCCCACCTTATCCTCATAGGCCGGTCCAATGCCGCGCCCTGTGGTGCCGATCTTGGCGACCGAGTTCTGCGCCTCGCGCGCGCGGTCCAGCTCGCCGTGGATGGGCAGGATCAGCGGCGTGTTTTCCGCGATCATCAGATTGGAGGGGTTGATATCGACGCCCTGCCCGCGCAGCTGCGCAATCTCTTTGACCAGATGCCATGGGTCCAGAACCACGCCATTGCCGATCACGCTCAGCTTGCCACCGCGCACAATCCCCGAGGGCAAGAGCGACAGTTTGAACACAACCCCGTCGATCACCAGCGTATGGCCCGCGTTATGGCCGCCCTGAAACCGCGCGATCACATCGGCGCGCTCGGACAGCCAGTCAACGATCTTGCCTTTTCCCTCGTCACCCCATTGGGCGCCGACGACGACGACATTGGCCATGGCTTGAAACTCCTGCTTGGAAACCCGCGCCCGTATAGCCCCCCGGGCCGGGTTGCGAAACAGCAAATTTGACGCGGGGCCGCCCCCTGCATGCCCGCGCGCCCCCCCCACGGCGACCAAACCGCAGGACTTGATGCGCGATTGGTCACCTTCGGGGTTGCGGTGACGCGCGCAAGCTTTTAGATAGCGCCCTGTTCCAACCCAAAGGCCGTGCCGCATGGAAAATGTCATTCTCGTCGTTCATCTGATCCTGGCAGTCTGCCTGATCGGGGTTGTCCTTTTGCAACGCTCTGAAGGCGGCGGGCTTGGCATGGGCGGCGGAGGCGGCGGCGTTGTCTCAAGCCGCGGCGTGGCTACGGCGCTTGGTAAACTGACCTGGGGCTTTGCCATTGCCTTTATCATCACCTCAATCGCCCTGACGGTGATCGCGGCAAAAAACTCGGCCAATGGCTCGGTCATCGACCGGATCGGCGCGGCGCCGGTGGCGGCCCCCAAAACGGCGCCCGAACCCGACAAGAGCGGCGATGCAGCCGTGCCACCGGCAGCCGACCTTTTGCCGCCCACCACCGATGGCAGCCCGCTGCCCCCGCCACGGGCGAACTGACAAACCACAAATTCTGGCCTTTTGCAGCATTCTGCCAACAGGATGTTGCGGTTGGCTTGCGCAATCGGCGCGAATCTCTTATAGGTTAAATCCCGTGAACTTGCGGAATTTGGCCCAGAGGTCGGCGCCGCAGTTATGAATGAATTCACGGGGGATGCTGCCCGCATGGCACGCTTTATCTTTATCACTGGCGGCGTTGTATCCTCACTGGGCAAGGGCCTTGCCTCGGCCGCATTGGGATCACTATTGCAGGCGCGCGGATTTTCGGTGCGGCTGCGCAAGCTTGACCCTTACCTGAATGTCGATCCCGGCACGATGAGCCCGTTTGAACATGGCGAGGTTTTTGTCACCGATGACGGCGCGGAAACCGATCTGGACCTTGGCCATTACGAACGCTTCACCGGCGTTGCCGCGCGCAAGACCGATAGCGTCTCTTCGGGGCGCATCTATTCCACCGTTCTGGAAAAGGAACGCCGCGGCGATTACCTGGGCAAAACGATCCAGGTCATCCCGCATGTCACCAATGAAATCAAGGACTTCATCGCCATTGGCGAGGATGAGGTCGATTTCATGCTTTGCGAGATCGGCGGCACGGTCGGCGATATCGAGGGTCTGCCCTTTTTCGAGGCGATCCGCCAGTTCAGTCAGGACAGACCGCGCGGCGAGTGCATTTTCATGCATCTGACGCTGCTGCCCTTCATCAAGGCCTCGGGCGAGTTGAAGACCAAACCGACCCAGCACAGCGTCAAGGAATTGCGCTCGATCGGGATCGCGCCGGATATTCTGGTCTGTCGCTCCGAAGGGCCGATCCCCGACAAGGAACGCGAAAAGCTGGCGCTCTTTTGCAACGTGCGCCCCGATGCCGTGATCGCGGCGCAGGATCTCAGCTCGATCTACGAGGTGCCGCTGGCCTATCATCGCGAAGGGCTGGATCAGGCGGTTCTGGATGCCTTTCAGATCAGCCCGGCGCCCAAGCCCGATCTGTCGCGCTGGGAAGATGTCTATGACCGCATCCACCACGCCGAGGGCGAGGTGAAGGTGGCCATCGTCGGCAAATACACCCAGCTTGAGGATGCCTATAAATCCATCGCCGAGGCGCTGACCCATGGCGGCATGGCCAACCGCGTCAAGGTCAAGGCCGAATGGATCGACGCCGAGATCTTTGACCGCGAAGATGCCGCCCCGCTTCTGGAAGGGTTTCATGCCATCCTTGTGCCCGGCGGCTTTGGCGAGCGCGGCACCGAAGGCAAGATCAAGGCGGCCGAGTTCGCCCGCACCCGCAAGGTGCCCTATCTGGGCATCTGTCTGGGCATGCAGATGGCGGTGATCGAAGCGGCGCGCAACATCGGCTCCCTTCCTGATGCAGGATCCGAAGAATTTGACCATGAAGCGGGTAAAAAGCGTTTTACGCCAGTGGTTTACCATCTGAAGGAATGGGTGCAGGGCAACCATAAGATCGAGCGTAACGTCGGCGATGACAAGGGCGGCACCATGCGTCTGGGCGCCTATGACGCGGTGCTCAAGGAAGGCTCGAAAGTCGCCGGGATCTATGGCACCACCAATATCGAGGAGCGCCACCGGCACCGTTATGAGGTCGATATCAAATATCGCGAGGCGCTGGAAAAAGAGGGGATGATCTTTTCGGGCATGTCCCCTGACGGGCGGTTGCCGGAGATTGTCGAGGTCAAGAATCATCCCTGGTTCATCGGGGTACAGTTCCACCCCGAGCTGAAATCGAAACCCTTTGCGCCGCATCCGCTGTTTGCCGATTTCATCCGCGCGGCGCGCGATATGAGCCGGCTGGTCTGAACCGGGCGGAAGGTCGCCTCCGGCGGGAGTATTTCGACAAAGAAGAAGGCCGCGGGCCTTGCCCGGCGAAGGCCGGGCGGGCAGGATGGCGCGGAACGCTCAGGGAAAGGTGGGAGCCATGGCAAAAGGATATTGGGTGGCGCATGTCGATGTGCGGGACCCCGAGGTTTACGCCCGCTACCGCGCCGCCAATGCCGAGGCCTTTGCCGCCTATGGCGCACGGTTTTTGGTGCGCGGCGGCGATCAGGAGCTGCGCGAGGGCGCGGTTCGCGCGCGCACCGTGGTGATTGAGTTCGACAGCTATGCCGATGCGGTCGCCTGTTATGAAAGCGAGGCCTATCAGGCGGCCAAGGCAATCCGCAGCGAGGTATCGCAGGGCGATCTGGTGATTGTCGAGGGCTATGACGGCTAAGGCGCGGGCGGCGACCCTTTGGTTTGACGCGACCGCTTGGTTTGACGCGACCGCGCGGGGAGTTATATAGGCCCCATGTTTGCAGATCTTCTCAGGCGCCTGACCGCGCCGCAGCCCGAGCGCCTGCCCGATCCCGATGCCCGCCTTGCGCTGACCGCCCTTCTGGTGCGCATTGCGCGTTCGGACAATGACTATTCCGCCAGCGAGATAGACCGGATCGACCGGATCTGCGCCGCCCGCTATAGCCTGTCGCCCTTTGAGGCCACCGCCCTGCGCCAAGAGGCCGAAGCGCTGGAGGCCGCGGCGCCCGATACGGTGCGCTTTACCCGGGCGATCAAGGATGCGGTGAGTTACGAGGATCGGATCGCTGTAATCGAGGCGCTTTGGTCGGTGGTTCTGGCCGATGGGGTGCGCGAGCAGGAGGAGGATGCGGTTCTGCGTCTGGTATCAAACCTTCTGGGGATCAGCGATCGCGACAGTGCGCTTGCGCGCCAGAGGGTCGAGGCCGGCTGAATGGCCGGCGGGCTGGTCAGCCTTGGGATGTATGCCCGGCCCGAAACGCGCGGTGCAACCGGGCGGCTGTGGTCTCTGATCGCAGAGGAATATGGCGCCGGGCCGGCGCGGATGGCGCCGGATGATGAGGCGGAAGAGGCCTGGCTGGCACCTGATCTTTTGCTGGCGCAGACCTGCGGCCTGCCGTTCCGGCATCATCTGAAAGACCGCGTAACGCTGGTAGGAACGCCCGATTACGGCGTGCCGGGCTGCTTGCCGGGCTATTACCGGTCCTGCGTGGTGGTCCGCCGCGATGACGCGCGCAAGGAACTGGCGGAGTTTCGCGGCGCCAGACTGGCGGTCAACAGCCTGATGTCGCAATCGGGCTGGGCGGCGATTGAAAATCATTTGAGCGAGACCGGCGCCGCCTTTAGCTTTTACGAGCGCAGGCTGGAGACCGGAAGCCATGCCGCATCGGCGCAGGCCGTGGCGCGGGGCGAGGCGGCGCTGGCAGCGATCGATGCCGTCACATGGGCGCTTTTGGAGCGGCATGAGCCATGGGTGCGGGGTCTTGCGGTGCTCACGCGCACCCGCCCCACGCCGGGCCTGCCGCTGATCACCCGGGCGGGCAATGATCCGGCCCCGCTTTTTGCCGCCATCACCGCCGCCATCGCCCGGCTAGGCGCGCCTGACCGCGCCGCACTGATGCTGCGCGGGCTGGTCGCCATCCCCAAAGAGCACTATCTGGCCGAGCCGATCCCCTTTCCGCTGAACGCGACGTCGCCGTCTTGAAATCGGGTTTTTGCGTTGCAATTCGCCGCAATTTGCGCGTAACTCACGCACTTGGAACAACCAAAAAGCTGCCTGCGTGACCGACAATACCGCCATCGCCCCGCCCGTGATCGAGATCCGCGATCTGCACAAGAGCTATGACGCTCTGGAAGTGCTCAAGGGTGTGGATATCAGCGCCCGGCGGGGTGATGTGGTGTCTCTGATCGGCTCGTCCGGGTCGGGCAAATCGACCCTTCTGCGCTGTGCCAACCTTTTGGAAAACAGTCAGGACGGTGAGATCCTTTTTGAAGGCGAGGCGGTGAAATGGCGCGGCCGCGGCCTGCACCGGCATCCCGCCGACCGCCATCAGGTCACGCGCATCCGCACCAACCTGTCGATGGTGTTTCAACAGTTCAACCTCTGGGCGCATATGACGATCCTGCAAAACGTGATGGAGGCGCCGGTGACCGTTCTGGGCCGCGACCGTCACGAGGTAGAACAGGCCGCCCGCAAATACCTTGAGAAGGTGGGCATCGGCGATAAATGCGATGTCTATCCCGCCCAGCTTTCGGGTGGACAGCAGCAGCGCGCCGCCATCGCCCGCGCCTTGTGCATGGAGCCGCGCGCACTTTTGTTTGACGAACCGACCTCGGCACTGGATCCTGAACTGGAACAAGAGGTCGTGCATGTCATCAAGGCGCTTGCCGAAGAGGGGCGCACGATGATCCTTGTCACCCATGACATGCGCCTGGCTGCCGATGTTTCGGACCAGGTCGTCTTTTTGCATAAGGGCCGCATCGAAGAACAGGGCCCGCCCGAGAGGCTTTTTAACGAGCCAAAAACCAACCGGCTGCAGCAGTTTCTATCTGCGACAGTCACTGCCTGAACCACCAACGACCAACAAGGAGCGAGAAATGAAAAAACTTATCCTGTCTGCCGCTGCACTTGCACTCTCGGCCGGCATGGCGCTTGCCGCCAGCCATTCCACCATCCGCATGGGCACCGAGGGCGCCTATCCTCCGTATAACTTCATCAACGACAAGGGCGAAGTTGACGGATTCGAGCGCGAATTGGGCGATGAGCTGTGCAAGCGGGCCAAGCTGAAATGCACCTGGGTAACCAACGAATGGGATTCGATCATCCCCAACCTGGTCTCGGGCAACTATGATACGATCATGGCCGGCATGTCGATCACCCCCGAGCGTGACGAGGTCATCGATTTCACCCAAGCCTATACCCAGCCCGACCCCTCGGCCTATATGGCCCTGTCTGACAGCGTCGATATCACCGGCGGTGTCATCGCGGCCCAGACCAACACGATTCAGGCCGGTTTCGTCGCCCAGTCGGGCGCGACGCTGGTTGAGTTTGCAACCCCCGAAGAAACCATCGCCGCCGTCAGAAACGGCGAGGCCGATGCCGTTCTGGCCGATAAATCCTATCTTGCGCCGATCGCGGCCGAAGACAGCTCTCTGGTGCTTCTGGCCAAGGAAGAGCTGATCGGTGGCGGCGTGGGCATGGGGCTGCGCGAATCGGATGGTGAGCTGAAGGCCAAGTTCAACGCCGCCATCCAGTCGATGAAAGACGACGGCACGCTGAACGCGCTGATTGCCAAATGGCTGCCCGATTCGGCCCCGTTCTGATCGACGCATCGGGCGCATGCGCCCGGCATTGCCTGTAAACACGCGATATCGCGCCTGAAATTCCGGGCGCGATGTCACCTTCGGGGGGCCGAACCATCTTCAGCTATTGCACCGATCCCGAAACGCTGGGCCGGCTGGCCTGGGCTTCCTGTTATCTGACGACGGGCAAACATATGGGGCTCTACTGGTCGTTTCTGACCGTGCTGGCCCTTTTGGCGATCACCGCCCCCACGGCGCTTCTGTTCGGTTTTGGCGGGGCGGTCGCGGCGCGCTCGCATTTCTTTGCCAGCCGCTGGTTCGGGCGCTTTTACATCTCGGTCGTGCGCGGCGTGCCCGACATCATCTTTTTCATGTTTTTCGTCATCGCCATCGATCAGGGCCTGGAATGGGCCCGCCATCAGATCCTCTGCCCCGACTGGACCGAGCCAATCCGGCAGGGCAATGACTTTCGCGTCTGCCCGGCGGCCAAACTGCCGCTATCCTCGGCGCCGCAATGGGTGCACGAGGTATATGGGTTCTTCACCGCGGTTCTGACCTTTTCGATCGTCTTCGGCGCCTTTGCCGCCAACGTGCTCTTTGGCGCGATGCAGGCCGTGCCGCAGGGCCAGCTTGAAACAGGCGCCGCCTATGGCATGAGCCGGCGCCAGACGTTCTGGCGCATCCTTGTGCCGCAGATGTGGGTCTATGCCCTGCCCGGCCTGTCGAACCTGTGGATGATCCTGATCAAGGCGACCCCGCTTCTCTTTCTTCTGGGGGTTGAGGATATCGTCTATTGGGCGCGCGAGCTGGGCGGCTCGAAAACCGCGCGCTTCTCCGATTACCCCCATGGCGACTGGCGGCTCTGGTATTTTCTGGGCCTTCTGGTCTTTTATCTCGTCTTTACAAAGATATCCGAGGCGCTTCTGGAACGGCTCATGCGCCGTCTGTCGCGCGGTCAAGCCACGCTGGGGGCCACGGTATGAGCTGCTGGGACACAATCCAGGCCTACGCCCTGCGCTCGATCGGCATTGGTGAGCGTCTGCTGCCGAAATCCGATTTCACCCTCTGCCAACAGTTCACGCTGATCGGCTCGGGGCTGATGTGGAACATCTACTTCGGCGTTCTGGCCCTGACCTTCGGCTTCTTTCTGGCCAATGCGATGGCGCTGGCCAAAGCCTCGAAAAATCCTTGGCTCAACCGTCCGGCCAACTGGTTCATTCTGGTCTTTCGCGGCTCGCCGCTCTTTATCCAGTTCTTTCTGGCCTATTTCATCTTCCTGCGGATCAAACAATCGGGCGCCCTGCCCTGGCTGACCTCGGCCCAGGCCGGCGCACTGATCGTGCTGATGCTCAACACCGCCGCCTATTCGGCCGAGATCTTCTATGGCGCCCTGCGCTCGGTCCCCAAGGGAGAGGTCGAGGCCGCCGATGCCTATGGCATGACCGGCTGGAGCCGCTTTATCCGCGTCATCTGGCCCACCTCCATGCGTCTGGCATGGCCCGCTTACACCAACGAGGCGATCTTTCTCTTTCACGCCACCACACTGGTCTTCTTTTCCGGCTTTCCGGCATGGCAGCAACGCGGCGACGCGCTCTATTACGCAAATTATTTCGCCGATAAAACCTTCAATCCCTTCATCGCCTATCCCATCGTCGGGCTCTATTTCATCGCCCTGACACTGGCCATCACCTCGATATTCGGGCTGATCAACCGCCGGCTCAACCGCCACCTGCCGCGCGAAAAACGCCCGCGCCTGCGCTTTCGCCCGCAATATATCCGCTGAAATCCCGCCGCTTCCACTTGGCCCAAATATCCCCGCCGGAGGCGGCGGTGCGCCCGCGCCATGCGTGCCCCGGCCAAAGCCCCTTTCCAGCCGGCTGTCGCTCGGCTAGCTTCGGGCCACAATCAAAACGGTGAAAAAATGAAAATCGGCATTCTGATGTGCGGTCACGCGCCGGTAGAGGTCAAGGACCACTTCGGCGATTACGACGCTATGTTCGCAACCCTTCTGGCAGGCTATGACCTGACGTTCCAGGCTTGGAACGTCGAGGCGATGGACCTGCCCGGCGATCCGGGCGAGGCCGATGGCTGGCTGATCTCCGGCTCGCGCCACGGCGCCTATGAGCCGCATGAGTTCATCCCCCCGCTCGAAGAATTCATCCGCGCCGCCGATGCCTCCAAAACCCCGATGATCGGGGTCTGCTTTGGCCATCAGATCATCGCCCAGGCGCTTGGCGGCAAAGTCGAAAAAGCCTCGGTCGGCTGGACCGTCGGGCGGCAGGAATACGACTTTCAGAATCTCGGCCATCTGCATCTGAACGCCTGGCATCAGGATCAGGTCATCACCCCGCCTCAGGGCGCGCTGACACTGGCGACAACGCCCAGCTGCCCGCATGCTGCGCTGCGCTATGGCAGCCATATCCTCACGGTGCAGCCGCACCCCGAAATGAACGGCCCGATCATCGCTGAATATGTGCGCCTGCGCCGCGACAATCCCACCTACCCCGAGGCGGTGATGAGCCGGGCACTGGCCAAAGCGGCCAAGCCCACGGATGAGGCGGTAATGGCCGGTGAATTCGCGCGCTTTCTCAAAACCGCCCGGGCCGAACAGGCGGAGACCGCAAATGTCTGACTGGATCGACGCGCTGCCCCAGCATCTGCGCGATTATCTCAAGGGGCATCGTCTGGACGAGGTGGAATGCGTCATCGCCGATCTGCCGGGTATTGCCCGGGGCAAGGCGGTGCCGGCCTCGAAATTCGCCCGGCAATCGGAATTTTTCCTGCCCAACTCGATCTATTTCCAGACCATCACCGGCGATTGGGGCGATGCGGCGGGCCCCGAAGGCTTTGTCGAACCCGACATGATCCTCAAACCCGACATGAGCACCGCCACCGCCGCGCCCTGGACCGGCGACTGGACGCTTCAGGTGATCCATGACGCCTATGACCGTAAAGGGGCCGAGATCCCCTTTGCCCCGCGCAACCTGCTCAAGAACATCGTCAAACTCTACGAAGACAAGGGCTGGACCCCGATTGTCGCCCCCGAGATGGAGTTTTATCTGGTCGCCCCCAATCTCGACCCCGGTCAGTCGATCCAGCCGATGATGGGCCGCTCGGGCCGCCCCGCCGCCGCCCGTCAGGCCTATTCGATGTCGGCGGTCGACGAATTTGGCCCGGTGATCGACGACATCTATGATTTCGCCGAAGCGCAGGGCTTCGAGATCGACGGCATAACCCAGGAAGGCGGCGCCGGTCAGCTTGAGATCAACCTGCGCCACGGCGATCCCGTACGACTGGCCGATGAGGTGTTTTACTTCAAACGCCTGATCCGCGAGGCAGCGCTGAAACATAAATGTTTCGCCACCTTCATGGCCAAACCGATCGAGGGTGAGCCGGGCAGCGCCATGCATATCCACCATTCGGTGATCGACGCCCAAGGGCGCAACATCTTCTCTGATGAGAAGGGCAATGAAACGCCCGCTTTCTTTAACTTTATCGGCGGGTTACAGGCGCATCTTCCATCGGCGATTGCGGTTCTGGCGCCCTATGTCAACAGCTACCGGCGCTATGTCAAAGACCACGCCGCGCCGATCAATCTGGCCTGGGCGCGCGACAACCGCACCACCGGCATCCGCATCCCGATCTCCAGCCCCGCGGCGCGGCGCGTCGAAAACCGGCTGGCGGGGATGGATTGCAATCCCTATCTGGGCATCGCCGCCTCTCTGGCCTGTGGCTATCTGGGGCTGACACAGGGCAATCAGCCAACCGAACCCTTCGACGGCGACGCCTATAAGGCGGATGAGGATATCCCCCGCGATCTTTACTCCGCGCTCGAGCTTTTCGGCGCGGCCAAGGAGCTGGGCGCGATCCTGGGGGAGGAGTTCGTGCGCGTTTACTCCGTCGTCAAACGTGCTGAATATGATGAGTTTCTTCAGGTGATCTCTCCCTGGGAGAGGGAGCATCTGCTGCTCAACGTATGATGGATCTGCTTTACGCAAACGACCGCGCCGGCCACTACCCCGACAGCTGGTATGCCGCCAGCGCCGATATCCCGGCCCCGCGCGCCCCGCTCCGCGGTGAGGTGGCGGCGGATGTCTGCGTTATTGGCGGCGGCTACACCGGGCTTTCGGCGGCGCTGCATCTGGCGCGGGCGGGGCTTGATGTGGTCCTGCTCGAGGCGCATCGCGCCGGCTTTGGCGCCTCGGGGCGCAATGGCGGGCAGGTGGGAAGCGGGCAAAGGCAGGGGCAGGAGTGGCTGGAAAGCCACCTTGGGCCGGATGACGCCCGCCACCTGTGGACCCTGGCCGAAGAGGCCAAGGATCTGGTGCAGGATCTGTGCAAGACCCATGGCATAGACGCCGGTTTTCGCCCCGGTGTGGCCCATGCTGAATGGCACAAATCGAACATTTCTGACCACCTCAAATCGGTGGATCACCTCAGATCCTTATACAATTACGACAAGATTGAGATTTTTAACCGCCCCGGCTTTGCCGACCAGATCGGCAGCGATGTTTTCCACGGTGGCACCATCGACTGGGGCGCGGGGCACCTGCATCCCCTGCGTCTGGCGCTTGGTCTGGCGCGGGCGGCAGCCGACAAAGGCGCGCGGATTTTCGAAGGCTCGCCGGTCACGCAAATCCACAAGGGCGCGCGCGTCACGGTCCAGACCGACAGCGGCCGGGTTGTGGCACCTCAGGTCATTCTGGCCTGCAACGGCTATCTTGGCGGGCTTGACCGGCAGGTGGCCGCGCGGGTGATGCCGATCAATAATTTCATCGTCGCGACCGAGCCTCTGGGCGATGCCGGCGCGGCGATCCTGCCACAGGATATCGCCGTCGCCGACAGTAATTTCGTCGTCAACTACTGGCGGCGCAGCGCCGATGGCCGGCTGCTGTTCGGGGGCGGTGAAACCTATGGCTATCGCTTCCCCAAGGATATCGCCGCACTGGTACGCAAGCCGATGCTGTCGATCTATCCGCAACTTAGCGATGCCAAAATCGACTATGCATGGGGCGGCACGCTGGCCATTACGCTCAACCGGATGCCCTGTTTCATGCGCCCCGCCGCCAATATCCTTTCGGCCTCGGGCTATTCGGGGCACGGCGTGGCGATGGCCACGCTTGCCGGCCGGATCCTTGCCGATGCCACGCGCGGACAGGCGGCGGATTTCGATGTCATGGCGCGGCTTCCGGCGCGGCCCTTCCCCGGCGGCGGCGCCCTGCGCCACCCGCTTTTGGTGCTGGCAATGACGTGGTACGGGCTGCGCGACCGGCTGGGCGTCTGAGCCTATCGCCGCCCATCGCCGCCCCGGCGCCTCTGCCTGTCTTTAATATGTTGCCTTTTGCCCCTAACCTGCGCGCCAAGGGCGCTTCCCAGAAAACAACAGACCGGACCCGAGCATGATTTCCCCTCCAAATACCTATGACGCCGAACCGATCCCCGCTTCGGCGCGCAAAGCGATCGAGTCGCTTTTGTCCTCGGGCGATCTGTTTCGCTATACCGCCCCCGAAAACGCCCCGGTCAGCCTGCTAGAGGCCGAATTTGCGGCGCTTTTCGGGGTGAGATACGCGCTGGCCGTCTCGTCCTGTTCGGCAGCGTTGTTTTTATCGCTCAAGGCGCTGGATCTGCCGCGCGGGTCCCGCGTTCTGATCCCCGCCTTTACCTTCGCCGCCGTGCCTTCCGCCGTGGTTCACGCCGATTGCACCCCGGTTCTGGTCGAGGTGGGCGACAGCCTGCGCATCGATCTGGCCGATTTCGAGGCGAAGCTTGACGATGATATCGCCGCCGTTCTGATCAGCCATATGCGCGGCCATACCTCTCACATGGATGCGATCATGTCGCTGGCCGGGGACCGCGGCATCCCGGTGATCGAAGACGCCGCCCATTCACTGGGCACCAAATGGAATGGCCGCGATATTGGCACCATTGGCAAAATCGGCTGTTTTTCGTTCCAGTCCTACAAGCTGGTCAATGCCGGCGAAGGCGGGATCATGATCACCGACGATCCCGATATCGCCGCCCGCGCGGTGATCATGTCGGGCGCCTATGAACACGCATGGAAAAAGCACCCCGGTCTGGGGGCGGCCTGCGAGAAATGGCAAAACAAGCTGCCGCTTTACAATATGCGGATGCAGAACCTTTCGGCCGCGGTGATCCGCCCGCAACTGGCCGAAATCCCGCGGCGCGTCGCCGATGGCCGGCGCAACCACGATCATGTCGCCGCGAAACTTGATGCCGCACCATGGTTCAGCGTCCCGCGCGCCCTGCCGGGCGAGCTGCGCGCGCCCGATTCGCTGCAGTTTCTGCTGGAAGGGTTCTCAGAGGATGAGGCCCGCGCCTTCATGCAAGAGGCCGCCGCGCGCGGGGTCAAGGTTCAGGTCTTTGGCCTGTCACGCGACAATGCGCGCGCGTTCTGGAACTGGCAGTTTCTGGCGGAACGCCCCGATCTGCCCAAAACCCGCGCCGTGCTGATGCGCGCCTGCGATCTGCGCCTGCCCGCGCGGCTGACCGGAGCCGAGCTTGATTTCATCGCCGCCGCGCTGCTTGAGGCGGGGCAAAGCGTAAAAGCACCCTAATCGTTCAGCTTCGACAGTTTTTCCTGAAGCTCGGCCAGCTGCTTCTTGATATCGTCAAGATCGCCGTCGCCCTTGCCCCGCGCCTTCTGCGGCTCGGGCTCCTCCTCGGCGGCGGCGGGGCGCGACGTGCCGGGCATCATCCCCCCGGTCATCGCAGCCAGAAAGGCACGCTGCTGGGCCTGAAGCGCCTCGAACCCCGGCATTTTCGCCATCGGGTTCATCGCGCCGATATTCTCCATCACCTTGGACTGCCCGTCGCGCAGCATCTCGAACGAGGCGGCCAGAAACTCGGGCACCACGCTTTGCGCATGGGTGGTATAGCTGCGGACAAGATCGGTCAGAACATCGATCGGCAAAACGCTTTCGCCCCGGCTTTCGTGTTCGGCAATGATCTGCAACAGATATTGGCGCGTCAGGTCATCGCCCGATTTCAGGTCGATAATCTGAACCGCGCGCCCGTCGCGAATGAACTTGGCGATATCGTCAAGCGTCACATAATCGCTCGTCTCGGTGTTATAGAGACGGCGGCTTGCATAGCGTTTGATCAAAAGCGGCTTATCAGTCTCGGCCAACGTGGCGTCTCCCCATCTTCTGCACTGCAGAGGAGCCTAGGGCAGCGCAGAATAAAAAGAAAGAGCGCGTTCCGAAGAACGCGCCCCAGGCACGCACACCGCTTTCAGGGAGGAGGAGAAAAGCGGTGTGTATTCCGTTGTTGTCTTACTTCGCGGTTGCCTTCTTGGCGGCAGCGGTCACATCATTGGTGGCCTTCTTGACAGCAGCCGATGCGTCTTCGCTGAAGGTTTTGCCGGCAGCCAGCATCAGTTCGACGGTTTCCATCTGAACCTTCTTGGCGATCTCGGCGAAAGCGGCCATGTTCTCGGCGGCCATCTCAGCGCTTGCCGAAGCGAAATCGGTCATCGACTTGGTATAGTCGGCCGGATCTGCCTTGACCTTGGACATCGCGCCCAGCTTGGCAATCGTGTCTTTAGTCCATTTCGAGGAAACCTCGGTGGATTTCTCGGCAGCGTCCAGCGCTACTTTCGACATTTTCTCGCCCAGTGCAGCCTGAGTTTTGAAACCGTCCTGAAGCGCAGCCGTATCAACCGGAAATGCGCCCATCATGTCTTGAACCATCTTGGTAAAGTCTTGTGTATTCGCCATAATTACTACTCCAGTTGCCCTGTCGTGGGGGCGTGTGCTTGCGACTGCAGCATAGATAGACGCTGCAGCGCAGCATTTCAAGCTTTTTTCTGCACTGCAGCATAAAATTCTTTTTGAATGAAATCAGCTCTTTGGCTTGGCGGTTACGTAAACCCCCGGCGCCGGGGCCAGAATTTCGCGCCCGTCATCGCCCGGATGGCGCGCCTCAACCTGCCGCCCCGAGCGGCCCGCAAGCCATTTCTCCCAACGCGGCCACCACGAGCCTTCGTGGAACTCCGCCGCCGCCCGCCAGTCTTCGGGCTCCGCGCTCAGATCGGTGTTGGTATAATGGCCGTATTTATTCTTGGACGGCGGATTCACGATCCCGGCGATATGCCCGCTCTGCGACAGGATAAAGGTTTTCGAGCGCCCGCCCATCTTCTGCACGCCCCGATAGCTTGAGGCCCATGCCGCGATATGATCGGTCTCGCAGGCCACCGCACATAGCGGCAGTTTCACATCGCTGATCTTCACCATCTCGCCCAGTACCGGAAAACCCGTTGTCGCGAACCTGTCGTCCTGACAAAGCCCGCGCAGATATTCCACCGCCATACGCGCCGGAAGATTGGTGCCATCGCCGTTCCAGTACAAAAGATCAAAGGCCGGCGGCGCCTCGCCCAGCATGTAGCTTTTGATCGCCGGCGCATAGATCAGATCGTTCGAGCGCAGAAAACTGAAGGTGCGGCTCATGAAAAACGAGCTGAGAACGCCGCTTTCCTTTACCTCGCGCTCGATACCATCGACAAAATCATTGTCCAGAAAAACCCCGACCTCGCCCTGATCCGAAAAATCCGACATTGTGGTGAAAAACGTGGCCGATTTCACCGATTTATCGCCGCGTTTGTGCATCAGGGCCAGGGTCAGCGACAGGGTGGTGCCGGCAATGCAATAGCCCACCGCGTTAACCTGATCCTCGCCGGTGATCGCCTTGACCTCCTCGATCGCGGTCAAGAACCCCTCGCTGATGTAATCATCCATGCCCACATCGGCATAGGAAGGATCGGGATTCACCCAGCTAACCACGAAAAGCGTATAGCCCTGATCGACGATCCATTTGATCAGAGAGTTCCGCTCTTTCAGGTCCAGAATATAGAATTTGTTGATCCATGGCGGAAAGATGATCAGCGGCGTCTTATGCACGCGCTCGGTCGTCGGGCTATATTGGATCAGCTCGAACATCCGGTTGCGAAACACCACCGCGCCGGGCGTCGTGGCCAGGTTTTTACCCACCTCAAAGGCTTTTTTGTCGGCCAGCGTGACCAGCAGCTCACCATCATTGGCCTCGATATCGCGCACCATATTCTCCAGCCCGTCAATCAGCGACTGGCCATCGGTTTCCACCGCCCGCGACAGCGCCTCGGGGTTGGTTGCCAGAAAATTGGCCGGGCTCATCATGTCGACGATCTGCCGGCTGAAATAGCGCAGCCGCTTTTTCTCGGCCTCATCGATGCCCTCGATATCCTCGACCGCCTGACGGATCGCCTCGGAGCTCATCAGATATTGCTGCTTGATATAGTTGAAATAGGGATGGCTCTGCCAAAGCGGGTTGGAAAACCGCGGATCCTTGGGCGTGCTGTCCTCGGGCACCGCCAAAGCCCCCCCCGCCAGCGCCTCCTGCGCCTCAACATAATGTTTCAGAGATTTACCCCAATACGAGATTTGGTGCTCCAAAATCTTCGACGGATTGGCCATCATCTCGGCCCAATAGGCCCCCGCCGCCTTCATGAAAAGCTCCTGACTGGGCCCCTGAAGGCTGCTGTCGACGGGCCGTTTGCGTGACAATCCGGCCACAAGGCGTTGCGACAACTCTTCAATCCTCGCCAAATTCGCGTTCAAACGCTCCAAATCGGCGGCTGATTTCGCTTCGTCAGTTGTCATTACCCAGGTAACCCCCTAAATTTTTCCGCAGCGCAGCAACGCAAGGCTGCATCAAAAGGATAGCACATGAAGTATATGGTGACATATGATCTGATGGAAACCATGCGCAACACCAACGAATGGTTGGGGGCAACCGCGCGCGCCATGGCCTCCTACCCGGCAACCGGGCTCGTTGCGCATCCGATGTTTCAGGTGATGGCCGCCTGGGGCGAGGTGACCGAGCGCAGTTTTCGCCGGATGATCACCAAACCGGGCTGGAACATTAATTCCGTGGTCGGCGTCGATGGCCGCGACCATCTGGTCAATGTCGAAACCCTGGTTGAAAAACCCTTTGGCGACCTGATCGCCTTCCGGGTTCAGGGCCGCGTGCGTCAAAAGCGCCAGATCCTGCTGGTAGCACCAATGTCGGGCCATTACGCTACGCTTTTACGCTCCACCGTCACCAGCCTTCTGCCCGATGCCGATGTCTATATCACCGACTGGCACAATGCCCGCGACATCCCCGTCTCCAAAGGTAAATTCGACGTCGAGGATTACACGCTCTATCTGGTCGATTTCATGCGCCACCTCGGCCCCGATATTCACGTCATCGCCGTCTGCCAGCCGGTGCCGCTGGCGCTGGCCGCCACCGCCCTTCTGGCCGAAGAGGCGCCAAAGGATCAGCCCGCCTCGCTGACCCTGATCGGCGGGCCGGTCGATCCCGACGCCGCCCCCACCGATGTCACCGACTTCGGCCGCCGCGTCACCATGGGCCAGCTCGAAGAAACGCTGATCCAGCGCGTCGGCTTCAAACATGCAGGCGTCGGGCGCAAGGTCTATCCGGGCCTGCTGCAACTGGCCTCCTTCATGTCGATGAACGCCGAACGCCACACCCGCGCCTTCACTAACCAGATCCTGACCGCGGCCAAGGGCGAAGCCTGCGACGGCGACAAACACAACCGCTTTTATGACGAATATCTCGCGGTGATGGATATGACGGCCGAGTTCTACCTCTCCACTGTCCACCGGATCTTCAAGGAACGCGACATCGCCCGCAACGCTTTCACCATCGAGGGCAAACCGGTCGATTTCAGCGCGATTTCCGATGTCGCGGTCAAGATCGTCGAAGGCGAAAAGGACGATATCTCCGCCCCCGGCCAATGCCTTGCGGCCCTGCCGCTGCTGACCGGCCTCGACGACAGCAAAAAGGCCAGCCACCTTGAACCGGGCGCCGGCCATTACGGCATTTTCGCCGGCAAAAGCTGGCGCGACAATATCCGCCCGCTGGTGCTCGGCTTCATCGACGCCAACAGCCGCAAACCCAAACCGCCCCAGAAAATCGCCGCCGCCTAAAGCGTTTCGCGTTTGACGTGAGGCATTCAGCATCACGTAACGCGTTGAAATCTTTTATTTCAGGCAGCGTTAGGTGATTCAGGTTTAACGCGAAACGCTCGAGGGGGCTTACTCGGCCGCTTTGGCGGTCGCCTCTGCTTCCATCTTTGCAATGTATTTTTCCGCCTCAAGTGCTGCCATACATCCCATACCGGCGCTGGTGACCGCCTGACGATAGATGTGATCGGTCAGATCGCCGGCGGCGAAAACGCCCGGGATGGATGTCGCGGTCGAATCCGGTTTGGTCACG
>JASBSV010000140.1 GCA_030148745.1 Paracoccaceae bacterium
GGTGACATGCGGGGCGATGCGCGCGCCGGCGCCGATATGCACGCGCGGGCCGATCACCACGAAAGGGGCAATGCGCGCGCCCTTGCCGATCACCGCGCTGCGGTCGATGACGGCGGTTTGATGCACCCCTTCGGCGATCTGCGGGCCGCCGTCCATCAGAGCGGTCAGCCCCGACATCGCATAGCGCGGGCGCGGCACGAATATCGCCGCCTCAAGGCCCAGCCCGCGCCAGTCGGCGCCATCCCACAGGATCGCCGCGCGCGCCGCGCCCTGTGCCAGCGCCGGGCCATACTCGGGCTTCATCGCCAGCGCCAGATCGCCGGGCCCGGCATCCTGCGGCTCGGCCGCGTGATCGACCCGCAGATCCAGATCCCCTTCGGCCCGCGCCTCAAGCGCCCCGGCGATTTCACTGATTGTAAAGCTCATCGCAAACCCTCGCGCCCCTCGGCGCTCAGGATTACCCTTTCACCGCGCCAAGCGCCACCCCGGCATTGGCCAGCCCGGTCCAGATTTTTGCGTCGCGACCATAGACATCATGGCGGAACTGCACCCGCCCTCTGGCCTGGGTAAAGGCGGTGCGATAGATCAGATGCACCGGAACCTCCTGCGCAAGCGGCACCACCGTCTCTTTGCCGGTGTTCAGCTTGGCCTTGAAAAACCCGACCGGATCACGCTCCTGCGGGGCCAGCAGCGCATAGGCGAAATCGAACGGGTCCTGAAGCCGCACGCAGCCATGGCTGAAATCGCGCTTTTGCTTGCCAAAGAGCGATTTGGCCGGCGTGTCATGCAGATAGATGTTGTATTTATTGGGGAACATGAATTTGACCAGACCCAGCGCATTGCGCCGGCTTGGCGGCTCTTTCACGTCAAAGGGAAAGTTCTTTTCGGTATATTGGGAAAAGTCGATTTCCGAGCGCTGGACGATCTGACCGCGGGTATTGATCAGCCGCAATTGCCCCGCCGCATTGGGGTTTTTCTTAAACAACGGCAGGTATTCGCGCGTCGCGATCGAGCGCGGAACATTCCAGGTCGGGTTGATGACCATGTGTTCCATCATATCCGAAAACTCGGGCGTCTGGCGGTCGTCGGCATTTTTGCCCACCACCGCGCGGGTAGCAAAGGTGACCTTGCCGTCATCGATGATCCGGGCGGTGTAATCGGTGATATTGACCATGATGTGCCGCTTGCCCAAAGGCTGGTTCATCCAGCGCTCGCGCTCCATCGCGACGATCACCTGCTGCAGGCGCACCCGCGCCGGGATGTTGATCGCGGCCATGGTGGCGCGCCCGGCAACCCCGTCGGGCGCCAGCCCGTGATCTGCCTGAAACGCCTGCACCGCCTTTTGCAGCGCCACATCGTAATCGGGGCTGGCCGAGCGGCGCATATACCCCATGGCCACCAGCCGGTCGCGCAGCGCCACCACCGCCGCGCCGCCGCGCCCCGGCTTCAGTGACCGCGCCGGCACCTGCCCGCCCCAGCCGCCGCGCGCCACCAGCGCCTCAAAACGCTTCTTTTCCTTCATCAGCCGCAGGTATTCGGGCGTTTGCGGCGGAAGCGCGCGCAAAAAACCCCGGGCCGAGGATTTGCTGAACGCCTCAAGCAATTGCTTGCGCCCGCGCAGCGGCACCACCCGGGCAATGCCCCGGTCGATCTGCGACGGGGTCAGAACCCCGGTCTGCACATCGCGCGCATAGCGCAGAAAGATCTGGCTCAACTCGACCTCAAGAAACCCCCGCTCGCGGTCGCCGCGCAGATCGCGCATCGCCTGTCTCAGCGCTGCCGGATCATAGCGCCCCTGCGGAAGCCCGTGATCGCCGGCCCGCGCCGCCGCCGCCAGAAAAGCCCGGCGCCGCTTGGCATCGGCATTGCTGCGCCCGGTCCAGATCGGGGCATAGCCGCGCTCGCGATAAAACTCGGCCACCGCCCGGTCATCGGCCGCCGCTTCGGCCACGGCCTGCTGAAACGCGGTGACCGAGGCGCGCGAAGGCCCGGCCAAAGCCGCCAGCGCCGCCATAAACGCCAGCATCGCCGCCAGCCAGTAACCCGATCCTTTGCGAATGCCCGTAATCGCGGGCGCATATCCTGTTGAAATATTCATTCTATATTTTCCACTGCTCACTGAAACCGGACCCTGCCACCATCTCAGAACCTCAACAAATCAAAGTCTATATAAATCTTCCCGGCGCCCGGCGAATTCACAGCGCTGCGCCCGCCGGGCCGCACAAACGCATCATTCGCGCAACAGTTCCCTGCCAATTGCAAGTTTAAGCAGATTTTCGCCGATTTGTGCCTTTTTCGCCCCAGGCGGCGAATCTTGCCTTTGTCTGCGAATCCATCCGTGCCATAAATTGCGCACATCTGGGGATGAGGTTTCGGGAACGCCTTTGAATAAGGCGCCCGACAGATAAATGGGACGGTTAAAACCCAATGACGACTGGCATTTCGACAGGCATTTCCCGGCGTGGGCTTCTGACAGCTTTCGCCGCAACGGCACTCACAGCGGCACCTACCTATTCCAAAGCGGCGGGGTTTCTGCGCGGCGGCGGTGATATACGCCGCATCCGCATGTACTCGGGCCGCACCGGTGAAAACCTTGACACAATCTATTGGATCGACGGCAAATATATCGGCGAGGCGCTGAACGAGATCAATTATTTCATGCGCGACTGGCGCCAGGATGAGGTGATCCGCATCGATCCGCGCAATGTCGACATCATGGCCGCCTCGCACCGGCTGATGGAAGTGAGCGAACCCTATCTGCTGCTTTCGGGCTACCGCACCGCCAAGACCAATGCGATGCTGCGCCGCAGATCGCGCGGCGTTGCCAAAAAATCGATGCATATCAAGGGCAAGGCAGCCGATCTTCGCCTGTCCTCACGTTCGGTCAGCCAAATGGCGCGCGCCGCACAGGCGATGTCGGCCGGCGGTGTCGGGCGCTATTATCGCTCCAACTTCGTGCATATGGATTCCGGTCCGGTCCGCACCTGGGGCGGCTGATCCTCCTCCCCTTTTTCAGGATGGCCGGCACTCGAAAACCGCCGCTGGCCCCGCGCGCGCTCCTGACACCGGGGCGCGCCTTTTTATTTGCGACCCGGCAGGCAGATCACATTCCCTGAAAGCCATTTTCAAAATCTTAACAATCTGCGATATAGACCGACAGGAGAGGAACCCATGCCCCGAGCGATCGCGCCACCTGCCCAAGCCCTGCCCGGCTCCCTGATCCTTGCGTTTTGCGACCGGGGCGCGGGTGGCATGTTTCTCGACAGTGTCGAGCTTTTGGGCAGCGCCTCGCAGCTTCGCGTCTCGCTCAACAGCGCCAACCGCATCGACGAGGTGCTGGCGCCCGACGCCTTCACCCGCATCGCCCGCATTCTGGGCCATGCCCCGGCCACCGATGCCGAGATCCTGCGCGAGGATGTGGTCATCCGCCTGCGGCAACTGGCGCTGGGCAACCTGCGGATGCTGATTGCCACCGACGCCAACGGCCTGCGCCGGATCACCCTGACCTTCACCGATGTCTATGGCAAATTGATGAGCCTCTTT
>JASBSV010000005.1 GCA_030148745.1 Paracoccaceae bacterium
TTTACCCTCTCGCCCGGCGGGCTGTTCGACGCGGCCGCCAAAGGCTGACCTGTCGGCGCAGGGTGCTCAAGGCGCGCCGGGCGCGGCCAGCAGGGTGATATGGGTGTCGCCGTAGCGCCGTTGATCAAGCAGGGTGAAATCGGCGTCTGGCGGGAACTGCGGCTTTGCCTCTTCCCAGACAATCAGCGCCCCGGGCGCGATCCAGCCGCCGCTTTGCGCCGCCAACAGCGCCGCTGCGCCAAGGTTTTTGCCATAGGGCGGATCAAGAAAGACCAGCCCGGCCGCCCCGGCGCCTGCACTCGCCGCCGGGCCCAGCCGTGTCGCATCGCGCCGGATGATCGTTGTGGCACCTTCTTCACGGCTTAGCGCGATGTTGCGCGACAGCAGGCTGTGGGATTTCGGGCCGTTATCGACAAAGATCGCCCGCGCCGCGCCGCGCGAGAGCGCTTCAAGCCCCAATGCGCCGGTGCCCGCAAAAAGGTCCAGAACAACCGCCCCGTCGATGACATCATGATGGCCGAGGATGTTGAACAGGCTTTCGCGAACCCGGTCGGGTGTGGGTCTGAGATGTGCGGCGCTATCGCCCTTGCCCAGCGATGCAAGGGTCAGGCCGCGATGCTTGCCGGCGATGATCCTCAACGTTTCAGAAGTGCTTTGAGGTCGGTGGCGGGGTCGGCAACCTCGGCCTCAGGCACGGATTTACCGGCTTCGATCAGGCGCTTGCCGACCATATAGGCGCGCGGGTCGTTCATCGCATCCACGGCGATCAGCCGCCCGTCACGATAATACCAATGGGATACCGCGCCATCCTTTTCGCCGGGGCGCACGGCGACGCGGTCATAACCGGCGTTCAGCCCGGCAATCTGTAGTTTGACGTCATATTGATCGGACCAGAACCAGGGGTGCGGATCATAGATCTTTTCCGCGCCCAGCAGGTTTTCGGCGATCAGTTCGGCCTGATCTATGGCGTTCTGCACGCTTTCAAGACGAATGCGCGCACCCCGCCATGGAAATGAGGCGCAATCGCCCGCCGCCCATATCGACGGATTCGATGTGCGGCCATAGGCATCGGTTGAAATGCCATTATCCATCTCTAACCCGGCCGCTTCTGCAAGGGCGGATGAGGGCGTTATGCCAACCCCGACAATCGCCATGTCGACGGCAATCTCGCGCCCGTCGCTCAGGCGGGCACCGGTGACTTTGCCGTCACCTGTAAGCCGCTCAAGCCCGATATTTTCCAGAATCTCGACCCCGTGCGAGCGGTGCAGAGCGCGAAAATAATCCGAGGTTTCCGGTGCCGCCACCCGCCCCAGAATACGCTCGGCCATTTCGACAAGGGTCACCTTCATCCCGCGTTTGGCCGCCACCGCCGCCGCCTCAAGGCCGATATAGCCGCCGCCGATCACCAGAACATGGGCATCCGGCGCCACATGGGGGGCAATATGGTTGATGTCGGCAAGGGTGCGCACGGTAAAGACGCCGTCCAGAGCGCCGCCTATCGCTGCCGGCAGGCGGCGCGGCTCGGACCCCGTGGTCAGCACCAGATCGTCATAGCTTAGCACCTCGGACCCGAGCGTGACGGTTTTCGCGGCCGGATCGATGGCATCGACCGGCCTGCCCAGTCGCAGCTTTATCTTTTGGTCTGCGTAAAAGCTTTCGGGGCGCAGATAAAGGCGCTCTTCGCCCATCTCGCCCAGAAGATAGGCTTTGGACAGCGGCGGGCGCTGATAGGGGGGGACCGGTTCGGCGCCGATAAGCGTAATTTCGCCGCCAAATCCCAGACTGCGCAGTTTTGCGCTCAGAGATGCCCCCGCCTGGCCGGCGCCAACGACAACGATATGGCTCATTTCGGCATCCCCTGCTTTCCTTTTCGCCGGGTCAGCCTATATCCGGGGGAAGAGGAATTACAATCATCGAGAAGGCACGACAATGACGATTTCCCAGGGCGACAGGCTGCCGGATGCAAATCTTTTGAAAATCGGTGAAAACGGCCCCGAAACGGTCAACCTGTCGAGCAGGACGAAGGGGCGCAAAGTGGTGATCTTTGCCGTTCCGGGGGCCTATACCCCGACCTGCCATTCGGCGCATGTTCCCAGCTTTATCCGCACCAAGGATGGCTTTGATGCCAAGGGCGTGGACGAGATTATCTGTATTTCGGTCAACGATCCGCATGTGATGAAGGCCTGGGGCGATGCCACGGGTGCCAGCGCGGCAGGTCTGACGCTTCTGGCCGATGCTGATGGCGCCTTTACCCGCGCGCTGGGCATGGATTTCACCGCCGCGCCGGCGGGCCTGATCGGGCGCTCAAAACGCTATGCGATGTATGTCGAGGACGGTCAGGTGCGCGTTCTGCATTGCGAGGAAAGCCCGGGAACCTGCGAAGTTTCCGGCGGCGAAGCGATGCTTGACGCGATCTGAATTGAGGTCGGCACCCGCGCGCGTCGGCTTGCGCGGGGGTCCGGTCATTGCCCGGTCTGAATGATGGTCCGGGTCGGAAAGGGGATTTCGACGCCGGCCTTGTCCAGCGCCTCTTTCACCGCGCGTTTCATATCGGCCTGATAGGCAAAATAATCGCTGGAGGCGACCCAGACGCGCACCAGAAAATCGACCGAGCTGGCATTGAGGTTGTTCACCTGAATGAAAGGCTCGGGCTCGCTCAGCGATCTGGGGTCGGCCATGATCGTGTCACGAATGATCGTCTCGGCCTTGGCAAGATCGGCGCCATAGCCAACGCCAAAGGTCCATTCGGCGCGGCGATGCTCGTAGCTTGAATAATTGGTGATTGCTGTTCCCCAGATCGAAGCATTGGGGACAATAACCTGCACGTTCCCGACCGAGGCGATTTCGGTGGTGAAGATCGACACTTCCTTGACCGTGCCCATCTGCCCTGCTGCCTGAATGAAGTCACCCTTCTTGAAGGGGCGGAACATGATCAGCATCACCCCAGCCGCGATATTGGACAGGGTTCCCTGCAATGCCAGCCCGATTGCCAGACCCGCAGCACCGATAATCGCGATAAGCGATGCGGTCTGAACCCCAAACCGGTTCAGAATGAAGACCCCGGCAAAGGCCAGAATTACATATCGCGTAACCGACCCCAGAAAGGCAAAAAGCGTATCGTCGACCTTGTCATATTCCTCGCCCAGCCGGATCAGGCGATGCCGCGCCCAGCTTGAAAAGATAAAAGCGGCGATCAGGATAAAGATCGCAAGAAACAGGTTGCCCGCCACCGCGGCAAGCCATTGCGGCGACAGGATATCGCCAACCGTAATCCCGTTTATGATGACGGTATCCATAGTCATTTAAGTGCATCCATTTTTTGTGCCAGTTTCACGTCGAGCCCGGTCAGACCGCCGGCGTCATGCGTGCTGAGCGTGACCTCGACCCGGTTGTAGACATTCGACCATTCGGGATGATGGTTCAGCTTTTCGGCCCAGAGAGCGGCGCGCGTCATCCAGCCGAAGGCGGCGATGAAACTGCCAAACTCGAAGGTCTTGCAGATCGCGTCACGCCCCTGAACCATTTGCCAGCCAGCATCGAAAAGCGGGGCCAGTTGCTCGCGCTGTTCCGTTTCGCTCAGTTTCTCTGTCATGATCAGTCCTCCGACATGGTTTTTCTGAAGGGGCCATAGGCGGTCAGAACCTCGATATCGTGGTCAACCGCCTGACGCTCGGCCTCAAGATACTGACCGATGGCGTCACGGAACCCCTCATCGGCCACCCAGTGAAGCGAATGTGTGACCGCCGGCATATAGCCGCGCGCCAGCTTGTGCTCGCCCTGCGCGCCAGCCTCGACACGCGCAAGCCCGTGGTCAATGGCAAAATCGATCGCCTGATAATAGCAAAGCTCGAAATGCAGGCAGGGGTGATCTTCGGTGCAGCCCCAGTAGCGGCCAAAAAGTGCGTCGCGGCCGATAAAGTTGAGGGCCCCGGCAATATACTCCCCGCCACGCTCGGCCAGAACCAGCGCGATATCATCGCGTAGAGTGTCCTGAGCGCAGTCGAAAAAATCGCGCGTCAGGTAAGGGGTGCCCCATTTGCGCGCGCCGGTGTCCTGATAAAACCGCCAGAAGGCATCCCAGTGATGCGGCTCGATTTGATCGCCGGTAAGCGTTCGGATCCGCCCGCCGAACCCTTGGGCGGCGCTGCGCTCCTTGCGGATATTCTTGCGTTTTCGCGACGACAACCCGGCCAGAAAACAACCGAAATCGGCGTATCCCCGGTTGTGCCAGTGAAACTGTTGCGAGGTGCGGTGCATCAGGCCCATGGCCTGACCTGCCTCGGCCTCGTCCTGCGTGCAAAAGGTGATGTGAAGGGAAGAAAGCCGGTTTTCGGCGGCAAGCTGAACCGCGCCCTGAACCAATGCCGATTTACCAATCGCGCCCAGCCCCGGCCGCGTCAGAAGCCGCCGTCCGGTGGCGGGCGTGAATGGAACGGCCATCTGAAGCTTGGGGTAATAACGCCCGCCGGCGCGTTCATAAGCATGGGCCCAGTTGTGATCGAAGATATATTCGCCCTGACTGTGGCTTTTGGCGTAAAGCGGCGCGACAGCGATAACCTGCCCCCCCAGTTCGGCGGTCAGATACTGTGGCTGCCATCCGGTGCCACGACCCACCGATCCGCTGTCTTCCAGTGCTTTCAAAAAGCGATGGGTCGTAAACGGGTCGGCAGGACGCCCGCCGTCCGATGCTTCGGGGGCGGCGCAGGCGTCCCACGTTGTGGCGTCGATCTGCGAAAGCGACGACAGGACGTTGATTTCGATACGTTGTTCAGTCATTTTTGTGCGGCATGATGCCTGACACTAGGTGGGCCGCCCTGTCGTCAGGTCAAGCCCGCCGGGTGCTGCATAATTTTCAAAGGTAATGTTTTCGGCGATTTTGCGGGCCTCTGCCTCGGCCTTGGGCGACCGGATGGTCCAGCACAGAATATGCGCTCCCTGCTCTTTCAACTCGGCCACGCGGGGCGAGCCAAGGTCTTTGGCCTCGTGACTGATGAAGCTGGCGCCAATGTCGCCGAAATCGGGAATGGCGCGCAGCCGCTCGCGGGTGGCGGGTTTCAGGGTTTTCCAGTCGCTGGCCTTATAGGCGCTGGTCACAAGGCCGCGCGCCAGAGAGGGGGCCACTTCGGCCATTGTGCGAATGGAATGGGGATTGAAGGACATGACCGCTACCGGCCCGTCGTACCCGGCCAGATGTCGGGCCACCTGCGCCTCAAGCGGGCCGACGTTCGGGCCCATCTGCCCGTCCTGATCCTTGATCTCAACCAGCAGCGGCACCTGCCCGCGCACAAGCGCCAGAACCTCCTTCAGCGTCGGTATGCCTTCGTCGCCATGGCGCAGCGGCACTGCCGAAAGCTCGGCCGCGCTATGCAGGTGCAGGGCGCCCTGCGCGGTGGTCAGCCGCCCCAGATGGTAGTCATGGAAAACCATCGCCTGATCGTCCGACGACAGCTGAACATCGATTTCGATGCCATATCCGGCCTCGATTGCTGCGCGGATACTGGCGCGCGAGTTTTCCGGCCGGCCCGCCGCAATGTCGTGAAAGCCGCGATGCGCCAGCGGCGGGACCAGAAACAGCGGATCAAGGGGGGCGACGGGGTGTGCCATGTGGCGGGGTCCTGCACTGAGCGGGGTTAGCGGATCTGAAAGATACCCTCAATCTCGACCGCCACGCCAAGCGGCAGCGAGGCAGCGCTGACCGCTGAGCGGCTATGAGAGCCCGCGTCATCCAGAACCTCGACCAGAAAATCAGAGGCGCCGTTGATCACCTTGGGCTGATCGGTGAAATCACCGGTGGAGTTTACAAAGCCGGTCAGTTTGACAACCCGGACTAGCCGGTCGAGATCGCCCTCACAGGCCGCTTTGATCTGGGCCAGAAGGCCAATTGCGCAGGTCTTGGCAGCTGCGGCACCCTCTTCGGTCGCCATATCCGCGCCCAGCTTGCCGGTGATCAGCCCGTCCGGCCCGTTCGAGATCTGGCCCGAGACGTAAACCATGTCGCCCACCCGCACGAAAGGCACGTAATTGGCCGCAGGCGCCGGGGCGCTGGGCAGGGTGACGCCAAGTTCGCTGAGGCGTGTTTCAATCTTCGACATATTGGGCATCCTTCTATCAAGCTTGCCCAGAAGCTAACGCCGGGCCGGGCGGGGGAAAAGCGGGAAATCAGCTTTCGCGGAAGGCTTTGCGGAAATAATCGGCCAGAGGGGCCAGAAGAAATGCCATCGGGCTGCGGTCACCGGTCCGAATGAAAGCCTCGACCGGAAGGCCGGGGCGGAGAACTTGCCCGCCGGCCAACCGGGCCTCTTCGCCCGGCAGGATCTCGATCCGGGCGCGGTAAAAGCTGCTGTTTGTCGCTTCGTCGGAAAAGGCGTCGGCCGATATCCGAAGAATGCGGCCCCGCAGGCTGGGCGTGGTTTTCTGGTCAAAGCCGGGAAAGCGCAGATCGACCATCTGACCGGCAAAGACCTGATCGACGTGAACGGGGGGGGTGCGCGCATTGACCAGCATCGGGCGGTCCTGCGGGACGATATAAAGCACCGCCTGCGCGGGCCTGATTACCGAACGTTCTGCAAACACCGCAAGATCATACACAATGCCCGAGACCGGCGCGCGAATGTCAAGCCGGCTTAGCCGTTCGCGCAGGGTTATCCGCTCCTGCGCCAGCTCGACCAGACGTGGCTCAATCTCGCGCAGGGTGGTGATGGCGGTCTCTCGCAGGCCACTTTCAACCTTGAGGATTTCGATGCCGATTTCAGTGATCCGTTCGGCGGAAAGTGCCATCTGCGCCGAAAGTTCGCCCGCGAGGCCGCGAAGGCGAACCTTCTCGCGCCGAAGGCCAAGGACGCGGGATCGCTGGGTCAGACCGCGATCAAGAAGCATCTCCTGATTGCGCATCTCGGCATCGATCAGCGCGGTCTGCTCGGTCGATGCCTGTTTCTGGGCAGCAAGGCCGGTAATCTGATCCCTGATCTGCGCCCGGCGCTTGCGCAGCTGATCAACCTGCTGCCTGCGGGCGGTTCGGCGTGCGTCGAACAGGCGATTTTGCCCCTGCATCAATGCCACGAGAGCCTCGGAGTGCGGCGCGCTTTCGGCGAGGGCCGGATCGAAGGTGATGGCGCGGGCGCCGTCGCGTTCGGCGCGCAACCGGTCCTGCCGTGCCAGCAGCGCGAAAAAACGGGCGTCGACCACGGCGAGGCGGGCGCGTAACTGGCCAGGATCAAGCCGGATCAGGGTGTCGCCGCGCGCAACGGTGTCGCCTTCGTCGATCAGAACCGCCTCGACCACCCCGCCATCGGGATGCTGAATGATCTGCCGGTTGCGGGCCACTTCGAGCCGCCCGCCCGCGATCACCGCGCCCGAAAGCGAGGAAAACACCGACCAGGCGCCGAAACCGCCCAGCAAAATAGCGATGATCGCGGCACCCGACAGGATCAGCCCCCTGACCTGCCACTCGGCCGCGGGCGGCCTGATCACGCAACGCCCCCGGTCTTGCCAGCGGCGATCTGATCGTGGTTTTGCACCAGTTGACGCAGCACCGCCTCCTTGCGGCCAAAGGCGCGGCGGGTGCCGTTTTCAAGCATCAGCAAATGATCGCATTCCTGTATCGCGGCGGGCCTGTGCGCCATGATCAGCACCGATTTGCCGCTTTTCTTCATTTGCCGGACAGCCGCGTTCAAAGCGTCAGAGCCGGAATTGTCGAGATTGGCATTCGGCTCATCAAGGATCAGAAGAACCGGATCGCCGAACAGCGCGCGGGCAAGGCCGATCCGCTGGATCTGCCCCCCCGACAGCCGGCTGGCCGTTGCCGAAACCTCTGTGTCATAGCCTTGGGGCAGGGTCAGGATCAGCTCATGCGCTGCGGCCAGTTTTGCGGCCCGAACGATCATTTCGGGGTCCGGATCGTCGGACAGCCGCGCGATGTTTTGCGCAATCGTGCCATCGAACAGCTGAACCCGCTGCGGCAGATAACCGATATACCGGCCCAGCTCATCGGGCTCATATTGTCCGATCGCGGCCCGATCCAGACGGATGCTGCCGGCCGCCGCTGGCCAGACCCCGGTCAGGGCGCGGGCCAGCGTGGTTTTTCCCGCCCCGCTTGGGCCGATGACGCCGACCGCCTGCCCGGGTTCGACGGTAAAGGACACCATGCGCAGGGCGGCCTGCTTTTCCTGCGGTGGCCGCACCGTCAGCTGATGCACCCAAAGCGCGGCGCGCGGTCTGGGCAGCGGCAAGGGCTGCGCTTGTGGCGGGACCTCGCTCAAAAGCGTGGCCAGCCCGTTCCAGCCTTTGATCGCGCGTTGCACCACGGCCCATTGCCCGATCACCGTTTCAACCGGCGCCAGCCCGCGGCCCAGAAGAATGGAGGCCGCAACCATGGCGCCGGCGCTAAGTTGATCGGCCAGAACCAGATAGGCGCCAAATGCCAGCATCGCCGATTGCAAAAACAGCCGCCATGTTCGCGAGGCCACCAGAAACCCGCCGCTGCGGTCGCTCAGGGCGATGTTGCGGATCAGGCTGCTGCGGCGCGCGGCCTGCCAGCGTTGAAACGCCGCGCGGCGCATTCCCAGGCTCTGAACCGTCTCGGCCTGCTCGTGAATCCGCGCCGACCAGTCATAGGCATGCTGCGCGGCACCGTTCGCCTGGGCGATCAGCTGGCGCGTGGCGATCTGATTGAGCAGGGCCGTCAGAATCAGAATCCCGCCGCCGATGATCGCCAAGAGGCCCAGAAGGGGGTGAAAAATCAGGATCGCGGCCATGAACAACGGTGTCCATGGCAGATCGAACGCCGCCGCCAGAACCGGCGATGACAGCAGACTTTGCACCGCCTCAAGCTCGGCCACCGCGCGGCCGGGGCTGCCCGGCTGCCTGCCCGCACCCGCCCTGCGGAGCGAGGCGGAAAATACCCGAAGCTCCAGCCGCGACTGAAACCGCGCCCCGATACGCGCCAGAATGCGGCCGCGCAGAAAATCCAGAAGCCCCATCACAAGAAAGAGAAAAACCACCAGCAGGAATAGCGCCGCCAGAGTTTGCTCGGACCTGCTTGTCAGGACCCGGTCATAGACCTGCAACATGAAAAGCGGACCGGTCAGCATCAGGAGATTGACAAAAACGCTGAAAATCGCGACCGCCCAGAATGCCGCGCGGGCCTGACGACGTGCGCTGCGCAGCTCTTTCAGCCCGGTTTGGCGGTCGCTTGCCTGCACGCCTGACGCTCCAGCGGTTTGTTGCCCATTCCCCGTGTCAATGAATTCAGAGGTTTGCGCCGTAATTTGTCACTGATCTGCCACAGGGCGTCCCGATCCGGGCGGTCCGCTCTGGGCTTTTCCTTCCAGTGCAGTATGAGTGGAAAAATACAAACAAGACGTTGAGACGGAATGGTTGTGCAGATGCAGAAAAAATCCAGTGTTTTATTGAAAATGTTCGCAACCCTCGGTCTTGTGGCGGCTCTTGGCGCCTGCGCCCGGCCGGATTTGCCCAGCAGGAACAGTGATCCTTTCGAGAATCAGAACCGCGCCACCTATGAAAGCAACCTGGCACTGGATCGCGGCGTTATCCGCCCGGCCTCTCAGGTTTATGGCAGGCTGCTGCCTGAACCGATCCGGCAGGGGGTCGGCAATTTCGCCGCCAACCTCAGCTTGCCAAGCCTTGTGGTCAACAAGATCCTGCAGGGCGACGTTGAAGGCGCCGGGAAGAATGGAATGCGGTTCTTGTTCAACACCGTCTTTGGCCTTGGCGGGGTTCTGGACCCGGCCTCGGACGCGGGGCTGTTCGCGGCGGATACCGATTTTGGCGAAACGCTTTATAAATGGGGCGTGCCGGAGGGGAACTACGTCGTCCTGCCGGTCATCGGCCCTTCGACCGAGCGTCATTTTGTTGGACGGGTTGTCGATCTGTTCACCAATCCGGTGACCGCGGGTCTGCCTGCGCCGGAAAAATACTGGGACCTTGGCACCAAGGTCGCATCACGATTGGGTGAAAGGTATCGTTTTTCCGATAGTGTCGACTCTATCTATTACGACAGCGCCGATGGCTATAATCAGGCCCGGCTGCTTTATCTTCAGCACCGCAGATATAATCTGGGTGTTAGTGTTGTAGAAAAAAGTGGAAGTATTTTCAATGAATTATATGGACAGTAAGCTTAGCCGTCGTAGCCTCATCGCGGGTGCGGCGGCCGTTCTTGCTGCTGGCCCGGCCCTGGCATTGACCAAGGATCAGGCGCGGGTTCTGGTGGATAATCTGGTCGGTGAAATCAACGCGGTCATCAACTCGGGTCAGTCCGAGAGCGAGATGTTCGTCTCTTTCGAGAAGATTTTTGCCAAATATGCGGATGTAGACGCGATCGCCCGCTATACGCTGGGCCCGGACGCGCGCCGGGCGAGCCCTGCGCAGATGCGCGCCTTTACCGATGCGTTCCGCGGATATATCGGCCGTCGCTACGGCCGGCGTTTCCGCGAGTTTATCGGTGGTCAGATCGAGGTGGTCGATGCCCAGAAGGTCAAAAGCTTTTACGAGGTGAAAACCCGCGCCAGGCTCAGGGGGCAGGCGCCGTTTTTCATGACCTTTCAGGTCACCGACCGTTCAGGCAGCGACAAGTTTTTCAACCTGATGATCGAAGGGGTGAACCTTCTCTTGACAGAACGCTCGGAAATCGGTGCGCTTCTGGATCAGCGCGGCGGCGATCTTGACCGGCTGATCCGCGATCTTAAAACGCTCGGCTGACCGGGGAGCGACGAGGCGGGTGGCGCGCGCGAAACCGCGCGCCGCTCAGTTCCCGCCGCCCAGAATCTGACGCAAGACGTTAAACAGAATATTCTCTGTCCGGCGCTTTTTTCTGGCCGGCTGGGGCTGGCTTGCCGCGACTTTGGGGGGCGAGGCAGGCTCGATCATCGGCAAAGGTTTGACAGGCACGCCCTCTTCGACCTTTTGCATCATCTCTTGCCAGATCGCAGCGGGCAGGGTGCCGCCGGTGACGCCGGTCAGGGGGGCGTTGTCATCATTGCCCATCCAGACGCCGGCGACGTAATCGGCGGTAAAGCCAACGAACCACGCGTCCCGCGCCGATTGTGTCGTGCCGGTCTTTCCGGCGACCGGGCGGCCTTTCAGCCTTGCGTTTTTGCCGGTGCCGCGCTCAACCACCTGGTTCATCATATAGACCAGTTGCCGGGCCGCATCGTTCGAAATGACGCGTTCCTTCATGCCGCCCGACTGATCCATCAGCGGGGTATTGTCGCCCTGAAGTTTCAGCTCGATCAGCCCGTAAGGTGTGACACTGCTGCCGCCGTTGAGGAACCCTGCATAGGCGCCGGTCATCTCAAGCACGCTCGCCTCGGATGCGCCCAGGGCCAGGGCCGGTCCCATGGCCAGATCGCTTTCGATGCCGAAACCGGCCGCAACCTTGCGGACATTGTCACGCCCCACCGCTTCGGAGACACGCACCGCCGGAACATTGAGCGACAGCCGCAAAGCATCGGTCAGGGTTACCGGGCCAAGATATTTGCGCGAGTAATTTTTGGGCGACCAAGGGCCGGATCCGGGTATGTCTATGGTCAGCGGGGTGTCCTGCACGACATCGGAATAGCTATATCCCATATCCAGAGCGGTGGCATAGACAAAGGGTTTGAAGGCCGAACCGGTCTGGCGTTTGGCCATGGTAGCGCGGTTGAAGCCGCCCGAGACGGTGGGATCGCGCCCGCCGACCATCGCGCGCACAGCGCCATCGGCGGACATCACGACAATCGCCGCTTCGGCGGACGAATCCTTGCTCACCCGGTCCTTGAATATCGTTGCCAGCGCCTCTTCGGCGGCAGTCTGGATCTTGGGGTCGAGCGTTGTGCGCAGGATCACGTCTTCGGTCGTGTTGCGGGTCAGGAATGAAGGGCCACTGTCCATCACCCAATCGGCGAAATAGCCGCCCGACTGGGCCTGAGCTGCATCCGACAGCGTAGCGGGATTGGTCCGGGCATAATCGGCCTGCGCCTTGGTCAGATAGCCCTGCTCTTCCATAAGTCCGATGACAACATTGGCGCGCTGTTGCGACAGTGCCAGATCGCGGGTGGGGGCATAGCGTGACGGGGCGACCAGCAACCCTGCCAGCATCGCCGCCTCGGCGGGCCGGACCTCGGACGCCGATTTGCCAAAATAGCGCTGTGCAGCGGCCTCATAGCCACGCGCGCCGGCCCCGAGAAATGCCCGGTTCAGATAGATCGTCAGGATTTCGTCCTTGGTGTATTTCAGCTCCATCGCCATGGCAAAGACCGCTTCCTTGATCTTACGCCAGAGCGAGCTTTCGCGGCATTTGGCTTCGTAATCGGCCTCGGATTTTCCTGATTTGGGATCATAGGGGATGCCCAGGCAAAGAAGCTTGGCCGTCTGTTGCGTGATCGTTGAGCCACCGTTGCCGGTCAGCGGGCCGCGCCCTTCGCTCAGGTTGATGCGGATGGCGCTGGCAATCCCGCGCGGACTTACCCCGAAATGGCTGTAAAAGCGGCGGTCTTCGGTCGCGATGACGGCGTTTTTCAGTGCCGGCGACACGGATTTGGCGGTGATCATCCCGCCAAATTGATCGCCGCGCCAGGCGAAGGTTTCGCCATAGCGGTCCAGAATGGTCACTGATCCGCGCGTGCGCCCGTCAACCAGATCGGTCGATTTGGGAAGCTGCACATAGTAATAGCCGATGCCGATGGCCACCAGAATAGCGACGACGATGGCGGCGCGCAGAAAAAGTTTCCAGATCAGGTGCAGGAAAAACCCCGCGATGCCGGTGATCACACCGCCGATCCGGCCCAGCGGGCCCTTTGACCGCGTGCGCCGCGGCCGTTTGGGCGGGCGTCTGCCGCCACCGCCACCGCCGTTGGCCCCGTTCCGGGACGAGTTTCCAGTCCTCGATGTGGGTTTGGCGCCCTTTGATCGGGGTTTGGAATATCTCTTGTCGGCCACAAGAGACGGACGTTTCTTTCCGGGGCCGCTCATCAATACCAAATCCGCTACTACTGCTCTTTTTCAGGTACGATACAGGCTGGCCACGGGAAAGTGGAGGACCATAAGCGCTTCTTCGCCGCTTTTTTGATGTGCCTAAAAATTAGTCAGAAAGACAAATTTGTGCAAAAAATGTGCAAACTGGCGTGTTTTACCGCGTGATTTCCTTATGACGAGCTTGTGAACCTCGGCCCTGATCGCACTGATCTGGAGCGACGAGAAACGCCACGTGGAAGGGGTTAGACGTGAAACTGATAATTGCAGCTATTAAGCCGTTCAAACTGGAAGAGGTCCGCGAAGCGCTTACTTCGGTCGGGGTACGCGGCATGATGGTGACCGAGATCAAGGGCTTTGGCCTGCAATCGGGTCACACGGAAATTTATCGCGGGGCCGAATACGCCGTGAACTTTGTCCCAAAGGTAAAGCTGGAAATCGTGGTTTCGGCCTCGATGGCCGATCAGGTCGTCGAGACGATCCGCACAACGGCAAAAACCGACAAGATCGGCGATGGCAAAATCTTTGTCCTGGATGTGCAGAGCGCTGTGCGCGTGCGGACGGGCGAAACCAACGAAGACGCGATCTGATGATGCGCCGTACTGAAAGGACCAATGGAATGAAATTCTCAAAGACGATCCCTCTTGCTGCGCTGGCAATGGCGCTGCCGACACTGGGTCTGGCCCAGGAGGCGGATACAACCCCGGTCAATGGCGAGATCGGATTCATCCTCAACACCTTCATGTTTCTTGTCACCGGGTTTCTGGTTTTCTGGATGGCGGCCGGCTTTGCCATGCTGGAATCGGGGCTGGTGCGCGGCAAGAACGTTGCGATGCAGCTGACCAAGAACGTCACGCTGTTTTCCATCGCCTCGCTGTTTTACTATCTGGTCGGCTATAACCTGATGTATCCGGGCGATGCCTGGACGATCAACGGGGTGTTGGGCGCCTTTGCGGTGACCTTTCTGGAGCCTGTCGGTCTGGCCGGCGCGACGCCGGATCTGACCTATGCCTCGGTCGGATCGGACTTTTTCTTTCAGCTGATGTTTGCCGCGGCGACCGCCTCGATCGTATCGGGGGCGCTTGCCGAACGCATCAAACTGTGGCCGTTTTTGATCTTTGTCGTGCTGTTGACGACTTTCATCTATCCGATTCAGGCCAGCTGGAAATGGGGCGGCGGCTTTCTTGATCAGCTGGGCTTTCTCGATTTCGCGGGATCGACAGTGGTCCATTCGGTTGGTGGCTGGGCTGCCCTTGCCGGCGCTTTGATCCTTGGCCCGCGCATCGGCAAATACAAGGACGGCAAAACCGTTCCGATGCCGGGCTCGAACCTGGCTCTGGCGACGCTTGGCACATTCATTCTGTGGCTCGGCTGGTTCGGGTTCAACGGCGGCTCGCAGCTTTATATGGATACCGCAGCCAATGTTGCTGACATCAGCCGTATCTTCTCTAACACCAACACCGCTGCGGCCAGCGGGGCCGTGGTGGCGATGATTGTCACCCAGATTCTTTACAAAAAGCCCGACCTGACGATGATCCTGAACGGCGCTTTGGGCGGGCTTGTGTCGATCACGGCGGAGCCTTTGACGCCGACGCTGGTATCGGCCACGCTGATCGGCGGTGTGGGCGGCGCATTGGTTGTCTTTGCCGTGCCGCTTCTGGACCGCTTTAAGATCGATGATGTTGTCGGTGCAATCCCGGTTCACCTTGTAGCCGGCATCTGGGGCACCATCGCGGTTGTCTTTACAAACGGCGACGCAAGCCTGACGGCGCAGCTGACCGGTATTGTCGTCGTGGGCATCTTTGTCTTTGTCGTCTCGGGTATCTTCTGGCTGATCCTCAAGGCCGTGATGGGCATTCGCGTCAGCGAAGAGGATGAGATCATGGGCCTTGATATGGCCGAACTGGGGATGGAGGCCTATCCGGAGTTTTCGAACGGCTGACGGTCCTCCCTGTCGGTCAAAACCTGCCCGGGCGTTCGCGCCCGGGTTTTTTGTTGCCGTCTGCGTTAAGCGGATGCGCCAAGAAGACCAGGTGCCCCGCCCGTAGCGCTTGCCCGTCGGTAGGGAGCCTCCGGCGGGGATATTTCATCCAAGAGGAAGCTGCAGATCGCCGGATCCTAGATGCCGCAGTCGATAATTGCACGGGTCAGGATCGGGACGGTCCGGGCATTGAGGCCGGCGATGTTCATCCTGCTGTCACCGACCAGATAGATCCCGCGGTCGCGGCGCAGCGCCTCAACCTGTTCAGGGGAGGCGCCAAGGCGCGAGAACATGCCGCGGTGGCTGGCCAGAAAGGCGAAGCGGTCGGAGCCGGAGAGGCTTTGTAACTGGCTTGCCAGCTGCTCGCGCAGCGAAAGCATGCCGGTGCGCATCGCTTCAAGCTCGCTTTGCCAGGAGGCGCGCAGCGCGGGATCTTGCAGGATCATGGTCACGAGCCGCGCCCCATGGTCGGGTGGAAAGGAGTAGTTCTGGCGGTTGAGAAACGCCAAACTCTCTTGCGCGAGTGCGGCGTTGGCCGGGGTGTCGGCGAGGGCGATCAGAATGCCGGCGCGTTCCCGGTAGATCCCGAAATTTTTCGAGCAGCTGGCCGCGATCAGCATTTGCGGGAGCTGAGCGGCCAGATGGCGCAGGCCAAGCGCGTCTTGCTCAAGCCCGTCGCCAAACCCCTGATAGGCGATATCGACAAAGGGGATCGCGCCGGTTTTCTGGAGGATCCGGGCGATTTCCTGCCACTGGCTGATGTTGAGGTTGGCGCCGGTGGGATTGTGGCAGCAGCCATGCAAGAGAACGATGTCACCGGCTTTGGCCTGCGACAAATCCCGGGTCATCGCGTCGAAATCCACGGCGCGTGCGGCGTCATCGAAATAGCGGTATTCGGTGTGGTTCAGGCCCAGATAGCGCAGGATCGACAGATGGTTGGGCCAGGTCGGTGAAGACACCCAGACCGTGGCATCCGGTGAGGCCATGCGCACCAGCTCGAGCGCCTGACGGATAGCGCCGGTGCCGCCCGGGGTTGCCGCGGCGGCGAGCCTGCCGCGCTGGGCGCTGTCGCCCAGAGCCAGCCGGATCATCACGTCGTGAAAATCGGGGTCACCGGCAAGGCCGGTATAGGATTTGCTTGTCTCGCTCTGCCAAAGTTGCTGTTCGGCGGTCTTTACCGCCTGCATGATCGGGGTGACGCCATCTGCATTGCGGTAGACACCGACGCCCAGGTCGATCTTGTCTTCGCGCGGGTCATCACGAAACATCTGCATCAGCATCAGGATCTTGTCCTTTGGCTGAGCGGTCAGAGAGTTCAGCATCACGCGGCTCCGGTTGCGATCTTGAGGTCGGGATACATGCCCCATTCGCTCCATGAGCCGTCATAGAGCGCGTGGTTGCGGTGGCCGATGCGTTCAAGCGCGAGCGACAGGATCGCGGCGGTGACGCCCGAGCCGCAGGTGGTGATCACCGGTTTGCCCAGATCGATGCCGGCATCGGTAAAGGCCGCTTTGATCGAGCCAGTCTCTTTCATGGTTCCATCGGGGTTCAGCAGGGTTTTGTAGGGAAGGTTTTTGGAGCCCGGAATATGGCCGGCGCGAAGGCCTGGACGCGGCTCGGGCGCTTCGCCGCGGAACCGTTCGGCGCTGCGCGCGTCGATGATTTCGAAATCGCGCAATTTCGAGGCCGCCGCGACCTGGGTTACATCCTTGATCATCTGATTTTGCCGCTGAACCGTCATGTGCCGGTCGCGGATCGGCGGGGGCATATCGTCGACCGGCCGCCCCTCGGCCTGCCATTTGGGAAAGCCGCCGTCCAGAACCGCGACATCGCTTTTGCCCATCAGCCGGAAAAGCCACCAGACGCGCGCGGCCGAAAAGAGGCCCGAGCCGTCATAGACAACCACCTGATGACCGTCGCCCACGCCCATCGCGCGCATGCGTGACATGAATTTTTCGACCGGCGGCACCATATGCGGCATTTTCGAGCGATGGTCGCTGATGTCGTCGATATCGAAAAACCGCGCGCCCGGAATATGGGCCGCGTCATATTCTGCGCGGGGATCGCGGCCCTCGGCGGCCAGGTACCATGACGCGTCCAGCACCCGCAGATCGGGGTCGTGAAGGTGCTGGTTCAGCCAGTCGGTCGAGACTAAGGTTTTCGGATCGCTGTTTGTCATGATTGCCCCCGGAGCGCGTTCATTCCCTGCCTAACGAGGCTCGCGGATTGAGGCAAGAGTGCGGTCTGCCGCCCTTACGGGTGGTCCCAGAAGGCATCTCGCCGGATCGAGCGACGTTATTCGCCGTGACGCAGCAGGCGCTGTTTCTGGCGGCCCCAGTCGCGCTTGGCCTCGGTCTGGCGCTTGTCGACGGTCTTTTTGCCCTTGGCGATGCCCAGTTTCAGCTTGGCGATGCCCTTGCCATTGAAATAGAGCGACAGTGGAATGAGCGTCATCCCCTGACGCGCCGTCGCCTGCCAGAGCTTCGAAAGCTCGCGTCTGGACACCAGAAGCTTGCGGCGGCGGCGTTCTTCGTGGCCGAACGTCCGCGCTTGCAGGTAGGGGGCGATATAGCTGTTGACCAGCCACAGCTCCCCATCGTCAACCGTGGCATAGCTTTCGGCGATCTGCGCCTGACCCTGACGCAGGGATTTGACCTCAGACCCCTCCAGAACGATGCCGCATTCAATATCGTCTTCGATGGCATAATCGTACCGTGCGCGCCGGTTGTCGGCGATCTGTTTGGAGTTGGATGCAGGTTTCTGGGCCATCACGTTCAGATAGCAGGCCCAGCGACAAGTTCAACCTGTCAGGCGCAGCAGCGCAGCCATTGGACAAAGGCCTTGGCCTTGGGGGTCATCCCGTCCTTTGGCGTTACGATGAAATAGCAATGCGCATCCTCGGCGGCTTCGGCGTGCACCGCAAGCGTTCCCTTCGCGATATCGCTTTCGACCAATGCCCGGGGGTGGATTGAAAACCCGTGCCCGGCGCGGCAGGCCGATAAAACCAGCTCTCCGGTGGGCAGTTCGGTGACCGGGGTCCGGTCGGTGATCAGATGCATCATCCTTGCCCATTGGCTGAATTCGATATCGGGGGTGCTGATGAACCATGGTGCGGTTTCAGGATCGGGCGAAAGGCTTATACGCTCGGGCGTGGCGACGGCGACGAAATTGGCGCGCACCAGCTTTTCGATCTTCACATCCGGCCAGTCGCCCTTGCCAAAGCGGATCGCCAGATCGACCCGGTCGCGGCGCAGATCGACAAGCGCGGGCGAGGGCAGGAGCGAGATCTGAATCTCGGGGTGGTCGACCCAGAATTTACCTAGTCTGGGCATAAGCCAGTTTTCCCCAAACGCGGGCGTAATTGCTACGACAAGGGGCCGCTCACGGGTTTGATCGCGCAATTCTCGTGTTGCTGCGGCGATGGTGCCGAACCCGTCGGAAAGCGCCTGCGCAAGCCTCTGACCTTCGGGGGTCAGCGCAATCCCCCGGCCGGACCGCCGCGTCAGGATGCAGCCCATTTCAGCCTCAAGCGCGCGAATATGCTGTGAGATGGCTGCATGGGTGACGTTAAGGCTCTGTGCGGCGGTGGTCAGACTTTCAAGTCGCGCCGTTGCTTCAAAGGCTCGGAGCGCAAATAGCGAGGGTATATCGTTCCAGTCCATCTTTATATTGTAAGTCAAACTTACTAATAGGCAAGCGTATTGAGTCGCCTCCCGGGCCCGGCCGGTCGTATGGTCAGGATCAGTGAAAAGAGGAGTGCCCAATGCTTTCAATTATCGCAGACGCCCTGATGACGGCCTCAAGAACCAAAACCTGCGGCGGCTGGTCCGAATGCCGGTCGGTCCACCCGCCGACCTTTCCGCGCCATGGCGAGAGCGCGCATCGCCACGATCCGGTCGCACGAAAATGGCTCGGCCGGGTAGGAGAGCGCTGATCGGAAAAGAAAAAGGGGCCCGGTGGGGCCCCTTTTGCGTGGTCGGTCAGTTCAGCAGACCGGCATGCCGCATGGCGTCATCGATCCTGGCCCGGGTGCCTTCGGTGACCGGCATCAGCGGCAGGCGTATCTCTTCGGAGCATTTGCCAAGCCGCGACAGGCCGTATTTGGCACCGGCCAGACCCGGCTCAAGAAAAATGGCCTCATGCAGCGGCATCAGCCGATCCTGAAATTCCAGCGCACGGGCGTAATCGCCCGAAAGCGTGGCGGCCTGAAACTCGGCGCACAGGCGCGGTGCCACATTGGCCGTGACCGAAATGCAGCCGGTGCCGCCATGGGCATTGAACCCCAGTGCCGAGGCATCTTCGCCCGACAGCTGGCAGAAATCGGCGCCACAGGTGATCCGCTGTTTCGAAACGCGGGTGATATCGGCGGTTGCATCCTTGACGCCGACGATCCGGGGGAGTTTGGAAAGTTCCCCCATGGTTTCGGGCGTCATATCGACAACGGACCGGCCCGGGATATTGTAGATGATGATCGGAATTTCGGCCGCATCATGCACCGCCTTGAAATGCGCGATCAGACCGGCCTGAGTCGGCTTGTTGTAATAGGGCGTCACGACAAGGGCGGCAGCGGCGCCAACGCTTGCCGCGTGTTGTGCAAGGCCGATAGCCTCGGCCGTGTTGTTGGAGCCTGCGCCGGCGATCACGGGCACCCGCCCGGCGGCGGCATCGACCACGACCTCGACCACCTGACGGTGTTCCTGATGGCTCAACGTCGGGCTTTCGCCGGTTGTTCCGACCGGGACAAGCCCGGAAGAGCCTTCGGCGATATGCCATTCGACCAGCTGTTTGAGCGCCGCGACATCCACTTGGCCGTCCTTGAACGGCGTCACCAAAGCGGGCAAAGAGCCTGAAAACATGGTGCGGCACCTCTCTTGTATATTGGGGGACTGAATCGTCCGATTGCAAACCCGGCGGAAACTAGCCTTGATCGCCGCGCTTGCCAAGTTTGTGAATTGAAGTGCCCGCGTGCTGGGCTAGTGTTCTGACGACGGGGCAGAGGAATAATACCAGATGCAGCGCATTTTGCGAGTGATCCTTGTCGGGTTGACGTTGGCGGCTCAGCCTGGCTTTGCCGCCGGCGACGGGCCGCCGACCCCTTTGGCGGCGGCATTTGAAGCGATGCGCGCCGGTGACTGGGCCAAGGTTGAAGAGCTGTCGCGCCAAAGCGGCAAACTGACCCAAGACGTGATTGAGTGGCAGCGGCTGCGCGGCTCCAAAGAGGGCAGTTTCGACGAATATCGTGATTTTCTGAACCGGCGCTCTGACTGGCCCGGCCTTGCGCTGCTGCGCCAGCGGGGCGAGGCGACGATACCTGTGGATGCAGACCCCAAGGTGGTGCGCGCCTATTTCGCCGGCCATTCGCCGCGCACCGGCACCGGCATCCTGCGTCTGGCCGAGGCGGATTTCACACTGGGCAAGGATGCAGAGGCCAAGGCACTGGTGATCCGCGCTTGGCGCAGTTTTTCGTTGACCAAGGAGGAGCGCGCGGCGTTTCTGGACGGTTACGCCAAATTGCTCGCCCCGCATCATATCGCCCGGATGGACATGCTCTTGTGGCGCGGGCTTGCGCCTGAGGTCGAAGCGATGTTGCCGCTGGTACCGCCGGGCTGGCAGGCCCTGGCCAAGGCGCGCATCGCCCTGCGCAAGAACCGCAATGGCGTTGACGCGCTGATCAATGCGGTGCCCGCCGATCTGTCCGCCGATCCCGGTCTGGCCTATGAGCGCTTTGTCTGGCGCGCGCGCAAGGGCCGCAACGCGGATGCGATTTCTCTGCTGGTCGAGCAAAGCACCAGCCCCGAGGCCTTGGGCTCCCCCCGGCGCTGGTCGGGCTGGCGGCGTGCGTTGGCGCGTGCCGAGATGCGTCAGGGGCGATACAGGCAGGCCTATGAACTGGCAGCGCGGCATCAGCTGACCGATGGCTCGGCCTATGCCGATCTGGAGTGGCTTTCGGGTTATCTGGCGCTTCGTTTTCTCAACCAGCCCGAGCTGGCGCTGGATCATTTCACGCGTTTTCGTGCCACGGTAAGCACACCGATCAGCCTTGGGCGCGCCGAATACTGGCTGGGCCGCGCGCTTGAGGCGATGGGCGATCCGCAGGCGGCGAAATCGGCCTATGCCGAAGGGGCCAAATATCAAACCAGCTTTTATGGCCTTCTGGCGGCGGAAAAGGCCGGTGCCGGCATGCTTCCCGCCCTTGCCGGAACCGAAAGCTTTCCATCCTGGAAAGACGCGGCTTTCATGAAATCATCCGTCTTGCAGGCGGCGCTGTTGCTGCAAAAGGCAGGCGAGCGGCGGCGTGCGCAAAGCTTTGTCTCTCATCTGGCCGCGCCGATGTCGCGTCAGGAAATGGGCCAGCTTTCGCAATTTGCCCTGTCCATCGGCGAGGATTATATGGCCGTGATGATCGGCAAACAGGCCGCCGCAAAGGGATATATTCTGCCCGAGGCCTATTATGCCGTCCACCCCTTGGCAGAAGGGGATCTGCCCGTCGATACCGAACTGGCGCTTGCCATTGCCCGCCGTGAGAGTGAGTTCAATCCCGGCGTCGTCTCCTCCGTCGGGGCGCGCGGTATGATGCAGGTCATGCCGAAAACGGCCGAGGCCGTGGCAAAGCGGCTTGCGGTCGATTATTCATCCGACCGGCTGCTTTCTGACTGGGCCTATAACGTTCGGATAGGCTCGACCTATCTTGCCGAACTGGAGCAGGAATTCGGAGGCAACCATGTTCTGGTCGCCGCCGCCTATAACGCGGGCCCGTCGCGGGTTCGCCGCTGGATCGAAGATCAGGGCGATCCGCGAAGCGGCACCATCGATGTCGTCGATTGGATCGAACATATCCCCTTCCGCGAGACCCGGAACTACGTCATGCGGGTGATGGAAAGCCTGCCGGTCTATCGCGCAAGGATTGTGGGCAAACCGGTTAAGATCACGCTCAGCCGCGAGCTTGAGGCAAACTGATGCGCGCCGCAGCGCGGCTTTTTGGTGCTCACCGTGCCTTACGCTCGCGCCAGAGCGTATAAAGACCCGCAGAAACCACAATGGCCGCGCCGATGGCGACATTTGTCTCAAGCCGCTCGCCAAAGACGGTGATCCCGATGGCCGAGGCAAAGACCAGCTGCAGAAAGGCAAAGGGCTGAACCGAAGATGCCTCGGCCACTTCGTAGCAACGGATCAGCAGCCAGTGACCGGTGGCGCCCGTGACACATAACAGCGCCATCCAGCCCCAGTCGCCCGGCGTCATTGCCTGCCATGACCAGACGCCGATTGCCGTCATCACCACCGCGCCGACGGTCCCGGTCCAGAAGAACGACGTGGCGGCGGTGTCCTTGCGTGCGGCATATCGCGTCAACAGCCCGTAAAGCGCGAAAAGGAATGCCGACAACAGCGGCACCACGGCATAGGGCGAAAAGACCCTGAAGCCCGGTTCGAGAATGATCATCACACCAACAAAGCCGACACCGATGGCCGACCAGCGCCGCCAGCCCACGGCCTCGCCCAGTATCGGGCCCGACAGGGCGGCGACCAGCAACGGATAGCTGGTAAAGATCGCGTGGCTTTCCACGAGGCCAAGCAGAACAAAGGCCAGAACCATCACACAGATCTCAAGCGCCAGAAGCGCGCCTCGAAACGCCTGAAGATAGGGCTGGCGCGTGGCCGCCACGGCCCTTATGCCGCCCGGTTTGCGCGCGGCAATGGCGATCACGAAGGCCCCAAAGAACCAGTAACGGATCATCACCACCATCAGAACGTTATACTGCCCCGCAAGATGGCGCGAAATACCGTCCTGAATGGCAAAGACAAAGGTTGTGGCAATCATCAACATGATGCCGAGCCGTGCGTTTGATTGGGTCATCTCAGCATTTCATTTGCCCTGTCGTCATGTGACGCTTTCGCCCGTATCCCGCTTCGCGCCGCACCGCAATGCCTGCCTTCTCCAGCCCGCGCCGCACAAAGCCCGCCGCACTATAGGTGGCCAGCGTGCCGCCCGGCGCCATATGCGCGGCCACCCCGGCTAGTAGCGGCTCTTCCCAAAGCTCGGGATTTCGGGCGGGCGAAAACCCGTCCAGATACCAGGCATCGGCAAGCCCGTCCCATGCCGGCAACGTCGCACGCGCGTCGCCAACTATGACATTCAGCGTGATCCCCGGCCAAAGCTCAAAGCGCCCGCCTGCCGGGATCCAATGCTCGACAAGCTGCGCCGAAAGATCAGCCAGCCCCCCGAAGCGGGCGTGGGCGCGCGCCATTTCGGCCCCGGTCATCGGATAAGCCTCGAAACTGGTAAAACTCAGGCGGCCATCCTGCCCCGAGGCAAGCCATGCCCGGCAGGTCGCCAGAAAATTCAGCCCGGTTCCGAACCCCAGTTCGGCAATCGCGAAACCATCCCGAAACCGCCCCGGCAACCCATTGCCGGCCAGAAACACATGGCGCGCCTCGGCCAGACCGTCCTGACGCGAGAAATAGGGATCGTGAAAGCGGCCTGAGACAGGCAGATCGCCATCCTCCCACAACAGATCTGCCTGCTGGTCCTTTGTCATAAGCTGTCCTAAACCCGGGGCACAAAGCAAAGGTGCAGAAAGGGCCGGGCATTGGCAATGGTCGATCTGACAATCAAAGGCGCGGGCATCATCGGGTTGTCGATCGCCTGGGCCGCGCTCTACCGCGGCGCGCGTGTGCGCATTGTCGATCCCTTCGGCGTGGCGGCGGGCGCCAGCGGCGGCATCGTCGGCGCCCTTGCCCCCCACACGCCCGAGCGCTGGAACGACAAAAAGGCATTTCAGCTCGAAAGCCTGCTGACCGCCGAAAGCTTCTGGGCCGGGGTCGGCGCCGCCTCGGGCGCGGCGACCGGTTACGCCCGGCTTGGCCGGCTTCAGCCGATCGCCGATGACCATACGCTCGCGCTCGCAGAAACCCGGAGCATCGCGGCGCAAACCCTTTGGCAGGGCAGGGCGGAGTGGCGTATCGTCCCATCCGGTCAGTCGCAGTGGGAGCCTGCCAGCCCGACAGGTTTCCTGATCCGCGACACGCTTTCGGCCCGGCTTCACCCAAATCAGGCCTGCCACAGCCTCGCGGCGGCAATCGAAAGCCGCGGCGGACAGATCGTGCGGCAGGCTGATGATCAGGGTCAGGTGATCTGGGCCACGGGCCATCAGGGCCTCAGCCAACTTTCCCGACACTTCTCCCGCCCCGTGGGCGCGGGCGTCAAAGGGCAGGCGGCGTTGCTACACTATGAGGCACAAAAACTGCCCCAGATATTCGCCGGCGGGGTGCATATCGTCCCGCATGACGATGGTACGGTCGCCATCGGCTCAACCAGCGAACGTGAGTTTTCGGACCCCCAAAGCACTGATGAGCAGCTTGACGATGTTATCGCCCGCGCGCGCAGCGCTTTGCCGCTTCTGCGCGATGCTCCGGTGGTTCAGCGCTGGGCCGGCGTGCGCCCCCGCGCCAGAACCCGCGCGCCGATGCTTGGCCCCTGGCCCGGCCGTCCGGGCCATTTCATCGCCAATGGCGGCTTCAAGATTGCTTTCGGAATGGCGCCCCATATCGCCACTGTCATGACGGCGCTGATCCTCGATCAGAACGACATGATCCCGGGCGAGTTCCGGGTCGAGGCGAACCTATAGATCCACTTGGGCAAAATATCCCCGCCGGAGGCACGAATCCGGCGCACTGATCAACCACAGTTCGCCGCGGCATCCATGCAAAGCCGCCCGTCGCCGCCGCGCACCCAATAGCGGCTCGCCTCGCTGCAAAAGCTGACGTTTTGCCCATGGGTGACGGCTGACATAGCCCGGAACCGAAATCTCTCCAGCCGACCCTCGCGCTGCTGCGCCAAAAGCATCAGATGCTGCGCCAAAAGCGGGCCATGCACCACAAGGCCGTCATAGCCTTCGATGTTGCGCGCATAATCCTCGTCATAATGGATGCGATGGCCGTTGAAGGTCAGCGCTGAATAGCGGAAGAGATCGGTCGGGGTGAACCGCAGCGGCGCGGCGATCTCACCGCCCTCCGGCGCCGCCGGAGGCTGCGGCGCGGGGGCCGCATTCTGCGAATCCTCGCGAAACACCAGATGCTGCAGTTCGGTAATACTGAGCGTGCCCTTTTGGCGTATCTCATGGCGCAGCGTCACAAATGCCAGTGGCCCGCTCCGCCCGGTTTTATGCGTCACACCGGTAAGGGTTGTCGTCTTGCGAGCCGGAATGCCTAGCCGCAAAGGCGCATGAAAGCTCAGATCGCCCCCCGCCCACATCCGTCGCGGCAGGCCCGTATCGGGTACAAGCAGGCCGTTTCTTGGGTGGCCGTCGCGGCCCAGATCTTCCTTGCCGAATACGGCCCAGAAGTAGATCTGGTGAAAAAACGGCGGCAGCGCATCGCCTTCTGCCGGCACGGGGGTGTCAAGACCCAGCGCGGTATGAAGCGCCGCCGCGCGGGCCGGGTCCATCTGATCGGTGATATCCAGAACTACGTCCATTTGTGCCTCGCTCGGGGCTGGCCCTGTCGGCCGCGCCATGGCCGGGCGCCCTTCACCGTCGCCCGGCGCGCGCCCTGAGACTGTCCATCAGCCCCCGCAGCGCCTTGTTATATCTTTCGTCGATCAACTGGCCGCTTTCGTCAAACGCTTTGGAGGCCGCCGCGACAAGAACCTCTGGTCCCGCGATGACATCGGCGCGAAAGGGCAGCATGGCCAGACGCAGCGCATATTGCGACCGCGCCCCGCCGGCCCGGCCTGCGGCGGCGGTGATCACGGCCACCGGTTTGTCCTGCCATGGGTTTTCCGGCAGCCGGCTGACCCAGTCGAGTGCATTTTTCAAAACTCCCGAGAAGGATTGATTATACTCCGGCGAGGCGATGATCACTGCATCTGCGCGCCCGATCTGCCGCGCTAGTTCATGCACAGCCTCGGGGATGCCCTGACCAACCTCGACATCGCCGTCATAAAGCGGAAGCCTCAGATCGGCGGTCTCACTGTCTGCGGGTCCGAAAAAGCGCTCTGCCTGGGTGAGAAGTTTGCGGTTCAGCGACGCCGCACGCAGCGAGCCGCAAATCAGGAGTAACGAATATTCTGCCATGCGCGGATCCAATTGCGGTTGCAGCCCGAGACCTAAAGCCTGATGAAGAATTTGCAAGCGCGGCCTTGTTTCGGCACAGGATGTCTGCAGCGCGCCAATATGATGAGGAGGGACAGCCAATGGAGCTGAAACACGGTGGTCAGATTCTTGTCGATCAGTTGAAGGCCCATGGCGTGCACCGTGTCTTTTCGGTGCCGGGCGAAAGCTTTCTTGCGGCGCTCGACGGGCTTTATGAAAGCGGCATCGAAAATATCGTCTGCCGCCACGAGGGCGGCGCGGCGATGATGGCCGAAGCGATGGGCAAGATGACCGGTCGCCCGGGCGTCGCCTTTGTCACCCGCGGGCCGGGCGCTACCAATGCCTCGTCCGGGGTCCATGTGGCGATGCAGGATTCCACGCCAATGATCCTTTTTGTGGGCCAGATCGCGCGCGGGCATCGCGACCGCGAGGCCTTTCAGGAGGTTGATTATCGCGCGATGTTCGCGCCCCTGGCCAAATGGGTGGCCGAGGTGGACGATACCGCCCGCCTGCCTGAATATATCGCCCGCGCATTTCACCTTGCCACTTCGGGGCGGCCCGGGCCTGTGGTTCTGGCCCTGCCCGAAGATATGCTGAGCCGGAGCGCCGAGGTTGCGGATGCGCGCCCTGCGCCCCGGGTCGTGGCATCCTCCGTTGCGCGCGCGGCGGGTGAAATCGGTGACCGGATCGCCCGGGCCGAACGTCCGCTGGTTATCGTTGGCGGCCCGCATTGGTCGCCAAATGCGGCAAATGATCTGGCTGAATTTGCGCAGGCTTGGAGCCTGCCTGTTGCGTTGGGATTTCGGCGTCAGGACTATATCGACAACCGGCACCCCAATTACGTTGGCGATCTGAATGTCGGGATAAATCCCAAACTGGCCGCGCGCGTCAAAGACGCCGACCTTCTGCTTGTTCTGGGCTCGCGCCTTGGTGACATTGAAACCCAGGGCTATACGCTGATCAATCCGGCGGCGCCGTCGCAGGTGATCTGTCATGTCCATGCTGACGCGGATGAGTTGGGGCGCGTCTACAGCCCCGATCTGGGTGTGGTTGCAGCCGCCCCCGACATGATCGGCGCGCTGGCCGCTCTGGACGCTGTTTCGTGCGATGACGCTTGGGTAAACGCCGGGCGGCAGGACTATCTGGACTGGCTTTCGCCAAAGCAAACGCCGGGCGCGGTTAAACTGGAAAACGTGGTGACCTGGCTGTCAGAAAACCTTGACGAAAACGCGATCATGACCAACGGCGCGGGCAATTACGCCGCCTTCCTGCACCGCTATTTCAGCTACAAGCAATATGGCACACAACTGGCGCCGACCTCGGGCTCGATGGGCTATGGATTTCCGGCGGCGATCTCGGCCAAGCTTGAACACCCCGGTCGAACGGTGGTCTGCATGGCTGGTGACGGGTGTTTTCAGATGACATTGAACGAGCTGTCGACCGCGGCCCAGCACGGGGCGGCGGTGATCGTGATCATCTGCAACAATGGCCGCTATGGCACGATCCGGATGCATCAGGAAAAAACCTATCCTGCCCGAGTTTCGGGCACCGATCTGGCCAATCCTGACTTTGCCGCACTGGCGCGCGCCTATGGCGGCCATGGCGAGGTTGTTCAAAGCGATGCCGACTTCCCCGCCGCCTTTCGCCGGGCGCGGGCGGCAGGTACACTTGCGGTGATCGAGTTGAAACTGGACCCCGAGATGCTATCGACGGGCCAGACCGTCAGTCAGGCGCGCGCGGCGGGGCAGGCGTAGCGCCAAACCTCATGTCACGCGCCAGGCCTGCGCCATGTTGGGCAAAAACGCTTCAACCGCGGCGGTGGCAATGACGATCATCGCGCCCGTTTCGGGATTGGTCACGTTCAGCCCGCCCTTGACGGCGGTGACGCCTGGGTTTCCGCGGGGGAGTTTTTCCTGCAGGGCGTCCGTGTCGACCGCATCGGGGTCCTGAACCCCTACCGTCACCTTGACGCGCATCTGGTCATGCGACAGCCCGAGCGTTTCAAACAAGGGCAGCGACGAATGCCGGATCGCATCCTCAATCGCGCGTGCGGCGGCTTTGGTGTAATCCTGACCATAAAGATCGTTGCCCATTCCCATTTCGATGATGATGCGCTGATCGCTCATGCCTGCCGCTCCATCTGAAACGAGACCGAGATCGCGGCATTGGCAATAACGGTGGGCGCGCCGTCGGGGCGCGGAATGTCCAGCCCGCCATGGCACACCGAAATATCGATCCGGCCATAAGGAAAGACCGATTTCAGCGCTTCGGCGTCAACCTTGTCGGGGGCCTGAACGCCAATCTCGACCTCGACCAGCATCGCCTCTTTTGGCGCGTCGAACAACTCGGCCAGATTGATTGAATTATGCCAAAGCGCGTCCTGCAAGGCCCGTTTGGCGGCTTGGGTGTAATCCTGACGGCGCAGCGAGGTGCCCATCCCGAACTCGGTCAGAAGACGGTGTTTCGGCATCAGAACTCCACCCCGATCTGCGCCTTGATACCAGAGCGGAACGGGTGTTTGACCAACTCCATTTCCGTGACCAGATCGGCGGCCTCGATCAGTTCTTCCTTGGCGTTGCGCCCGGTCAGAACGACATGGGTCATGGGCGGCTTTTCCTCTTTCAGGAACTGAACCACCTCGGCCACATCGATGTAATCATAGCGCAGCGCAATGTTGATCTCGTCCAGCAGCACCATCTTGTTGGCCGCGTCGCGGATAAGCTCTTTGGCCTTCTCCCATGCCGCCGTTGCCATTTCGATATCGCGCGATTTATCCTGAGTTTCCCAAGTGAAGCCTTCGCCCATGGTGTGAAACGAACAGATGTCCTGAAACCGCGACAGGATCAGGTCACGCTCGCCGGTGGACATACCGCCCTTGATGAACTGCACAACTGCGCATTTCATGTCATGGGCGATGCAGCGGAATATCATCCCGAAGGCGGCGCTGGATTTGCCCTTGCCCTTGCCGGTATGGACGATGATCAGACCCTTCTGATCGGTTTTTGTTGCCATGATCTTGTCGCGGGCGGCCTTTTTCTTGGCCATCTTCATGGCGTGGCGTTCATCGTCGGCTGACATGGCGCAATCCTCTTTTTTCTGTTGATCCGACAATGGCAAATCGCGCGGGAAGGCGAAACACTTTCTTAACCTCCTCAGCGTTAGGATTTTGGAAACCATGAGTTGGAGTGCTGCGATGCGCGTTCTCATCGCGATGCTGGGTCTGGCCCTGATGTCGTGCAACGGGCCGGGGCTTGAGTTTCGGGGGCGTGATGCAACGCAGATCCGGATGGACGGGTTCACCTTCAACATCTTTATCAAAGACGGCCGGGCCGAGGCGGTGAGGGTCGGTTTCGTAGGCAGGCGCGAGCTTGGGCGCGTCTATCTGTCGGCCGCCCGCGCGATGGAGGTGGTCAGCGGCTGCAAGGTGATCGACAAATCGATGCGCGGCGATCCGGCCCAGATGTGGGCGCGGCTGAATTGTTCGGGGCGCCTTGTGCGCAGCCTGAGCTGCCGGCGCGATGCGACCCATAGCACAAGCCGGCAAGATCTGGTGGCGGTCTGCGAGACGCCAAGCGGCGAACGGACCGTGGTCATCGCGGATGATTAGATCAGCGCCTCGATCCGGGCGCGGGCCGAATTTGAGCGCGGCGTCCACAGGCCGCGATCAATGGCTTCCTGAAGACGCTGAGCAATCTCACGCAGGGCCGGCGCATTGGCCTCGGCGATGAATTCGCGGGTCTCGTCATCCTCCAGAAAGGCCGCTTCGACCAGATCGAAATGATGCCCTTTGACCAGACCGGTTGTTGCGGCAAAGGCAAAAAGGTAATCGACTGTCGCCGCAATCTCGAACGCGCCCTTGTAGCCGTGGCGCTTGACGCCATCGATCCACTTTGGATTGACGACGCGGGATCGGACCACGCGCGCGATCTCATCATCCAGGGTACGGATGACCGGGCGTTCGGGGCGCGAATGATCGTTGTGATAGATCGGGCGATCCTGTCCCTGAAGGCTTGCCACCGCTGCCGCCGCGCCGCCCTCGAACTGGTAATAATCGTCGCTGTCCAGAATGTCGTGTTCGCGGTTGTCCTGATTTTGCACGATAGCCTCGGTTTGAGACAGCCGCCGGGCAAAGCTGGATTTGTCCTGATGGCCGGTCGCCCCGGCGCCATAGGCGTAGCTGCCCCACTCGATATAGGCCTGACCCAGCGCCTCGCGTCCGGCCCACAGGCGTTCGTCAATCATAGCCTGAAGCCCCGCGCCATAGGCGCCGGGTTTGGAACCATAGACGCGATATGTGTCGCCCTCGGCTTTGGCCCGCTCTGCCGCGGGGTTCTGATCGGCTGGCTCATCCAGATCCATGACCGCGCGGGCGGCGCTGTCGACAAGGGCGATCAGCCCCGGAAAGGCGTCGCGGAAAAAGCCTGAGACGCGCAGGGTGACATCCACCCTTGGCCGCCCCAGAACACCGGCAGGCAGCACCTCGAACCCGGTGACGCGGCGGTTGGCACTGTCCCATGTGGGTTTTACGCCCATCAGTGCCAGACATTGCGCAATGTCATCACCACCGGTGCGCATATTCGCCGTGCCCCATGCGGTCACAAGCATCGTGCGCGGCCAGTCGCCATGCAGCTGAAGATGTTTTTCGATCAAGAGGTTCGCCGATTTCCACCCCAGCGCCCAAGCTGTGGGCGTGGGAACCGCGCGGCTGTCGACGCTGTAAAAATTGCGCCCGGTCGGCAGAACGTCCAGCCGTCCCCGCGTGGGCGCGCCGGATGGCGCCGGGGCGACGAACTGCCCCGAAAGGGCGGTGAGAAGCCCCGCCCCTTCCTCTTTTCCGCAGCTTTGCAAAACCGGCCGGACATGGGTGCGCGCGAATGCCAGAACGACGGCGCTTGCCGGGCCGGGCGCGGCCTCGGCCTCATCGTCCAGAAGTTTTGCGGCCAGCAACTCAAGCCGCTCCACCGTATCACCGGCGCTGCGCCAGATATCGCCGGATAGCGCCTTGAGCCTGCCGGGCCGTGGTCCGTTCCACGTGCTGGCCATATCCGTATTCAGCGGATCAAAGCCAAGATCGAAATCCTTTGCCATTGCGCCGATCAGGGATGCGTTTTCCCGCATGCCATCGCCGCGCGGCACCCGCACCAGCGCCTGAACCAGATCCCGCTCAAGCCGCCGTTGCGGCGATTGCCCGAAGATATGCAGCCCATCGCGGATCTGCGCCTCTTTCAGATCGCACAGATAGGCGTCGAGTTTGGCAAGATCGCCCGCCTCGTCATCGCCCGACATGCCGACATCGGCGGCCAGCCCGGTGGCCTGACTAAGGCTCAGGATTTCGCGCTTTAGATGGTCGATCCGGCGCGGATCAAGGCCTGCGGCCGTGTAATACTCATCAACCAGCGCTTCGAGATCGCGCAGTGGCCCGTAGGTTTCGGCGCGTGTCAGCGGCGGGGTCAGATGGTCGATGATCACCGCCTGACTGCGCCTTTTGGCCTGCGTCCCTTCACCGGGGTCGTTGACGATGAACGGGTAAACATGCGGCATCGGGCCCAAAACCGCCTCGGGCAGGCAGCTTTCCGACAGGGCCAGCGCCTTGCCCGGCAACCACTCCAGGTTCCCGTGTTTGCCCATATGCACCACCGCATGGGCGCGCCAATAGTCGCGTAGCCAGAAATAGAAGGCCAGATAGTTATGAGGCGGCACCAGATCGGGCGAATGATAGGTCTCGGTCGGATCGATGTTATAGCCGCGCGCCGGCTGGATACCGACCACGACGTTTCCGTAATTCAGGATCGACAGCCGAAAGCGGCCGCAATCGACCTCGCCTTCCTCATAAAATGGGTCCTGCTCGGGCGGGCCCCAGCGGCTTTGGATACGCTCGCGCAGGTCCCACGGGAGCTGTCCATAGCTCAGATGATAATCGGCAAGCGATAGTGTCTCTCCGCCGTGGCGACTGAACCGGTCGGTCAGCCAGTTGGTGGGTGCGGTCAGAACCTGTTCCATCAGATCCGCCGCATCGTCGGGGGCATCTGTCACACGATATCCGGCATCGGCCAAAAGCCCCAGCGCGTGCACGGTTGCGGCCGGTGTATCCAGACCGACACCGTTGGCCAGCCGGCCGTCCTTGTTCGGATAATTGGCCAGAACCAGCGCAACGCGCCGATCCGGCGCCTTTGTCTGGCGCAGCAGGGCCCAGTTGGCGGCGAGTTTGGCAACAAAGCTGATCCGGTCACCCCGGGCGCGATAGGTTGCGATCGGGCATTGCGTGGCCTCGTCAAAAAATGCCTCGCCCTTGAAAGAGACCGCGCGCGACAGGATGCGGCCGTCCACCTCGGGCAGGGCCACGTTCATGGCGATGTCACGCGCCCCAAGGCCGGTTTGCCCTGCCTCCCACGCCTCTTCGGAAGAGGCCGACAGGACGACCTGAAACACCGGCGAGGCATTTGCCGAAGCCGCGGTCAGGGGATTTACCGGGCCGCTGTCCGCCGAATGGGGCGAGCCGACGGCAAAGCTGGTGCAGTTGAGAATGACGCTGGGCGGCGCCTGCTGAAACAGGCTGTCCAATGTGGCGGCGCTGACCGGATCTTTCAGCGAGGCGACGAAAACCGGCAGCGGATTGAGGCCCTCACGCAGCAATGCCTTGACCAGACGGTTGATCGGGTTGAGACCGGCCCCCTGAACCAGCGCCCGGTAAAAGATCAACGGTACGACCGGCGCGCCGTCGCCCCAGCTTTCCTGCGCGGCGGCAAGATCCGACACACCGGCGCCGGGCCAGTAGACGCCGGCCCGCAAGAGCGGCCGGGCTGGCTCGGGTGGATCGCCGCCGTCAAGCATGGACTTGGCGTATTTGAGGAAATTGGTGGCATTCTGGGGCCCGCCTTCGACCAGATAGGCCCAGAGCGCATCGTAGTCGCGGCCAGAAACCGTGGAGAGGCGGCGCAGTTCCTGATCGTCACTGTCATCGCCGGGCAAAAGCGCAAGCGGGACGCCGGCGGCATGAAGATGGGCGGCATATTGCTCGGCGCCATAGCGCCAGTAGCCGGTGCCGCCCAGAACCCGCGCAATGACCAGACCCGATCCTTTCGCGCAATTTTCGATATGCAGATCGACGGACATCGGATGATTGAGATGGGTCAGATTGGCCAGCCTCAGCCCCGGAGGCGCCTCCATCTCGGATCGGGCCTGCGAGAGGGCCGCAAGTTCGGTATCGGCCGCCGAGATGAACAGGATATCGGCGGGCGATTGCCCCAGATCGACGGGTTCCTTGCCGTCATCGATGGCGCCGGGCGTGGCGGCGAGAAGGTGCATCGGATCTTACCTGACTAAGCTGCGGCGAGGGCGGGAGCCTCCGGCGGGAGTATTTGAACAAAGAAGAAGTTCAGAGCGTTTTTTCCATGAAAAGACTGATGGGATCGTCCTGATAGTCGCCGAAGGGGCCGCGATAGGTAAAGCCGGCCCGTTCATAAAGCCGATGGGCAGCGTGCAGTGTGTTACCGGTTTCGAGCCTGAGGTGAGTGAGGCCCAGCCGCCGGGCGTGATCTTCGAGCGTTTTCAGGAGTGCGGCGCCGGTGCCGGTGCCCCGCGCGGCGGGGGCAACAAACATTGATTTCACCTCGCCATATCCTGGCTTTGCCGCCAGCGCGGCGCAGCCCAGCGTTTCACCGCCGCGGGTAGCGATGAAAAAGGCGATGTCGTCCGAGCAAAGGGCGTCGATCGAAAGATAATGGTTCGATTCGGAGGGAAAGAGTTCCTCCATCAGAGCGTGGCTGGCCCGGAGCAGGGCGCTGGCGCCCGCAGAGTGGGGATCGCCGCGGGAGATGGTGATATCGCTCATGCGCAAAGCGCGGTTTCTATCGCGGCGCGGTCGAGGCCGGCCTGCCCGATGACCACAAGACGTGTCTGGCGCGGCTCATCAGTGCCGAGCGGGCGATCAAAATAGGTCTCAATCCGCGGGCCGACGGCCTGAAGCGTCAGGCGCATCGGTTTGCCTTCGACGGCAGCAAAGCCCTTGAGCCGCAGTATGTCGTGGCTGCGAATGACCTCGGCAACCTGCCGGGCAAACGCATCGGCGTCGGCTATGGCGGGGCGGTTGACGACAAAGCTTTCGAACTCGTCATGGTCGTGATCGTGATGGTCGGCGTGATCATTGTCGTCATCGTGATCGTCATGGTGGTGATGATGAACCTCGTGGCGGCCGGCAAGATCGCTTTCAGCGCCGATGCCCTGACCCAGCAGCACGTCGACCGGCAGTTTGCCCATCGCGGTCTTGACAACCTGCACGCTGTCGCGGCTGTCTGATTTCAGGCGCGATACCAACGCATCCGCCTGATCGCCATCCAGCAGATCGGTCTTGTTGACCACGATCATGTCGGCGCAGGCGATCTGATCTTCAAAAAGTTCGGACAGGGGCGTTTCGTGATCGAGGTTTTCATCCATTGCGCGCTGGGCATCGACGGCGGCGACGTTATGGGCAAAACGACCTTCGGTGACGGCCTTGCCATCGACGACGGTCACAACCCCGTCCACCGTGACGCGGGTTGAGATTTCGGGCCAGTTGAAGGCCCGCACCAGCGGCTGAGGCAGGGCAAGGCCCGAGGTTTCGATCACGATGTGGTCAGGAAGCTGCGGGCGTGTCAGCAGCTTTTGCATGGTGGGGACGAAATCTTCGGCCACGGTGCAGCAGATACAGCCGTTCGACAGCTCCATGATGTCGTCTTCGGTGCAGGTTTCATCGCCGCAGCCGGTCAGGATGTCGCCGTCCACGCCCAGATCGCCGAATTCATTGATGATCAGCGCGATGCGTTTGCCACCCGCGTTTTGCAGCATGTTACGGATCAGTGTGGTTTTACCTGCGCCCAGAAAGCCGGTAATGACGGTGGTCGGGATTTTGGCGGGCATGAAATGCGTCCTTGTGAGGTCTCTCCGGCGGTTTTACTCTAACCGGTAGGGGATGAAAAACATTGTTGATGGCGATGGGCGGGGGGGGGCGCAGTTTTGGCTGACCAGATCATCATATGTGCGAGTTGCGCGGCCAATGGCGCGGCGCCCGAAGGCATGGATTTCGCCGATGAGCTTCGCCGGCTTGCAAGCGACGATCCGGAGCTTTCGGGGATCGAGATTGTCACCACGCCCTGTCTGAACGTCTGCGCCGACCCTGTGGCGATGGCGCTGCGGGGCGAGGCAAAGGATGTATATCTTTTCTCTGGCGTCAGCCCGCAGGCGGATGTGGCCGACACATTGGCGCTTTTGCGCCTGTATGTATCGGCACCCGCCGGCACGATCACGGATGCGCGTGCGGCCGGCAGGCTTCGCCATTGCCTGATCGGGCGTGTTCCTGCTCTGTGACAGGACATCCTCTCAGGCCTCGGTTTTGCGGGTCAGGAAATAAGCCAGAAGCAGGCCCAGAACAGCCCAGCCGATGGCGGTGGTTCCCAGACTGAGGGCGACGAAATGCGCCGCCAGTTCGGGCGGTGCCGTACCGAAGTAGTCGCCGGGTTGCGGCGCGCCGATAACATGGGGCAGGGCGATCAATGCGACCCCCGCCCATGGCCAGAACTTTTGCCCGAATGCGATCAGGCCCAGACCCGTGCCTGTAGCGATAACTGTCCCGGTCCACCATAGTTGTCGCTGAAACAGGTCAGCGGCGCCTGCCCCCGGAAGCTCGGGCGGCAGTCCTAGGGCCGGGGCCAGCTGAACCGCGATGAAACCGGCAATGCCCCAGATGAGGCCGCGTTTCGGGGTCAGTTTGATACCCTTTGTCACCGCCAGCCACATCAGCCCGGCCAAGATCAGGCCAAAGGCGGTAAAGGTCACCATATCGAAGGCGGCGGTCATGACGTGACGCATGAGGTCGGGCGCAAGCGGCGGCGCGGCGCGGAGGCTTTGCGCCGCCCCATCGGTGAAATGTACACGCGCGCCGGTTTCATAAAGCTCGGCTTCCTGAATGGCAGGCACGACGAAAGCGAATTGCAGCAGCGCGGCCAAAAGGCCCGCCGCCACACCAGCGAACAACGCGCTGGTCAGCAAATGTTTTTGCATGATGTCTGGCCGGTTGCCTTAGTGGCAGGGGAACGCGACGGAATGGCGCGTGTCATGTGCCGCATCGTGCAAGGCTGCAGATTGCGCATAACCGGCAATGAACAAAAGGAAGATGCCGGCCAGCAATGCAGTGCCGATTGCGGCGATGCTGCTGTCTGTCTGCGCGATTGAGATGGCTTGAGCCTGGGCCTTGGTCGTCATGAGTATTTCTCCTGTTCCGTCACACCCGACGGTCACGTTTTCGGTTCACGCATGGCTGGTCTCCTGGCTTGCGGGTCGATGCGTCTCGTCGCCTTCCCGGGGAAATCCCCAGTGGCATTTGACGAACGCTCACCGCTAACAGTCGCGGGGGCGGCTTTGGCATCGGGCCCCTGTTTGGGTCACCTTCACCAAATTCCCATTTCAGTCCCAGGCGCTTTTGCGCGTGCAGGACACCATGCTGGACCATTTGCCGTGCAACGGGCCGTCCCGTCAAGGCGCTAAGCGACATCTCATGTATTGAAAACGCACCAGCTAGGACCTGATAGACGGCGAAAAACCGCATATATTGTGGATAACTGTGCCTCGTACGCCATATAGTGGGTTTCCTTCGTTGACTCAAAGCCTGTGGCGCAAGACAGTTATGGCTACCCAGAATCAACCGTGAGCAGCCGCTGGTGCGTTTCTCAAAGCTCAGACTCAATGGCTTCAAAAGCTTTGTCGATCCAACCGATCTGATTATCGCGGATGGGTTGACCGGCGTCGTCGGGCCGAACGGTTGCGGCAAGTCCAATCTTTTGGAGGCGTTGCGCTGGGTGATGGGGGAAAACCGCGCCTCGGCGATGCGCGGTGGCGGGATGGAGGATGTGATCTTTGCCGGTGCCTCCAGCAGACCGGCCCGTAACTTTGCCGAAGTCGTGGTGACCATCGACAATTCAGATCGCCTTGCGCCGCCGGGGTTTAATGATGACGACACGCTGGAAATCGTGCGACGGATCACCCGCGACGCCGGATCGGCCTATAAGGCCAATTCCAAGGACATGCGCGCGCGCGACGTTCAGATGCTCTTTGCCGATGCATCGACCGGCGCGCATTCCCCCGCGCTGGTGCGGCAGGGCCAGATCAGCGAGCTGATCAACGCCAAACCCAAGGCGCGGCGCCGTATTCTGGAAGAAGCGGCAGGAATTTCAGGGCTATATCAGCGCCGGCACGAGGCCGAGCTGAAGCTGAGGGGCGCTGAGAACAACCTTTTGCGGGTCGATGACATGATCGAGCAGCTGGCCAGCCAGCTTGCTCAGCTTGCGCGGCAGGCCCGACAGGCTGCCAGATACCGGGAAATCGGTGATGAGCTGCGGCGCTCGGAAGGGCTGCTGCTTTACCGCCGCTGGCGCGAGGCCGATCAGACCCGTCAGAGCGCCGATGAAGCGCTGACCGAGCGGATCAAATCCGCAGCCCGTGCCGAGACCGAGGCGCAGACCGCTGCCAGATCGCGCGAGGCTGCTGAAACGGCCCTTCCCCCCCTACGCGAGGAAGAGGCGATCGCCGCAGCGGTTCTTCAGCGCCTGCAGGTCCAGCGCGATACCCTGACCGATCAGGAAGCGCGGGCGGTGCAGACAATTCAGGCGCTGAGCGCGCGGATCAGCCAGATGACCCGCGATATGGAGCGCGAAGGCGGGCTTAACCGCGACGCGGGCGAGACTATCGAGAGGCTCGAATGGGAAGCGGGCGAGATTGCCAAGGCAGGCGAGGGGCACGATGCGCGCCTGAGCGAGGCGGCGGAAAAAGCGCGCGACAGCGCCGCGGCACTTCAGAAAACCGAAGACGCCCTTGCGCAGCAGACCGAGGATATGGCGCGGCTGGCGGCGCGCCACCAATCGGCGCAGCGGTTAAGCGCCGATGCCGAAACCACCTTGTCGCGCAATCAGAGCGAAGCGGAAACCGCGCGCCGGTCGGCAGAGGCCGCCGCCCAGGCGGTCGCCCAGGCCGAGGCGGCATTTGAGCAGGCCACGTCGACACTGGCGCAGGCCTCGGCTGATGCCGAAGCCGCCGAGAAAGCGCTGGTCGCAGCGGATATGGCGCGCGAAGAGGCGCAGGCTCGCGAGGCCGACGCCCGCGCCGAAAGATCCGAGGCTGATGGCGAAGCCAATGCGCTGCGGGCCGAGGTTGCGGCGCTGGCCAAACTGGTTCAGCGCGAGGACAGCGAGGGCGGGCAGGTTCTGGACCGGGTGCAGGTCCGCCCCGGATATGAAAAGGCGCTGGGCGCAGCGCTGGCCGATGATCTCAAGGCGCCCGAAGTTGACGACGGCGCCGCCTCGGGCTGGGTTCAGCTGGCCAGCTATGGCGATGCCGCCGGCTTGCCTCAGGGCGCCACGCCGCTGTCAAATTTCGTCACTGTGCCCGGGGTTCTGGCGCGGCGCATCGCTCAGGTGGGTCTGGTCGATGCGGCAGAGGGAGCGCGGCTTCAGGCCGCTTTGCGCCCCGGTCAGCGACTGGTTTCTATCGAGGGGGATCTTTGGCGTTGGGACGGGTTCCGCGCTGGCGCCGAGGATGCGCCAAGCGCTGCAGCGCTGCGGCTGCAGCAGCTTAACCGGCTGGTTGAGCTTAAACGTGATCTTGAGGATGCCGCGGCCCGTGCCGACGGCGCGCGGCAGGCCCATGAGGTTTTGACCGGCCGGCTTCAGGAACTGACCCTCGCCGATCAGGCCGCGCGCGCCGCCCGCCGCGATGCTGACCGTCTGGTGACCGAGGTCAGCCGCAGCCTGTCGCGGGCCGAGGCGGACCGGAATATTTCGGCAGGCAAACTGGAATCCCTGCACCTTGCCGTGGCCCGCCATGACGAAGAGGCATCGGCAGCGGCCGAGCGTTTGGCCGAGGCCAAGGCGGCGGCGGACGAGCTGCCCGATCTGTCGCAGGCCCGGCAAAAGGTTGAAAGCGCCAAATCGGATGTCGAACTGGCGCGAAGCGACATGCTGGCGGCCAGATCGGCGCATGACGAATTGCGCCGTCAGGGCGAGGCGCGGCTCAAACGTTCGCAGGAGATCGTCAAAGAGATCAGCGGCTGGCGTCATCGGCTGGAAACGGCTGAGACGCGAATTTCCGAATTGGCCGAACGCAAGGCAGCCTCGGAAGAGGAACTGACGCGCGCCGAAGCCGCCCCTGATGAGATCGCCGCCGAGCGGGCAAAGCTTTCAGGGGCCATTGACGAGGCCGAGGCGCGCCGGAGCAAGGCCGCCGATGCGCTTGCCCAGGCGGAAGAGGCGCGGCGCAAGGCGGTCGATGCCGAGCGCGAGGCAGAGCGCGCCGCATCCGAGGCCCGCGAGGTCCGTGCCCGCGCCGAAGCCCGCGCCGAAGCGGCGCGCGAAACCGTTGCCGCCGCCGCCGAACGCATCCGCGAAGATCTTGAGGTTGAGCCGGCCGCCCTGCTGGAGAAACTTGGCGAAGATCCCGAAAAAATGCCCCCCGTCGATACTCTGGAGGCCGAGGTTCTGCGACTGCGCCGCCAGCGTGACGCGCTGGGCGCGGTCAACCTCAGAGCCGAAGAGGACGCCGAAGAGGTATCGCAGGAGCACATCGCGCTGACCACCGAGAAACAGGATCTTGAAGAGGCCATTCGCACCCTTCGCACCGGGATTGCAAATCTGAACCGTGAAGGGCGCGAGCGTCTGCTCAATGCCTTCGATCAGGTCAATGCCAGCTTTGGAACGCTGTTCACACATCTTTTCGGGGGCGGCGAGGCCAAGCTTGTCCTTGTCGAAAGCGACGATCCGCTGGAAGCCGGACTTGAGATCATGTGCCAGCCGCCGGGCAAGAAATTGTCAACGCTGAGCCTTTTGTCGGGCGGTGAGCAGACCCTGACGGCGCTGGCGCTGATCTTTGCGGTCTTTCTGGCCAACCCCGCACCGATCTGCGTTCTCGACGAGGTGGATGCGCCGCTGGATGACGCCAATGTCACCCGGTTCTGCGATCTTCTGGACGAGATGACGCGCCGCACGCAAACCCGGTTTCTGATCATCACCCACCACGCGATCACTATGTCGCGGATGGATCGGCTGTTTGGGGTCACCATGGCCGAACTGGGTGTCAGTCAGCTTGTTTCGGTCGATCTGAAAAAAGCCGAGGCGATGGTGGCCTGACCCAAAGGCAATGCCTGCGGCATTATCCTGCCTCTCCCCGTTTTTGGGGTTATTACAACGGGCCCCGCCGCCGGGCCCATCGACGCTCTGCCGCTGTGACGGCGGTTAGAGGGCCTTCAACAGTTGCCGCGTTGGCCAGGCGTCGGCGGGAAGGCCAAGACGGATCTGTTCCTTTTGCACCGCCGCGCGGGTTCTGGCTCCCAGAATGCCGTCGATCTTGCCAACGTCGTGACCGCGAGCAGCCAGCTTTTTCTGCAGCGATTTCATCTGCGCCGCACTAAGCGCCGGATCGGGCGAGCCGGGCGAGAATACATCGGCGCCCGACAGGCGCGTGGCGAAATAGGCGGCCGTGGTGACATAGACAAAGCTTTGGTTCCACTCGAAAAAGACGCGAAAGTTCGGATAGGCCAGAAACGCCGGGCCCTTACGCCCCTGCGGCAGAATGACCGAGGCTTTCAGGCCGGTCCCCGCAAGTTTGCCGCTTTTGGCGCGGACCCCTCGCTGCGCCCATTGTCCAACGCTGAGACTGTTGTCGAGGCCGGTCCGCGACCAGTCAAGGTTCGCGGGCACCGTGATCTCCTGCAGCCAAGGCTCATTCGGACGCCAGCCCAGCGAGCGCAGCATCCTGGCGCCCGAGGTCAGCGCGTCGGGCGGCGAGGTTTTCATATCGACCCTGCCGTTGCCATCGGCATCGACACCGTTTTCAAGGATGTCCCCGGGCAGCATCTGAACCATGCCAATCTCGCCTGCCCACGCGCCTGTCGTCCGCGCCGGATCGAACGAGCCCTGCTCATAAAGCGTGAGCGCGGCAAAGACCTGCGGCTGGAAAAGCTGTGGCCGGCGGCAGTCGTGGGCCAGCGTCATCAGCGAATTGAGCGTATTGAAATCGCCCTGAACCGCACCGAAGTCGGTCTCAAGTCCCCAGAAGGCCAGCAAGACGCCACGAGGTACGCCATACTCCCTTTCGATGCCATCAAACAGGCTGTCCCATTTCTTGGCATTGCGGCGGCCGTTGATGATTCGGTTTTTGCTGATGATCCGGCGCGAGAACTCGGTAAAATTCATCTGAAAGATGCCCTGCGCCCGGTCGGCCCTGAGGGTTTTGGGGTCTTGCCGCACGCCGGCAAAAAATGACCGGACCGCTTTTTGCGAGTGCCCCTGAGTGATGGCCTGCTGTTTCATGTCCTCGACAAAGCGGGCAAAGCTCCCGCCGCAGCGGATTTCGGCCGTTGCAAGGGTAGAAGAGGCGACAAGAGCAACAACGGCAGCCGGAAGAATATGCATTAATTGAACCTTTCAAGTTCGGGATAAACGCAAAACGCGACCTGCCGGTTCCCTTAGCCAAAGATTATCGGAAAAAACAAAAGCGCGCCAAACATGGCCCAGACCCGCCAAAGGAAAAGAACAGCCCGGTCAATGTCATTGGCGCCTATCTGATGCGCGCCGTCAGGGTTGACGAAGGCAAAATCGCGCATCTGGCCCTCATAACTGCGCGGCCCGGACAGGGCGACGTCAAGGGCGCGGGCAAAGGCCGCCTCGGGCCACCCGGCATTGGGAGAACGGTGACGGCGCGCATCTCTTGCGATCGCCCGCAGATCGGAAAACCGGCCCGTCAGTAGGATGACAAAAAGCGCGGTTAGTCGCGCCGGTATCCAGTTGAGCAGGTCGTCGAACCGCGCCGATGCCCAGCCGAAATCGCCATGCCGTTCGGTTTTATAGCCGATCATGCTGTCGGCGGTGTTGGTGACCTTATAGACCATCAGCCCCGGAAGCCCCAGCAGAAGGAACCAGAAGGCCGGCGCGATAACACCGTCCGAGAGGTTTTCGGCGGCAGATTCAATAGCCGATCGTGCAACGCCCGCTTCGTCCAGTGCCGCGGTGTCGCGCCCGACGATACGCGCCACCGCGCGCCGTCCTTCGGGCACGGACAGCCGCAGGGCCTTGGCGACGCTTTGCACATGCTGAACCAGACTGCGTTGAGCCAGAAGGATTGCGGCGATAAGGACCTGAAGGATTGGGCCACCGGGCAGCGCGGCGACGAGGGCTCCAATGCTCCAGCCGCCGACGACCAAAAGGGTGAGCGCCGCCAGCCCCGCGAATTTGCGATGCCGCCCCTTGTTCCAGTTGCGATCCATCCAGCCGATGATCCGGCCCATCACGATTGCCGGATGCGGCAAGCGCGACCAGAGCCATTGCGGCTCACCGGCCAGCGCATCAAGCAGCATGGCCAGCAAAAGCAGGCTGGCGGTGGTCACAGCGCGCCCGCCAGTCGGGCCCAGTCATCGGGCGTTCCGGGCAGGCCCAGCCGTAGCCAGCGGTCTGAATAGGGAAAGAGCCGCGACCAGATGTGGGCGCGGCCAAGGCGTTGCTGCCACTCGGCGGCGCTGCCTACGTCGTAAAGACGAAAAAGGCTGGTGCCACCGACCAGTGTGGCCCCTTTTGACGTCATGATCCCATCAAGCCGGCCAGCGTCCGCCATCAGCCTTTTGCGCGTCTCTTCCGCCCAGGCGAAATCGCTTAGCGCCGCACGCCCGATTTCAAGCGCTGGCCCCGAAACCGGCCATGGGCCCAGATGTTGTCCTAACGCTTCGACAAGCTCGGGATCGCCGATCACGAAGCCCAGACGCAGCCCCGCCAGCCCCCAAAACTTTCCAAAGCTCTTGAGCAGGAGTACGCCCGGCCGCCCTGCCAGATCAGCAAGGCTGTTTTCCGGCGCGACGTCGCAAAAGCTTTCGTCGATCACGCTTAGCTGCGCCGGGGCAAGCGCAGCGCGATCCCACAGGCGGCCATCGGGATTGTTGGGATGCACCACGACACGGTTGACCGCCCCGGCGTCGATATACCAGCCGGCCGCGCGAAATGCGGCCTCATGCTCGTTATAGGTGGGGCCGGGAATGTCGATGCTGCTCCGAGCTACAAGCCGCGGGATCGCGGCGATTGCCGCCGAAAGCCCCGGAACCGCCAAGATCGCGGCCTCTGTCGGTGGTTGCCAGAACTGGCGCGCAGCATCGATCAGCGCGTGCTGGGCATCAGCGCAAGGAAGCGCCGCCCAGGCCCGGGCCGAGACCTCGGGCACCCGAAAGGGCAGGGGGTTGATCCCTGTGGACAGGTCCAGCCAGTCGCCGGCAGCGCCGCCAAAGCGCGCCATCGCCGAGGCCAGATCGCCACCATGGTCCCGAATGGTGTCGCGCGTGCCGGATGTCGATTTTGTGGCCACTGAAAACTCCTTTCGCTCATCAAGCGGAATTCGGCCGAATTGGCAACCGGCAAGCAATTGTTAACGGAAGTTAGGGATATATTAACGTTTCGTTAGCTATTCTGAACAGAGAAGCGGATTGCCGACAGAGGGCGCATATCATGCCCCTGATTGCTGCAATCCTGCGGAGGTTGAATGCACGTATTGATTGTCGAAACGGATCCCGATCTGGGCGGGCTCTGGGCGCGCCACCTGGATCGCGCGGGCGCCCGGGTATCGCTTGCCGCGACCCAGGCCGCCGCGATCGGTCTTCTACGCTCGGAAGCGATCGACGTGATCGTACTGGACCTTATGCTGGGCCGGGGCAGTGCCTTTGCAATTGCTGATTTCGCAAGCTATCGCCAGCCCGCCGCGCGCATCATCTTTGTCACCAACACGACGTTTTTCTCGGACGGGTCGATCTTTCGGCATATCCCGAACGCCTGCGCCTTTGTTCAGTCGCGCACCCCACCCGATGATCTGGCCGCGCTTGTGGAACATTACGGCGCAACCGGCTGAGCGTCAGATCGGTGCGTTCCAGTCCAGATCAGGGCCAATCGGGATGATCCGGCGTGGATTGATACTGTCGAGGCTGTAATAATAGTGACGTGCGATATGGTCGAACTTCACGGTTTCGGCCACGCCGGGCCATTGATAAAGCCGCCGCGCATAACGCCACAGGTTGGGATAATCGACGATGCGGCGGCGGTTGCATTTGAAATGGGTGTGATAGACCAGATCGAACCGCGCCAAGGTCACGAACAGGCGCCAATCGACCTCGGTCAGCCGGTTGGCAACCAGAAATTCATTTGAGTGCAGCCGCTCTTCCAGCCAGTCCAGCGTTTCGAAAACCTTCGCCACCGCCTTGTCGTAAGCCGATTGGCTGTTGGCAAAACCGCATTTATAGACGCCGTTGTTCAGGTGATGATAGATCCGCGCATTAACCTCTTCGATTTCCGGCCTCAACTCTTGCGGCCAGTAACGGTCGGAATTGCCGGTCAGCCCGTCAAAGGCGCTGTCGAACATCCGGATGATTTCCGAGGATTCGTTGGACACGATCGTCTCGCGCTTTTTGTCCCATAAAACCGGAACGGTCACCCTTGCGGTGACGCTTTTGTCGGCTCTGACATAAAGCTCGCGCAGAAATTCCGCACCATAAAGCCGATCGCCCGTAGCGCCCGGAAAAGCGCGCGAAAAGCTCCAGCCATCGGTCAGGTTGTCGGGATGAACCACCGACAGGCCGATATGATCTTTGAGGTCTTTGAGCGCCCGGAAGATCAGGGTTCTGTGCGCCCATGGGCAGGCGTAGGAGACATAAAGATGGTAGCGACCGCTTTCAGCATCAAAACCGGCCTTTCCCGAAACACCGGCCGATCCGTCGGCGGTAACCCAGTTGCGGAAAATAGTGTCGGCGCGGCGAAAGCTGCCGTCCGGCGTTTTCTTTGGCGCGTCCTCGGTACTCCAGGCACCGTTGATAAGCTGTCCCATTCTCCGGCTCTCCTCTGCCTGACTGCCCTTGGCGTTTCATCTCTGATTAAGCTAACCATTGTCCCCCCGACTGCGAGGTGCGATTAAGCACAGCGGCTGTGCACGCCGTCAAAGCGGCGCCGCGGGTCAGGCCCGCCCGATCCGGCAGGCCGCATTCCGAACCCGCCTTGCCGCGAACGGCATTGCGGCGTACCCGGGCGCCGCCTATAGAGGGTCCCGACGAAGCCCGAGAGGCCGGAAAGATGTGTGACGCAGGGCCGACCCATATCGGGGGCGCGGATGTCACGTCGTCAGGTGCCGCAATGCGCCTTTTTCCCGCTTTCGGCCTGACAGGAGGATCGCGGAATGCGCGGCGCAGATGAATGGCCCCTTAAGGGCAGGGCGCAATGGCCTGCGGCGACCGGCGCCGCCTGGGCCCCTTGGCGCGAGGCATTTCTTTGTCAGGGGCAGGCGCGATGAGCAAGATCGGCGTGATGATCTGCGGCCACGGCTCGCGCAGCCAGGCGGCGGTTGATGAATTTTCTGTCCTTGCCCAAAAGCTCCCGGCCTATCTGCCGGCCGAGTGGGAAACCGAATACGGCTATCTTGAATTTGCCAATCCGGTAATCCGCGACGGGCTCGACAAGCTGCGCGAGAAAGGCTGCGAGCGGATCCTTGCGGTGCCGGGCATGCTTTTTGCCGCCATGCATTCCAAGAACGACATCCCGACGGTTCTGAACACCTATGCGGCAAAACACGGGGTTACGGTTTCATACGGGCGCGAGCTTGGGGTCGATCCCAAGATGATCGCCGCCGCCGGCGCCCGCCTGCAGGAGGCGATAGCCCAGGCCGATGCCCGCGACGGGGCGGTCGCTTTGCATGACACCTGTCTGGTGGTTATCGGCCGCGGCGCCTCGGACCCTGACGCCAACGGCAATGTCGCAAAGATCGCCCGGATGTTGCAGGAGGGTATGGGCTTTGGCTGGTGCGAAGTGGGATACTCCGGTGTCACTTTCCCGCTGGTCGAGCCTTGTCTGAGCCATGCATCGAAACTGGGTTACAAACGGATCGTGGTGTTCCCCTATTTCCTGTTCACCGGCATCCTGATCGACCGGATTTACGGCTTTACCGATCAGGTCGCTGCAAGCCGGCCCGATATCCAGTTCGTCAAGGCCGGCTATCTCAACGACCACGATCTTGTTCTGGAAACCTTTGCCGAACGTATCACCGAACAGATCGGCGAGGTACCACCGCCCAATTGCGCGATGTGCAAATACCGCACTCAGGTGCTGGGCTTCGAGGCCGAGGTCGGAACGCCTCAGGAAAGCCACCACCATCATGTGGAAGGCCAGGGTGCCTCGGCCCCCGGCTCAAATGTTCAGGACTGTGCCCTGTGTCAGGATTTTTGTACCGGCCTCTGCCGGCTTCAGTCGCAGGACCATGCCGATCATGGCCATGACCACGGCCATCACCATCATCACCACCACGGCCACGATCACGACCATCACCATCATCACCACGCCGCCTATCCGCATGCCGATCATCCCCATGGACCCGAAAGTGCGCGAAAGGGCAAAACATGACCTTCCATTTGGTCCAAATATCCTCGCCGAAGGCGGTCTGCCCGCGCTGGCCCTTGCCGAGGGTCTGACATGCGTCCCTACCTAAAAGATCCAAAAGAAATCTATGCCGAAAGCTTTGCCACCGTCCGGCGCGAGGCGCGGCTTGATCGCTTTCCTCAAGGTCTGGACGCACTGGCGATACGGGTCATCCATGCCTGCGGGATGATCGAAGTCGCCGACAGGCTGGCCTTTTCGGGCGGCGCACACGCGGCAGGCGCCCAAGCCCTGCGCGCCGGCGCCCCTGTCTTATGTGACTGCCAGATGGTTGCCGCCGGTATCATCCGGCGCCGCTTGCCTGCCGAAAACGACGTTTTGGTCACGCTCAATGATCCAGAAGTGCCGCAGATGGCGCAGGCACTGGGCACCACGCGTTCGGCGGCGGCTGTGGATCTTTGGCGGGGCAGGATCGAAGGCGCGGTCGTAGCGGTGGGCAACGCGCCCACAGCACTTTTTCATCTGCTCGAGCGGCTCGATCAAGGCTGGCCGCGCCCGGCGGTGATCCTGGGCTTTCCAGTCGGATTTGTCGGCGCGGCCGAGTCTAAGGCCGAACTGGCAGGTGATCCGCGCGGCTGCGATTTTGTCACGCTTCGCGGCCGGCGGGGCGGATCGGCAATAGCCTCGGCGGCGGTCAATGCATTGGCCGCAGGACTGGCTGAGGAGGCAAGCAAATGACCGAACCCTGGCTCCATGTCGTTGGCATCGGTGAGGACGGGATTGAGGGGCTGGCGCCCGCAACCCGGGCCGTGGTCGAAGCAGCGCAGGTCATCATCGGCGGGGACCGGCACCATGACTTGTCCAAAACCGTCACCGCGCGGCGGCTGGCCTGGCCGTCGCCCTTTGACGCGCTGATTGATACGCTCTTGTCGCTCAAAGGCCAGCGCGTCGTCGTACTGGCAACGGGCGATCCGCTGTGGTTTTCCGTGGGCGCGCGCATTGGCCGGTCTATCGATCCGCGCGAAATTACCTATCATCCGCAGCTTTCGGCGTTTCAGCTGGCCTCGGCGCGCATGGGCTGGAGCATGGCGGATGTCGAGACACTGACCGTTCACGGCAGGCCGGTCGAGCAGATGATCGCTTTTATCCAGCCCTTTCAGCGGCTTGTGATACTGACGACCGGCGCCGAAACTCCGGCCCAGATCGCACGGTTTCTGACCGAACGCGGATTTGGCCAAAGCAGGATGACTGTGTTTTCGTCCATGGGCGGCGCTCAGGAAGCGCGGTTCGACGGGCTGGCCGAAAGCTGGTCCCATAGTGTTCCGGCCTTCAATACGCTGGCGGTCGAATGCGTGGCAGCGCCTGATGCCGCGCTTTTGCCGCGGGTTCCGGGGCTGGCCGATGCTTTGTTTCAGCATGACGGCACGATGACCAAACAAGAGGTTCGCGCGGCGACAGTGGCCAAATTGATGCCGATGCGCGGGGCGCTGCTGTGGGATATCGGAACCGGTTGCGGATCGGTCGCGATCGAGTGGATGCGCGCCGCGCGCTATGCTCGGGCCATCGGGATAGAGCCGCGCGCGGATCGCCGCGCCATGGCTGCCTCGAACGCTCTGGCGCTGGGCACGCCCAAGCTTGAACTGATCGAGGGGGCCGCGCCCGCCGCTCTCGAAGGGCTAGAGCCGCCTGACGCGATCTTTCTGGGCGGCGGGCTCAGCCCTGAGGCTTTCACAGCCGCTTGGGCGGCGCTGCGACCTTTGGGGCGGCTGGTTGCGAATGCCGTCACATTGGAAAGCGAGGCGGCGCTGATCGGCCTGCAAAGGGAATACGGCGGAGAGCTTGTCAAACTTCAGGTCAGCCGCGCCAAACCGGTCGGCAAGCTGACCGGCTGGCGCCCGTCGATGCCGGTGACCCAGTGGAGCCTTGTAAAGAGATGAGCGGCACTCTGTACGGCGTCGGCCTTGGCCCGGGCGATCCTGAGCTTCTGACGCTAAGGGCGCATCGGCTTATTTCCACGGCGCGCGTGGTGGCCTATCCCACGCTGGAAGGCGGCAGCAGCTTTGCGCGCTCAATCGCCGAGCGGTTCTTGCCGCCCGGCGTGCAGGAGATCGTGATTGATATCCCGATGACGGTGGATCGTGCCCCGGCGCAAAGGGCCTATGACTGCGCTGCCGAAACCATCGCGCAGATGCTGAGCGATGGTCACAATGTCGTTGTTCTTTGCGAAGGCGATCCGTTCTTTTACGGCTCGTTCATGTATCTTTTCGCCCGCCTTTCGGAACGGTTTTCGGTCGAAGTCGTGCCGGGGGTAACATCGCTGACCGCCTGCGCGGCCCGTGCGGCCATGCCGCTTGCAGCGCGCAACGAAAGGGTCACGATCCTGCCCGGCCCCCTTCCCGAAGAGGAACTGCGCCGCCGCATTGCCGGGGCTGAAAGCCTTGCGATCATGAAGGTCGGGCGCCATCTGGGCAAGATCCGCGCGGTGTTCGAGGATCTGGGCCTGACCGATCAGGCGGTCTATGTCGAGCGTGCGACCTTGCCCGAAGAACGCGTTTTGCCACTGGCCGAGGCGCCCGAAAGCGCGCCCTATTTTTCGATGGTTCTGGTAACAAAGGGGGCCGATCCATGGCTTTGAAACCTGTGGTTCTTGCCTTGTCGCGATCGGGCGAGCCGGTGGCCCACCAACTGGCTGCGGCAATTGGCGGCGCTGTACATGGCCGCGAAGGGCGTGTTGATCAAGCGGAGGCTTTTTTCCCCGATGCTTTGGAGCATATACGAACCCTCTTTGACGCGGGTCATCCAATTATTGGCGTCTGTGCCTCGGGAATTTTGATCCGTGCCGTGGCGCCGTATCTGACCGACAAGCGTGCCGAGCCGCCGGTTCTGTCGGTGTCGGATGACGGCGGCGTCGTGGTGCCGCTTTTGGGCGGGCATCGGGGCGCAAATCGATTGGCCCGGCAAATCGCGGCGGCATTGGGCGGCACGGCGGCGGTGACCACCGCAGGCGATGTTGCACTGGGCGTGGCGCTGGATGAACCGCCCGCAGGCTGGGTTCTGGGCACCCCCGATCTGGCCAAAAAGACGATGGCGGATCTCTTGTCCGGCAAGGGCGCGCAAATCGCGGGTGATGCGGCAGAGGCGGCGGGATGGCTGCGCGATTTGCCGGCCGGTGAGGGGGTCGAGATTGCGGCCACCATGGCCCCCGCGCAAAGGGATGTCCTGACGTTCCATCCCCAACAGTTGACGTTGGGGGTGGGATGTGCGCGTAACTGCCCGCCCGAAGAACTTGCCGGGCTGGTAACAGATCTGCTCGCCAAGGCGCAGCTTTCACCCCATGCGATCAAGGGCGTCTATACGATTGACCTTAAGGGCGACGAACCTGCGGTGCTTGATTTGTCGCGCAAGTTGGATCTGCCCCTGCGGCTGTTTTCGGCGGGCGAACTTGAAGGCGAGGCGCACCGGCTGGAAAACCCGTCAGATGTGGTCTTTGCCGAGGTCGGATGCCACGGCGTCGCCGAGGGCGCAGCGCTCGCCGGTGCCGGCCCAGATGCGAAACTGAAGCACCCCAAGGTCAAAACGGCAAATGCGACCGCGTCGCTGGCCCTTGCCCCGGCGCCCATTGAAACCCTGCGTGGTCGCCCGCGAGGGCGGCTGTCGGTGGTGGGCATCGGGCCGGGGCAGGCAAGCTGGCGCACACCTGAGGTCACGCGCCTGATTGCCGAGGCTGACGAATTGGTTGGTTATGGCCTTTATATCGACCTTCTGGGCCCGCTGGCCGCTGGCAAGGCGCGATCCGATTTTCCGCTGGGCGGCGAAGAGGATCGCTGTCGCTATGCGCTTGAGCGTGCGGGCGAAGGGCGCAACGTGGCGCTTGTCTGTTCGGGGGATGCCGGCATTTATGCCATGGGCGCGCTGGCGTTTGAGCTTCTGGACCGCAGCGCTGCAGAGCGTGGGGTCAGCGATGCCGCCCGTCGGGTTGAGGTTATATCCTCGCCGGGCGTCTCGGCCCTGCAGGGGGCTGCCGCGCGTGCAGGGGCGCCGCTGGGGCATGATTTCTGCGCGATTTCTCTGTCGGACCTTCTGACGCCGCGCGCCGATATCGTCAAACGGCTGAGGGCCGCCGCCGAGGGCGATTTTGTCATCGCTTTTTATAATCCCGTCTCGATGCGTCGCCGGACCCTTTTGGCCGAGGCGCGCGATATCCTGCTGGCCCACCGGCCTGCGGATACACCTGTGATGCTGGCCTCGAACCTTGGGCGGCCAAATGAAAACCTGCGCTATCGGCGCCTTGCCGATCTGCAGGTGGACGAGGTGGATATGCTGACCGTGGTGCTGGTGGGCTCGTCCAATTCGCGGCTGGCGCAATTGGGCGAAGGCCCGCGCATGTATACCCCGCGCGGCTATGCGCGGCGGATCGACGGGGATCTCAGCGATGCAGGGTAATCATGGCTTGGGCGGCATGACCGCAGAGGCCGGGAATATTTTTCTTAACCGGAACATAAGGTGACGGCATGACGGTATTTTTTGTAGGCGCAGGCCCCGGCGATCCCGAGCTTTTGACGCTCAAGGCCGCGCGGATCATCGCCAGTTGTCCGGTCTGTCTTTATGCCGGATCGCTGGTGCCCGAGGCGGTGGTGGACGGCGCTCCCGAAGGCGCGCGCGTCATGGACACAGCGCCGATGACACTGGATGAGACCCACGCCGAAATTCTGGCCGCCCATCAGCGCGGCGAGGATGTGGCGCGGGTTCATTCGGGCGATCCTTCGCTTTATGGCGCCATCGCGGAACAGATCCGGCGGCTAAAGGCCGATGGGATCGACTATCAGATCATACCGGGCGTTCCGGCCTATGTCGCGGCGGCGGCGGCGCTGGGTCAGGAGCTTACGATCCCGCAAATCGCGCAGTCCATCGTGCTGACGCGGGTGTCGATGAAATCAACCTCGATGCCCGCTGGTGAAACGCTGGACAATTTCGCGCGTAGCGGCACGACCCTTGCGATCCATCTGGGCATCCGCGCGCTGAGAGAGATCGAGCGCGCGCTGATCCCCCATTATGGCGCTGAATGCCCGGTCGTTGTGGCCTATCGCGTCGGCTGGCCCGATCAGGCCTTTATCAAGGGCACGCTGGGCGATATTCGCCTGAAGGTTCGCGCCGCCAAGATCACAAGAACCGCCCTGATCCTGGTTGGCCCGGCCCTTGCCGAAGCACATGATTTTGTCGACAGCGCGCTTTACGACCCGACCAAATTTCATGTTTTGCGAACCGGCGTTGAAAGCAGTTGAAACACAGAGTTTCCGCAAAAAACCATGTGTCATTAAACCTTTGCTTGACCTTGGCAGGCTATTTGTCAGTCTGATCACAGGTGGCTTGGGTGGATTCGAAGATGTCGACGTTTTTATCAAAAGAGGTTCAGGCAGGGCTTGAGCAGGCGCGCAAGCACGCGCTCAAAAAAAAGAGCCGTCTTCGCGTGCATGTGGATGACAAGATCTATCCGGTCCTGCGGCTCTGGGATGACGGTTTTTCACTGGATGCCGAACATGCGCCGCATTTGCGCGGCCTCGTCGATCTTTATGACGGCTCGCGCCATATCTATCAGTGCCTGATCGTCGCTTCGTCGGAGGAGCTGGGCGAGATGCGGTATGAGTTCAAGCGCAATACCGCCACGACCGACCGCCCGCCGCTGGATTTTCACCGTGACGAAAACGCGCCTGTCGGGCTTTTGCCAAAGATGAAGTTCGGCAGGCTGATTTAATCAGACCTGCCCGGATCGCCCGGACGACGTTGTTCATTGCAGATCGGCGAAAGCCTCGGTCAGCCGCGCGGCGGCGTCTTCGATAATGGGTCGGGGCAGGCCGAGATTAAAGCGCAGAAAGCTTTCACCGCCGGTGCCGAAGGCCGCGCCATGACTGGCGGCGATTTTTGCCTTCTGCTCAACGCGGCGGGTGAATTCCGCTGGCTCCATCCCGGTTCCCGTAAAATCGACCCAGGCCAGATAGGTCGCATCAAGCGGCATCGAACGCACGCCGGGAATGGCATTGACCGCCGTGTCGAAAATCCTCCGGTTCTCCTCAAGGTAGCGATTAAGCGCATCGACCCATGCCGCGCCCTCGGGCGAATAGGCTGCCGTGACCATGAACAGCCCGAAGGAGTTCGGCGACAGGCCCAGCGCTTTCATTCGTTTGCCAAAACGGGCCCGCAGATCGGGATCGGGGATGATCACGTTGCCGGTGTGCGAGCCGGCGATGTTAAAGGTCTTTGTCGCCGCGGTCATCATCACCAGACGCTCGGAAATACCGTCGATCAGCGCCGCAGGGGTATGTTTGTGCCCTGAAAATGTGATGTCGTGATGAATTTCATCGGACACAATGATCAGATCATGGCGCCGCGCGAAATTGGCCACGTCCTGCAGTTCTTCACGCGTCCAGACACGGCCGCCGGGGTTATGCGGAGAGCAGAGGATAAGCATCGTTTCATTGCCGGTCATCTGCGCGTCATAGGCATCGAAATCCATCTCGTAACGCCCGCTGTTCTGAACCAGCGGGCATTCGACCACCTGACGGTCGCTCGCACCGATTACGCGGGCAAATGCGTGATAGACAGGCGTGAACAGAACCACCCCATCGCCCGGTTTGGTAAAGCTGTCGATGCACATGGCGGTCCCGTTCACCAGCCCGTGGGTTGAAAAGATCCACTCGGGCTCGACCGACCAGCCGTGGCGATTTTTCATCCACCAGATGATCGCCTGCCGATAGTCGCTGTCATCGCCGAAATAGCCATAGATCCCGTGATCGGCCATGCCCTGAACCGCGCGCTGAACACAGGCGGGGGGACGAAAATCCATATCCGCCACCCACATCGGAATACCCTCATCGGCAGAGACGGAATATTTTGCCTCCATCATGTCCCATTTGTCGCTATGTGTGCCGCGGCGGTCGATTATTTCGTCAAAGGTCATGTGGTTCTCCGTTCGTCTGCGGGAAACCTACTGTGCGCAGTGGCGAGCGCAAGGAGATTGCGAAGCTCACCGACATCGCCTACATCCCCTGCATGACTATTCGGCCGATTATCATCCATCCCGACCCGCGCCTTAAAACGGTGGCTGCACCGGTGACTGACATCACCGATGCGGTGCGCCGTCTTGGGGCAGATATGCTTGAAACCATGTACGACGCGCCGGGCATCGGTCTGGCCGCGCCGCAGGTCGGCGTGCTGTCTCGCCTGCTGGTGATGGATTGCGTCAAGGGAGAGGGTGCGCCGCCGCGCCCCATGGTCTTGATCAACCCCGAGATCGTCGCGGCCTCGGAAGAGACGAACACCTATGACGAAGGCTGTCTGTCAATCCCAGAACAATACGCCGAAATTACCCGCCCGGCCGAAGTTGACGTGCGCTGGATGGGTCTGGACGGCGAGGAGCATCAGGAGCATTTTGACGGGCTTTGGGCGACATGCGTCCAGCATGAGATCGATCATCTGAACGGCAAGCTGTTTATCGATTACCTCAAACCGCTCAAACGACAGATTATCACTCGCCGGATGCAGAAACTGAAACGGGAGCGGGCGCGGGCGTGAGCGTATTGGGCATTCTGAAATGGCCTGATCCGCGGCTTTCGCAACGCTGTGAGCCGGTTGGCGAACCACAGAAGGTCATGGCCCTGGCCGGCGAAATGCTTGAAACCATGTATGACGCGCCCGGGCGCGGGCTGGCGGCGCCGCAGGTTGGCGCGCTGATACGGCTCTTTGTCATGGACGCAAGGTGGAAAACGGGTGAGCGCGAGCCGAGGATATTCATCAATCCGTTCCTGACCGAATTTTCGGACCAACGTTTGACCGCGAAAGAAGGCTGTCTTTCTATCCCGGGGGTCGAAGTGCCGGTCGAGCGCTCCGAGTGGGTGGTCATGCAGTGGACCGCCCCCGATGGCACCCTGCGGCAAGAACGCTTTGAAGGCTTTGCCGCCACCTGCGTTCAGCACGAATGCGACCACCTGGATGGCCGGGTGACCTTTGACCGACTGTCCGGGGCGGACCGGGCCCGGTTTGAAACCGCCTATGACGAGGCCCGCCAATGAGCCGCGCCTTGCTGAAATGGCCCGACAGGCGGTTGCGCTCGGTTGCAGAACCGGTCGCCGGGATCACTGATGAAATCCGCGCGATCTGGGCCGAAATGGTCGAGATCATGGATGCCATGCCCGGTTATGGGCTGGCGGCGCCGCAGGTCGGCGTCATGCAGCGGCTTGCGGTCGTCGATTGTTCGCCCGAACGGGGAAAGGCGATCCTTTTGGCCAATCCCGAGGTTATCAGCGCGGGAACCGAACTTCGCGCCCATGAAGAGGCCAGCCCGAATTTGCCGGGCGTTTCGGCAACGCTGGAACGTCCCGCCAAGGTGATCGTGGGATTTACCGATCATCACGGGATGCGCGTCCGGCAGGAGTTTTCGGGCCTCTGGTCAACCAGCGTTCAACATCAGATCGATCATCTGAACGGGCGCATGTTCTTTGATCGCCTGTCTCGGACCAAACGTGACATGCTGCTCAAGAAAGCCCGGAAAGGACGTGCCTGATGCGTGTGGTCTTTATTGGAACCCCGGCGTTTTCGGTGCCGGCTCTGGATGCGATCACAGAGGCGGGGCACGAGGTTCTTTGTGTCTATACCCAGCCGCCGCGCCCTGCTGGGCGCGGCAAGAAGGAGCGCCCCTCGCAGGTGCATGAGTGCGCTTTGGCGCTGAACCTGCCGGTGCGCCATCCCGCCAGTCTGAAAGACCCCGGCGCCCAGACTGATTTTGCGGCGCTTGGCGCCGATGTCGCGGTTGTGGTGGCCTATGGTCTGATCCTGCCGCAAGCGGTTCTTGATGCGCCGCGCCGGGGCTGTCTGAATATCCACGCCTCACTATTGCCGCGCTGGCGCGGGGCGGCGCCCATTCAGCGGGCGGTGATGGCCGGGGATGCCGAAACCGGCATTTCGATCATGCAGATGGAGGCAGGGCTGGACACAGGTCCGGTGCTGTTGGAACGGCGGCTGCCGATTTTGCCGCAAGATACCGCCGGCGATCTGCATGACCGGCTGGCCGGGCTTGGCGCGCGCTGCATTGTCGAGGCGCTTGAGGGGCTGGGCACGCTTGTGCCCGTGCCGCAACCGCGAGTCGGGGTCAGTTATGCCGAAAAAATTGACAAAGCCGAGGCGCGGATCGACTGGGCCGCGCCTGCCGCAGAGGTGGACCACAAGATACGCGGCCTGTCGCCCTTTCCGGGGGCATGGTGCGAGGTGTCGGGCGAGCGGGTGAAGATCCTGCGATCGCGCGTGGCCGAGGGGCAGGGACCGGCGGGGCAAGTTCTGACCGGAACCACCATTGCCTGCGGATCAGGCGCGGTAGAGCTTTTGGAGCTGCAAAGGGCGGGAAAGCGACCGCTGGACGCGGATGAGTTCCTGCGCGGAATTGAGATGCCCGCGCGGCTGGGCTGATCCGATTGCGCGCCTGCGGCGCATTCCTTCTGGCACTGCGTGCAAGCGTCGCTTCTGGCGCTGTCCGGCCTCAGGCCCCGGCCTTGCGCGCGGGTTTCTTGAAAGGCTCCATTCCCGCCCGCGCCAAAGCATCGGCGCGCTCGTTCTCGGGGTGGCCGGCATGGCCTTTGACCCACTCCCAGCTCACCTTGTGGCGCGCCTGAGCGGCGTCAAGCCTGCGCCAAAGGTCTTCGTTCTTGACCGGTTTTTTGGTCGAGGTCTTCCAGCCGTTCTTTTTCCAGCCATGAAGCCATTGGGTTATGCCGCCTTTCACATAGGCACTGTCGGTGATCACGGTGATCGTCGACGGGCGGCTGAGTGCCTCAAGGACATGGATCGCGGCCAGAAGTTCCATCCGGTTATTGGTGGTCTCGGCCTCGCCGCCCTTTAGCTCGCGCTCCTTGATCAGCCGGTCACCATCGCGGGCGATCAGCAATGCGCCCCAGCCGCCGGGGCCGGGATTGCCCGAACAGGCGCCGTCGGTATAGGCAAAAAGCTCAGGCATGGGACAGCACCGTGATCCAGGGCGAAATTTCGCCGGAAAGTCCCGCATCCTCGCCCAGGGCGACGGTCGCAATCTTGAACCCGGCCCGGCCCAGACGATCGGTCAGATCGGCCTGATCGTAATAGGTATAGAACCGTCCGATCTTGTCGCGCCCTGACCCGGCGCCGAGTTTCATGCCGATATGAAACGCACCGCCCGGGCGCAGGGCGCGGCGGACGGCGGAAAGATGGCGCGCAAATTCCTCGCGCCTTGCGTGCAAAAGGCTGAAGTTGGCCCAGATACCGTCATATGCCGCAACTGTATCGAGATCGTCAAAACCGGCAAGCCGTGTTGTCACGCCCGGCTGGCGCGCGGCAAGGCGCAGCATTTCTGCGGACATATCCCAGGCTTCGACCACAAAACCCCGGGCGGCCATCACGCCCGCGGCGCGCCCCGGTCCCGCGCCCAGATCCAGAACCGCACCGCCCGGAGCAACGCTATCCATGAACTCAAGAAGCTGGCGGTCGGGCGCACCCTTGCTGAGCATCGCGGCGTAATCCTCGGCGCGGGCATCATAGGTGTCGATCGTGGTCTTGTCGGGCATGGATCATTGCGCCTTTCTGATCGGCCGCTGGCCAAAGCGCATCATGCCGGTTCGCGCAAAACGCGGGGGACTTTGAACTCGACGTTTTCAGTCGCGGTTTCGACCTGCTGGATTGTAACCTCGTACCGGCCCGAGAACGCGTCAATCACCTCGTCGATCAGAACCTCGGGTGCCGAGGCGCCGGCAGTGATCCCGATCGTCCTGATGCCATCCAATGCGCGCCAGTCGATATCACTGGCGCGCTGCACCAGCTGCGAATAGGCGCAACCCGCCTTGGCGCCAACCTCGACCAGACGGCGCGAGTTCGATGAGTTCGGCGCACCGATAACCAATATCGCGTCGGCCTGCGGCGCCATGGCTTTGACTGCGTTCTGGCGGTTGGTCGTCGCATAGCAGATGTCCTCCTTATGCGGGCCGACGATCTGCGGAAACCGGGCCTGAAGCGCCGCGACGATATCGCTGGTGTCATCCACCGAAAGCGTGGTCTGCGTGATAAAGGCCAGTTGCGCGGGATCGCGGGGCGTCAGACCGGCCACATCCGCGACGTTTTCAACCAGCAAAACCTCGCCCGGGGGCAGCTGGCCCATTGTGCCGACGGTTTCGGGGTGGCCCCGATGCCCGATCATGACAAGCTGCAACCCGTTCTGGTGGTGGCGCTCGGCTTCGATATGAACCTTGCTGACCAAGGGGCAGGTCGCATCGACAAAAATCATCTCGCGCCGCGCGGCCTCGGCCGGCACGGCCTTGGGCACGCCATGGGCGGAAAAGACCACCGGGTGGTCGCCCGGGCATTCGTCAAGCTCTTCTACAAAAACCGCCCCCTGCGCGCGCAGCCCGTCGACGACATATTTGTTGTGAACGATTTCATGGCGCACAAAGACCGGCGCGCCCCATTTCTCCAGCGCCATTTCCACGATTTTTATCGCCCGGTCCACGCCGGCGCAGAAACCGCGCGGCGCGGCAAGAAAAACGGTAAGGGGCGGCTTGGCCATTGGCATCTCCTATCGCGTTGGACCTAAGCAATCGTGCCAATGACGTCCAGATTTTTTACCATCGGCGGCGCGGATTTGCCGGATCCGGGATCTTGCTATCCGGCCCCGGCGGATAAAAAACGGCCGACCCGCACTCAGCGGGCCGGCCAGATATCGCTTTGGCCTGCGATCAGCGCTTGATCAGTCGAGCGCGACTTCAAACTCCTGATCGGCCTCGCGCGGCTCGCGCGGCGGTCTGCCGATCACATCCCGCAACTCTTCCAGTTCGATGAAATTATCCGCCTGACGGCGAAGCTCATCGGCGATCATCGGCGGGTGCGAGCGGATGGTCGAAACAACCGAGACCCTGACACCCTGACGTTGAAGGCTTTCGATCAGCGGCCGAAAATCCCCATCGCCCGAGAACAAAACAATGTGATCGACCCGGGGGGCCAATTCCATTGCATCCACCGTCAGCTCGATATCCATATTGCCTTTGACCTTCTTGCGACCTTGGCTGTCGGTGTATTCTTTCGCTGGTTTGGTAACCATGGAAAACCCGTTGTAATGCAGCCAGTCCACCAAGGGGCGAATGGGTGAATATTCGTCGTTTTCCAGCAGGGCAGTGTAATAGAAAGCCCGCAAAAGCTTGCCACGCCGCATAAACTCTTGGCGCAGAAGCTTGTAATCTATATCAAACCCGAGCGACTTTGCCGCCGCATACAGGTTTGACCCGTCAATGAACAGCGCCAGCCGTTCGTCCCGATAAAACATGGGGTCATCCTTCTGATATTCGGCCCCGCGCGTGTTCCGTGAGTGTGAGTGGTGAGTGAGTGGTTGGTCGAAAAAAATAAAATCGCGAGACCATCTTTAAAAATAGGGAAAAATCAGGATGTCGCAACCCTCTGGTACCGAAGGCCGCTCTGAATTGGCATTGGTTGCCCTAGGGGCAAACGTTACGTCATCATTTGGCACGCCCGCTGAAACGCTTGCCGCGGCAATTGACCGGCTAAGGCGCGAAGGCATCGTGATTCGCGCGATCAGCCGTTTTTATGCGACCCCCTGCTTCCCGGTCGGGGCCGGCCCGGACTATGTAAATGCGGCGATTTCGGTGCAGACAACGCTTGACGCTGCGGACTTTTTGAAGGTGCTGCATGAGGTCGAGGCGCAATTCGGCCGCGAAAGGGTCGAGCGTTGGGGGCAAAGGACGCTCGATCTGGACCTTATCGCCTTTGGCCAGAAAATCGCGCCGGATGTCGATACTTTTGAGCATTGGCGCGCTTTACCCGCTGATTTGCAGAAGATGCGCGCGCCTGATCAGCTTATCCTGCCGCACCCGCGGGTTCAGGATCGCGCTTTCGTTCTGGTTCCGCTGAGCGATGTGGCGCCCGATTGGCGGCACCCGGTTCTTGACCGCAGCGTAACCGAAATGCTGAGCTATCTGGACAGGGACGATATTGCTCAGGTGCGGCCTTTTGAATAAGGCAATACCTGCTTGTCATTCTGCGGCTTCATGCATATGTAACGACCTTCATAGAATTGCCGTTTTCCCGCCCGCTGTTTCAGGAGACACCGATGGCCCGCGTTACTGTTGAAGATTGCGTCGATAAAGTTCCCAACCGGTTCGAGCTTGTCATGCTTGCCTCGCACCGCGCGCGCGAGATCGCCTCGGGTGCTGAACTGACGCTGGATCGCGACAACGACAAGAACCCGGTCGTCGCGCTGCGCGAGATCGCCGAGGAAACACAGAGCGCCGATGAACTGCGTGAGCGGATGATCGAGAGCCATCAGACCCAGATCGAAGTGGACGAGCCGGAAGAAGACGCCATGGCGCTTTTGATGGGCGCCGAAGCCGACAAGCCGGCCGAAGACGACATGTCCGAAGAAAAACTTCTGCGGGCACTGATGGAAGCGCAGGAGCAGCGGTAAGGCCGCACCCAAATCGGGAAGGCATGGGGCCAGATGATCAAAGCCGAAGATCTGATCGCGCTGGTCCGCAACTATAACCCTCGTACAAACGAGGAGTTGATCCGCACGGCATTTGATTACGGCGCGCGTATGCATGAAGGGCAGTTCCGTTATTCGGGCGAGCCCTATTTCAGCCATCCCGTCGAAGTTGCCGCGATTTTGACCGAGCAGCAGATGGATGATGCGACGATCATCACGGCGTTGCTGCACGATACCATCGAAGATACCAAATCCACCTACGGTGAGATCAAGAAGATCTTTGGCGAAGAGATTGCCGAGCTGGTGGATGGGGTCACGAAACTGACCAATCTTCAGCTCTCCTCGACCGAGACAAAACAGTCCGAAAATTTCCGCAAACTGTTCATGGCAATGTCCAAGGATCTGCGGGTCATTCTGGTCAAGCTGGCGGACCGGCTGCACAATATGCGCACCATCCGCTCGATGCGGCAGGATAAGCAGATCCAGAAGTCGCGTGAGACAATGGATATCTATGCGCCCCTTGCCGGCCGGATGGGTATGCAGTGGATGCGGGACGAGCTGGAGGATCTGGCTTTCAAGGTGCTTAACCCCGAGGGGCGCGCCTCGATCATTCGCCGTTTCATCACGCTTCAGAAAGAAACCGGCGATGTGATCCACAAGATCACCAGCGATATCGAGGCCGAGCTGGAGCGTGAAAAGATCGAAGCCGAGGTGTTTGGCCGCGCCAAGAAACCCTATTCGATCTGGCGCAAGATGCGTGAAAAGGATCAGGGGTTTTCCCGCCTGTCCGATATTTACGGCTTTCGGGTGATTACCAATTCGGAATCCGACTGTTACCGGACATTGGGTGCGATCCACCAACGCTGGCGCGCGGTTCCCGGTCGGTTCAAGGATTACATCAGTCAGCCGAAATCGAACGGTTACCGATCGATCCACACAACCGTTTCGGGCCGTGACGGCAAGCGCGTCGAGGTTCAGATCAGAACCCGCGAGATGCATGAAGTGGCCGAGGCAGGCGTTGCCGCGCATTGGTCTTACCGCGACGGTGAGCGGGTTCAGAACCCCTTTGCGGTCGATCCTGCCAAATGGATATCCTCACTGACCGAGCGCTTCGGAACTGCCGAAGATCATGATGAGTTTCTCGAACACGTCAAACTGGAAATGTACGCCGACCAAGTGTTCTGCTTTACGCCCAAGGGCGATGTGGTCAAGCTGCCGCGCGGGGCAACGCCGCTGGATTACGCCTATGCGATCCACACGCGGATCGGCGACAGCTGTGTCGGTGCCAAGGTTGACGGGTTGCGGGTGCCGCTGTGGACCCGGCTGAAAAACGGCCAGTCGGTCGAGATCATGACCGCCGAGGGCCAGCGCCCGCAGGCGACATGGATCGATATCGTGATCACCGGGCGGGCGAAATCGGCGATCCGGCGCAGCCTGCGTGAAGAAGACAAGGAACGCTATATCAAACTGGGCCGTGAACTGGCGCGCGTGGCCTTTGAGCATGTGGGCAAGCGCGCGACCGACAAGGCATTGGGGACGGCGGCGAAAAAGCTGAACCTTGACGACGTCGACGACCTTCTGGCCCAGCTTGGCAGCGCCGAGATCAACGGCCGCGACGTTGTCGATGCCCTTTACCCCAATCTCGCGCCGCGCGGCGGAGAAGAGATCGACCCAGCGCGCACAATCGTTGGCCTGTCGCCCGATCAGCACTATGACCGCGCCACCTGTTGCCAGCCGGTGCCGGGCGAACGCATTGTCGGGATTACCTATCGCGGCAAAGGTGTGGTCGTTCACGCCATCGACTGTGACACTCTGGCCGAGATGGAGGACCAGCTGGATCGCTGGGTCGATGTGCAATGGTCCTCGGGCCGGCACCCGGCTGTCCACAGCGTCACCCTCAGGCTGACGATCTCGAACAATGCCGGGGTCATGGGGCGCGTCTGTACCGTTATCGGCGAACAGAACGCCAATATCTCGGATATGATATTTCTGGATCGTAAACCGGATTATTACCGACTTCTGGTTGACGTGGACATTCGCGATGTCGCGCATTTGCATCAGGTGCTGACGGCGCTGGAAGCTGAAAGCGATGTGGCGGCAGTTGAGCGCCACCGCGATCCGTCCCGGCGCGGCGAAGTGTTGGCAGCGGCGGCAGAGGGGGATCAGAAACTTGGTGTTTAAACGCCGAAACCGACGCCCTTGGTGGAAGGTTCTGTACGAGGCGGTCTGGCCCCGCGGTGGCTGGAAGCGGGCGTTCTATTATGTAAAGCACCGCGTTCGCCGGTTGCCGGACCCGCCCCACCGTATCGCGCGCGGGATATTTGCCGGGGTGTTCACCACCTTTACCCCCTTTTACGGGCTGCATTTCGTTATCGCGGCGCTGATCGCGCTGATCGTGCGTGGCAACGTCGTGGCCGCCCTTCTGGCGACGTTTTTTGGCAATCCTCTGACCTATGTGCCGATCGGGGTGATCGCACTCAACACCGGCCATTTTTTGCTGGGATCGCAACTGAAATACGGTGTCGACAAGTCGCTCTTTGCCAATTTCCGTGATGCCGGGCGCGACTTGTTCGACAACTTTATTGCGATCTTCACAGATCAAACCACAAATTGGTCAGGCCTCGCGCAATTCTGGCACGATGTTTTCTTTCCCTATCTGATTGGCGGGATTCTGCCCGGTCTGATCGCCGGTCTGATTGCCTATTATCTCTCGGTTCCGGTGATCTCCGTCTATCAGAACCGGCGCAAGGGGCGGATCAAAAAGAAGCTCGCCGAGTTGCGTAACAAAAAGACCAAGCATGTGGACTAGGTCTGGACGCCTCATGCCGAACCCACTACCTCTCGGTGCAAGGAGAATTCAATGACCCCCAGATCCCCGCTCAGGCTTGGTGTGAACATTGATCATGTTGCGACGGTTCGCAACGCCCGTGGAAGCGCCTATCCCGATCCGCTGAGGGCAGCGAAGCTTGCGCAAAAGGCAGGCGCCGATGGCATTACCGCCCATCTTCGCGAAGACAGACGTCATATATCAGATGCCGATATCGACGGGTTGATGTCTGTTCTCGATATCCCTCTGAATTTCGAAATGGCCGCGACCGCCGAGATGCAGTCGATCGCGCTGCGATACAAACCGCATGCCGTCTGTCTGGTCCCCGAAAAGCGCGAGGAACGCACGACCGAAGGCGGGCTTGAGGTCGCGCGCGAGGAAAACCGGCTTGCCCATTTCATCGCCCCGCTGGCCGAGGCCGGCTGCAGGGTGTCGATTTTCATCGCCGCGGACGCCCGCCAGATCGAGGCGGCGCATCGTATCGGCGCGGCGGTTATCGAGCTGCATACAGGGGCCTATTGCGATGCCCATGCCGAAGGGCGCCTGACAGAGCGCGACGAAGAGCTGGCGCGCCTGCGTGAGATGTCGGCCTATGCGCATTCGCTGGGTCTTGAGGTGCATGCCGGTCACGGGCTGACCTATGACACGGTCAAACCCATCGCGGCGTTCCCCGAGGTGAAAGAGCTGAATATCGGTCACTTCCTGATTGGTGAGGCTATTTTTCTGGGGCTGGAACCGGCGATTGGCCATATGCGGCAACTGATGGATGAGGCGCGCGCAGAATGAAGGCGGCCTGGTACGAAGGGTTCGGGCCCGCCGCATCGGTGCTGACTGTCGGTCAGATGGCCGACCCCGCACCGGGTGCGGGCGAGGTTCTGGTGCGCATTCGCGCATCGGGGGTGAACCCGTCGGACGTAAAGATGCGCGCCGGTGCGCGGCCCGGTGCGGTAATGGAATGGCCCCGCATCATCCCCCATTCGGATGGCGCCGGGGTGATCGAGGCTGTGGGAAAGGGCGTTGATCCGGCCCGCGTCGGTCAAAGGGTCTGGATCTGGAACGGCCAGTGGAAGCGTCCCTTTGGCACGGCGGCGGAACTGATCGCGCTGCCCGCTGAACAGGCGGTACAACTGCCCGATAATACCGAATTTTCCGAAGGCGCTTGTTTCGGTATTCCGGCCATGACGGCATGGTATGCGCTGTTTGCCGATGGGCCGATCGACGGCAAGACAGTGCTGGTCACCGGCGGCGCCGGAACGGTCGGGCGATATGCCTGCCAGATGGCGCGCCTGGGCGGGGCGCGGGTGATCACAACCGTTTCGTCGCCGCAAAAGGCCCAGCATTCGACAGCAGAAGAGTGGGTGGATTATCGGCAGGCGGATGTGGCCGCGGCGGTTCTGGATTTGACGGACGGGGCGGGCGTTGACCGTATCGTCGAAGTTGATTTTGCCGCAAATCAGGCTGCCTCGCTTGCGCTGATCAAACCCGGCGGGGTGATTGCGTCATATGCGTCAGCCTCGCAGATGCGCCCGAGTTTGGATTTCTATCCCTTCATGTTCAAGAACACCTCTCTTCGGATGCTGATCGTCTATCTTCTGGATCCCCAGACCCGCCGACGCGGCGAGGCGCAGCTGACCCAATGGCTGGAGGCCGGGGCGCTTAGCCATGCAGTTGTGCCTGCTGGCAATCTGACTGAGGTAGCTAAGGCCCACGCCATGGTTGAAGCGGGTCAAAAGCTTGGCACTGTGGTGGTCGATATCTCATGACGCGTGGCTGCAAATGATATTGGGCATCGGCACCGATCTTGCAAACATCGAGCGTATCGAACGAACGCTCGACCGTTTCGGAGACAGGTTCCGCAACCGCGTATTTACCCCGACCGAGCAGCGCAAGGCAGAGCGCCGCAAAGACACCGCCGGAACCTATGCCAAGCGCTGGGCCGCGAAGGAGGCCTGTTCAAAGGCGCTGGGAACCGGTCTTCGGATGGGGATCGCGTGGAAGGATATGGCCGTCAGCAACCTGCGCAGCGGCCAGCCGGTGATGGAGGTCACCGGCTGGGCTGCCGAGCGCCTGAAAGAAATGACGCCCCCAGGCCATCGCGCAATCATTCACGTGACATTGACCGACGATCACCCTTGGGCACAGGCCTTTGTCGTGATCGAGGCCCGTGCCGAAACTTGACACTAACTGCCCCGGGCCTCATGTAGCCCGGGACCCCAACCTACGAGGAACTCATGGCCAGCAAGGCAGAAAAACAGGACGGTCTTTTTGAGACCGTGAAGACGATTGTTTACGCGCTGCTTATCGCAGGTGTCTTCCGCACACTCTTTTTTCAGCCCTTCTGGATCCCCTCGGCGTCGATGAAAGATACCCTGCTGGTCGGTGATTTTCTTTTCGTCAACAAAATGGCATACGGGTATGCTAAGGTCAGCTGCCCGTTCTCGCTCTGCCCGATTTCGGGGCGGCTGTTTGCCTCGCAGCCCAAGCGCGGTGACGTCGTGGTTTTCCGCCACCCTGTCAACGGGCAGGATTTCATCAAACGTCTGATCGGCCTGCCCGGTGACAAGATTCAGGTGACCAACGGTCTTTTGTCGATCAACGGCAAACCTGTCGTCGTCAAACCGGATGGGGTTTTTACAGAGATCTATCAGCGTCAGGGCCCGGTCGGAAACTATCCGCAATGCGCCAACGCACCGGTGGGGATCGGCGGAATTTGTAAAAAGGACAAATTCATCGAAACGCTGCCCAATGGTGTAAGCCACTCGATCCTCGAAATCGGGCCGCGCCGCGCTGATAATACACCTGTCTTTACCGTGCCCGAGGGAAAGTATTTCTTCATGGGTGACAACCGCGACAACTCGACCGACAGCCGGTTTGCGCAATCCGAAGGCGGCGTGGGCTTTGTCCCGTTCGAGAACCTGATCGGCCGCGCGGACCGGATCATGTTCTCATCGGCGGGACGGTCGCTGCTCTATTTCTGGACATGGCGGTCCGATCGTTTCTTCAAGAGGATCGAGTGAAACTTTCCTCTGACCTTCAGGATTTCTGCCAAAGGATCGGCTATCGCTTTGACCGGCCCGAGCTGTTGATCCGGGCCCTGACCCATGCCTCGATGTCGTCGCCAACGCGCGAAAACAACGAGCGGCTTGAGTTTTTGGGTGACCGGGTGCTTGGGCTGGTCATGGCAGAGGCGCTGTTGAACAAGGACAAGTCGGCCAGCGAAGGACAGCTTGCGCCGCGTTTCAACGCGCTGGTGCGCAAGGAAACCTGTGCCGATGTCGCGCAGTCGTTCGATCTGGGCGTGGTGTTGAAACTGGGCCGCTCCGAGATGAAATCGGGCGGACGCCGCAAGGCCGCGCTTTTGTCCGACGCAATGGAAGCGGTCATTGCCGCGGTTTATCAGGACGGCGGTTTTGATGCCGCCCGCGCGCTGATCCTGCGGCTTTGGGGCGAACGGATCGATCAGGTCGAAGAGGATGCTCGCGACGCCAAGACCGCGCTTCAGGAATGGGCGCAGGCCCGTGGCCAGACCGCGCCGGAATATCGCGAGCTTAAGCGTGAAGGGCCCGATCATGCGCCGGTTTTTACCATACAGGTGCGACTGAAGGACGGGCAGTCGGAAACCGCTGTTGCCGCCTCGAAGCGTCAGGCGGAACAGGCGGCGGCCAAGGCGTTGTTGGAGAAACTGAATGGCTGAAACACGCGCAGGTTTTGTCGCCCTTATCGGTGAGCCGAACGCCGGCAAATCGACCCTTCTGAACCGGATGGTGGGCGCCAAAGTCTCCATCGTGACGCATAAGGTTCAGACAACCCGCGCCCGCATTCGCGGCGTTGCGATCGAAGGCGACACACAGATCGTCTTTGTCGACACGCCCGGCCTGTTCCGGCCCCGGCGGCGGCTGGACCGCGCGATGGTTGCAGCAGCATGGGGCGGGGCAGCGGATGCCGATCTGGTCGTTTTGATGATCGAGGCGCATCGCGGCATGACCGAGGGCGTGGAAAAGATTATCGAAACTCTGTCCGAGCGGACCGGAAAACAGCCCATTGCCCTTGCAATCAACAAGATTGACCGTGTCGAAGCCAAGGTTCTTCTGGCGCTGACCGAAAAACTGAACGCCGCCTTTCCGTTTGAGCACACTTTTATGATCTCGGCCGAAAAAGGTTATGGCGTGGACGATCTCAAAGGCTGGCTGGCTGAACGTTTGCCAAAGGGGCCGTGGCTTTACCCCGAAGACCAGATCGCCGATCTGCCGATGCGGATGATTGCCGCCGAAATAACCCGCGAAAAGCTGACGCTGCGCCTGCATCAGGAAATCCCTTATCAGCTGACCGTCGAGACCGAAAACTGGGAAGAACGGCCTGATGGCTCGGCCCGTATCGATCAGGTCATCTATGTCGCCCGCGACGGCCACAAGGGCATCATCCTTGGCAAAAAAGGCGAGACCATCAAGGCCGTAAGTCAGGCCGCGCGCACGGACCTGGAAGAGTTTCTGGGCCGCAGGGTTCATCTTTTTACGCAGGTCAAGGTCAGGAGAGGCTGGCTGGACGAGGCTGAACGCTACTCTGAGATGGGTCTCGATTTTTCGGACGGCAAGTGAGCAGGCTGACAACAGAATTCTGGGTTGCGGCCTATCGGATGCGGCTGCAGGCGCTGAACATCCCGGTTTATATCTCGGCCCAGGGCGATCCGACCGCAGGTGCGGTTCTGGTCAAGCTCTCTACGCTTGATGGTCAGGCAAAGGTCTTTCACCGAAGGGTTGATCTGATGACCGGCGGGCGGTCGTGGGACATCCTTGTCGAAGGCGATGAAAGTGACTGCGACACCTCGATTGAAAAGCAGCGGCACTTTGACCCCGATCTTTGGGTGATCGAGATCGAGGACCGTCAGGGCCGACATTGTCTGGAAGAGCCGGGCCTGTCTGATTAGACTGGAACGGCGATTAACAGCAGGCCACCGGCCAACACAAGGGGGTGCCGATTGCAGTGGCGGGATCAGGGTGCGCTTTTGTCGGTGCGCCAGCATGGCGAAAGCTCGGCGATCATTGAGGTGTTTACCGCTGAACACGGCCGCCATCTTGGGGTTGTGCGCGGCGGCGCGTCACGGCGTATCGCGCCGCTGCTTCAGCCCGGTGCGCAGCTTGACCTGACATGGCGCGCCCGGCTGGACGAACACATCGGGAGTTACAATGTCGAGCCGCTCAAAAGCCGAGCGGTCGCTGTGATGGGGGACCGGCTGGCGCTCGCTGCGCTCAATTCGGTCACATCGCTTTTGGCCTTTGTCTTGCCTGAAAGGGAAAGCCATCCGGCGCTTTATGGGCATACCATCGCCCTGCTCGACCTTCTGGGAAACTCATCTGTCTGGAACCTTGCCTATCTCAAATGGGAGATGGCGCTTTTGGAAGAGATGGGTTTTGGTCTGGATCTGTCGTCTTGTGCCGCAACGGGTTCGCGTGAGGATCTTGTATATATCTCTCCCAAAACCGGGCGCGCGGTATCATCGCAGGGCGCCGGCGAATGGGCCGACCGGCTTTTGCCGATGCCGCAGAGTCTGCTCAGCTTTCAGTGGGCGGGACATCAGGATCTGGCGGCCGGCCTGAAGATCACCGGATTTTTTCTGGAAAACCATCTGGCCCCGGCGCTGGGCAATACCCCACTGCCGGGCGCGCGGGCGCGGTTTGTCGACCGCCTTGCCCGTCAGCCAAGCGATGAATAGCCGGCTAGAATGACAACTCCCAGCATCGCCGCTGCCATCGCGAAGTTGATACGTCTTTGAATGTGGGGCGCAAGCTCCAGCCGTTGAACCGCGCCGCCGGCCCAGAGCCAGGTAAGATGGATCGGGATCCAGATCAGGTTGATCGCCAGAAACTTCCACAAAACCTCGGCCACAAGGGCATTTTCCCAAATCGGAAAGCCCGAGAAAAAAGTGGTGTTGACGGCATAGGCCTTGGGGTTGATCGCCTGAAGCATGACCCCGGCCAGAATGCCCGGTTGGCCGCGGGCCGCGATAAAGGCCACGCGCGCGCCGGCAAAGGCGATCCGCAGCGCCAGATAAAGCAGATAAAGCGCAGAGGCCGCGAAAAGCACCGTTCGGATCACCGGATTGGCCAGGATTAGTGCGGCAAGGCCCGTCACCACAGCCAGCGCCACCAGATTGGTGCCGATAAAAAGACCCAGAACATAGCGAAGACCGGCGCGAAACCCAAAGGCCGCACCAACGCCGGCGGTCGACAGAACGCCGGGTCCGGGCGTGATGATCAAAAGAAATACCGCAAGCGCGAATGTGGCCACTAAAAATTTCCCTGCCAAAGATTGCGGCAGGGATCAGATTGGCGATTTGCTGCGCCGGGTCAACCCGCCTGTGACAGCAAACGCCGCGCGATAACCTGCGCCTGAATTTCGGCAGCGCCTTCGAATATGTTCAGGATGCGCGCATCACACAGGATACGGCTGATCTTGTATTCCAGCGCAAAACCATTGCCGCCGTGGATCTGCAACCCATTGTCGGCCGCCGCCCACGCCACTCGTGCGCCCAAAAGCTTGGCCATTCCGGCCTCAAGGTCACAGCGGCGCCCTTCGTCCTTTTCACGGGCCGAGAAATAGGTCAGCTGCCGCGCCACCATAATCTCGACCGCCATCATCGCCAGTTTGCCGGCAACGCGCGGAAAGGCGATCAGGCTTTTGCCGAACTGTTTGCGATCGGTGGCATATTGCATCGACACATCCAGCGCCGATTGCGCCACTCCGATGGCGCGTGCGGCGGTCTGAATGCGGGCGCTTTCAAAAGTCTGCATCAGCTGTTTGAAACCCTGACCTTCGACCCCGCCAAGAAGGTTGGTGCCCTTAACCGCGAAATTGTCAAAGCTCAGTTCGTATTCCTTCATGCCGCGATAGCCCAGAACCTCAATCTCGCCGCCGGTCATGCCGGGGGTGGGGAAGGGCTCCTGATCCGTGCCGGGTGCCTTTTCGGCCAGAAACATCGACAGGCCTTTGTAATCCGTCGTCTCGGGATCGGTGCGCGCCAGAAGCGTCATCACATGGGTGCGCGCGGCGTGGGTGATCCAGGTTTTGTTGCCCGTCACCTTGTAATCATCGCCATCGCGAACCGCGCGGGTGCGCAGCGATCCAAGGTCCGATCCGGTGTTGGGTTCGGTAAAAACCGCCGTCGGCAGGGTTTCGGCGCTGGCCAGCTTGGGCAGCCAGTTTTGCTTCTGCTCCTCTGTGCCGCCACAGAGAATCAACTCGGCCGCGATTTCCGACCGCGTTCCCAAAGAGCCCACGCCGATATAACCGCGGCTCAACTCTTCCGAGACCACGACCATCGACGCTTTCGACAGGCCGAAACCGCCGTATTCTTCGGGGATGGTCAGGCCAAAGACACCCATCTCCGCAAGATCCGTGATGATCTCCATCGGGATCAGCTCATCCTTGAGGTGCCAGTCATGCGCGTGAGGTTCGACCCGCTCCTGTGAAAAGCGGCGGAATTGCTCGCGGATCATCTCCAGTTCATCATCAAGGCCCGAGGCGCCAAAGGTGTTCGCGCTGCCCTGATGCTGCATCAGCTCGACCAGCTGCATGCGCGCGGCCTGGCTGTTACCTGACGCGATCAAAAGTTCAACGGACGGATGGTTCAGATCGTCCAGATCGCTTTGGCTGAGTTCCATGTCGTGAGGGCGCAGGATTTCACCCTGGCTCATCGGGATACCGCCCCGGATCTGGCCCAGATATTCGCCAAAGGCGATCTGATGAATCAGTTTTTCGATCTCGCCAAAGCGTCCCTGCGCATGCAGCCGTTCGGCCCAGCCCTGCATCTGTCGCAGCGCTTCGTCATAGGTAGCAAGCCATGCCAGACCATGCGCGGCTGTCTGATGCTCTTCGATGGCGCCGGCGGCGATACGCCCCTCGGGCGCCACCTGTTTGCCGATGCGGCGCTTTGCTGTTTCCAAAAGGCGCTGCACCAGAGGTACGGCATCGCCGGTCAGGCCCAGCAGATCGGGCAGAAGGATGGCTTTCAGGTCGGTCATGTCCTGCCCGTCATGCGGCATAATCAGGCTCCGTTGCAAGGTTTCCGTTCATCTAGTCATTTTGCAGTCGCAGCGCAATTAAAATGCGCCAAAGATCACAAATTTGAATGAAAGTAACGCCATAAAATTTGGATTTCCCGCCATGCGAATAGGCGTATGAATAGGAAATGGACTTTTTTTTCTCAGTTCTTCCCATCAAGTTGCTGTTGCTGGCGGCTATGGTGGCCTTTCTGGCCGGTGTCGTGAAGGGTGCGGTCGGCTTTGCGATGCCGACGATTATGATCTCGGGCCTTGCCGCTTTTATTTCGGCCGAGCTTGCACTTGCAGCACTGATTCTTCCAACGCTGCTGTCCAATGGTCTGCAGGCATTTCGTCAGGGACCGCAGGCCGCAGCGCAGGCGCTCAGAAAGCACGGATTGTTTCTGCTGGTCGGGTTTTTCTTTCTGGTGTCCAGCGCGCAGATGGTGACGCTTTTGTCCCAGCGCGCGCTGTTTCTGCTGATCGGGGGTCCGATAGCCATATTCGTCGCGCTTCAGATCTACGGCTGGACGCCGGTCATCCGCCCGCAACATCGCCGCCGGGCAGGGGTGATCGTGGGCGCGATCGCCGGTTTCGTTGGCGGGCTGTCAGGGGTATGGGGGCCGCCGACGGTTGCCTATCTGACGGCCATCGACACGCCCAAGGACGAGCATATCCGTGTTCAGGGGGTGATTTATGGTCTGGGCTCTCTGGCGCTGTTAGGTGCCCATCTGAGTTCAGGGGTGCTAAGGCCTGCCACGCTTCCGCTGTCTTTGGCCATGGTACCGCCGGCCCTGCTGGGGATGTGGGTGGGCTTTGCCCTGCATGATCGGATGGATCAGACCCTGTTTCGCAAGGCTACGCTGCTGGTGCTTTTGCTGGCGGGTCTGAACCTGATCCGCCGCGGGGTCTTTGGTTGAGCTTGGTAACAGGTGCCCGCCGGTCGGCGGGCACCCAAGCCGTGTGGCTTAGCCGATCGCGACGGCCTTGACGTCTTCGTCGATATGCTCGGCATATTGCGCGAAATTCTCGGCGAACATATTCACCAGTTTTTTCGCCTGCACATCATATGCATCGGCATCAGCCCAGGTCCGGCGCGGGTCTAGAAGGATATCGGCCACGCCCTCAACGGCAACGGGCACGTCGAACCCAAAGTTCGGATCCTTGCGGAACTCGCCCTGGGTCAGCGATCCGTCAAGCGCTGCCGTCAAAAGCGAACGTGTCGCCCGGATCGGCATCCGCGACCCTGTTCCATAGGCGCCGCCGGTCCATCCGGTATTGACCAGCCAGCAGGTCGCGCCATGTTTGGCGATCTTTTCGCGCAGAAGGTTTCCGTAAACCTCGGGGCGGCGCGGCATGAAGGGCGCACCAAAGCAGGTCGAAAAGGTCGGTTCGGGTTCGGTCACGCCATCTTCTGTGCCGGCGACCTTTGAGGTAAAGCCCGAGAGGAAGTGATACATCGCCTGCGCTGGTGTCAGCCGCGCAATCGGAGGCAGCACGCCAAAGGCGTCACAAGTCAGCATGATGATGTTCTTGGGGTGTCCGCCAAGCGCGTCTTCCGATGCGTTCGAGATATACTCCAGCGGATAGGCGCAGCGCATATTGGCCGTCAGCCGGTCGTCTTCGAAGTCAAGCTCTTTGGTCTCGGGATCATAGACCATATTCTCGACGACGGTTCCGAATTTCTGGGTGGTGGCGTAAATCTCGGGCTCGGCCTCGGCCGACAGGCTGATCGTCTTGGCGTAACAGCCGCCCTCGAAATTGAAGGTGCCGCGATCGGACCAGCCATGTTCGTCGTCACCGATCAGAACCCGCGCCGGATCGGCCGAAAGCGTGGTTTTGCCGGTGCCCGAAAGACCAAAGAAGATCGCTGTGTCCACCGGATTGCCCGGCGCATGGTTGGCCGAGCAATGCATCGGCATGATGCCTTTTTCTGGCAAGAGATAGTTCAGAAGTGTAAAGACCGACTTCTTGTTTTCGCCAGCATAGCCGGTGCCGCCGATCAGGATCAGCTTGGCGTCCAAATTCAGTGCGATGATGGTTTCCGACCGGCACCCGTGCCGCGAAGGATCAGCCTTGAAGCTGGGGCAGTTGATGACCGTGAAATCAGGTACGAAACTCTCCAGCGCCTCGCGGCTGGGCCGGCGCAGCATGTGGCGGATGAAAAGCCCGTGCCAGGCCAGTTCCGTTACCATGCGCATGTCAAGACGGTGGGCGGGATCGGCCCCGCCATAAAGATCCTGCACGAAAAAGTCGCGCCCCTTCATGTGCTCAAGCATGTCGGCGTAAAGCACTTCAAAGGCTTCGGGGGTCATGGGGGGGTTGTTTTCCCACCAGATCTGACCTTCAACGCTGGGCGTCTCAACCACGAATTTATCCTTGGGTGAACGGCCCGTATGCTCGCCCGTTTCCACAAGAAGGGTGCCGCCCTGGCCCAGTTCGCCTTCGCCACGGCGAAGGGCCGCTTCGATCAGCGCAGGCTCAAGAAGGTTGTAATAGACCTGACCCAGCCCCGTGATCCCCTGATCTTCGAGGCGTTGCGTTGGGTTAACCCGTCCAGATGTCATTGTTTTGCTCCCGGTGCCGCGGCGCGGCGACGTTTTTGCCAATCCGAACCGGATGCCTTTTCCGGCCGGGGCAGCCCCGGTCTGAGGCCGTCGCGGTCGTCTTAGCATGTCGTTGCGGCAAGGCAACAGGCGCGCCGCTATGTTTGCGCAACCATCCCCAGGTTAGCGCAACCAGTCGTGATTGCTGCATGTGCATGGTGATGCAAATTAGCCATTGGTTACCGAATTTCGGCAAAATTGTGGCGGAAAGAAGGAAGTGATTCGTAGTTAGCTGTTGATTCTAAAGGAGGGAAACACGAGTATGTTGGCCAAAAGCAGGCAAAAAACGTAAACGAGCAGTGCAAAGGACCCCACAAATGTCGAGGATCGCTTTGGTGGATGATGACAGGAATATCCTGACATCGGTATCCATGACTCTAGAAGCCGAAGGTTTTGATGTTGAAACCTTCAATGACGGACAGTCCGCTCTGGACGCGTTCAACAAGAAGCTGCCGGATATGGCAGTTCTGGATATCAAGATGCCGCGCATGGATGGCATGGATCTGTTGCAGAGGTTGCGGCAGAAAACATCGATGCCGGTGATCTTCCTGACCTCAAAGGACGATGAGATTGACGAGGTTCTGGGCCTGCGAATGGGCGCGGACGATTACGTCAAGAAACCGTTCTCCCAGCGTCTTCTGGTCGAGCGGATCCGCGCTCTGCTGCGCCGTCAGGAAGTGATGGTCGGCGACGCGGTGGGCGAGGTTGAGCCGGCCCAGACGATGAAACGCGGCGAACTGGTCATGGACCCGCTGCGCCATGCGGTGACCTGGAAAGGCAACGACGTTTCGCTGACGGTGACTGAATTTTTGCTGTTGCAGGCCCTCGCAACGCGCCCGGGCTTTGTCAAAAGCCGGGATCAGCTTATGGATGTAGCATATGATGATCAGGTCTATGTTGATGACCGGACAATCGATAGTCATATCAAACGGTTGCGCAAAAAAATGCGTGGTGTCGATGATGAGTTCTCGGCGATCGAGACACTCTATGGCATCGGCTACAGATACAACGAAGAATAATGACCGTAGCCGTGTCGGGGTATAGCGTGCGCGACACGAAATCAGCCGATCAGGCGGACGTCGTTCTGGGCGAAGACTGGATCGCGCCGGATGGCTCGGCCGAAGATGAACTTCGTGCCCGCCGGGCGCGGCGCAATGTCATTTCGCTCAATCGCTCGCCTTTGGCGCGCAAGATCATCACCTTCAACCTGCTCGCTATTCTGGTGCTGGTTGCCGGCGTTCTTTACCTCAATCCTTTCCGTGACAGTCTGGTTGTGCAGCGCGAGCAGGGGCTGCTGGTCGAAGCGGGTCTGATCGCAAATGTGCTCGAAGCACAGATGCCCAGCGGTGCTTCTGTCAATCTGGCGACGGGTGACGGGCTGAATGTCGATCAGGCGCTGAAGGCGCTGACATTGCCCCACGGGGCGGAAGTTTATGTTTTTGATCCCAATGGCGCGCTTGTCAGCTCGACCGTCGGTCAGAGCCGTTGGCCGAATTTGCCGCTTGATCGCGGTCCCGCAGATGGGCGCAGCACGCTGATCACCGATTTTCTTAATACGGTGTGGGACAGTATCTCAAACCTTCTGGCACCGGGGCAGCTGAGACAAAAAGAGATCAGTGGCGAGCAACAGGCCCGCAGCATGGTGCCTGCCGCCCTTGGTGGGCAGGTTCAGATCGATAACGGGCGCGACGCCTCGGGCGCGCTGGTATTTTCGGTTGCGACACCGATCATGCAAAACGACCGGCCGGTGGGCGTGGTCGCCGTCACCAGTGCCGCCGGAGAGATTGATGAGTTGGTGCGCGCCGAGCGCGAGCAGGTGCTGCAGATGTTCGTCATTGCTATTCTGGTCTCGATCGGGTTGAGCCTTGTACTGGCCTCGACGATAGCTAACCCCCTGTCTGATTTGGCCGCCGCTGCCGAACTTGGGCGCGACAAAAATGCCCGCAAGATGAGCCCGAGCCGCGTTCGCATCCCCGATCTGACAGCGCGGCCCGACGAAATCGGCCGCCTGTCCGGGGCGCTGCGCGGGATGGTTGCGGCGCTTTACGACCGTATCGACGCCAACGAACAATTCGCGGCCGATGTGGCGCATGAAATCAAGAACCCGCTGGCATCGCTCAGATCGGCGGTTGGAACGCTTCGGCTTGCCCAAAAGCCCGAGCAGCGTGAAAAGCTGCTGGATGTCATCGATCACGATGTGCGCCGTCTGGACCGGCTGGTCAGCGATATCTCGAACGCGTCGCGACTGGACAGCGAGTTGGTCAAGGAAGAAGAAGAATCCTTTGATCTTCTGAATATGCTGGGCAATCTGGCCGAATATCTGGGCGAAGAGGCTGCAAGCAAGGGGATTGAGTTTATCGCCGATCTGCCGCCGCAGCCGATCGTCATTCAGGGGCTCGAAGCGCGGCTGGCTCAGGTTTTTGTCAATCTGATCACCAATGCGATTTCTTTCTGCGAAGAGGGTGATGCCATTCGTGTCTGGGCGCGGCGCCGCGAAAACCGGGTGCTGATCGTTGTCGAAGATACCGGCCCCGGTATCCCCGAACAGGCGCTGACCAAAGTGTTCAACCGTTTTTATTCCGAGAGGCCGGAAGGCCAGTTTGGCAATAACTCGGGCCTTGGTCTGGCGATCTCGAAACAGATTATCGAAGCACATGGCGGCGTGATCTGGGCCGAAAATATTCGCCCCACCGATGCCGATGTTACCTCGGACCCGCTTGGCGCGCGCTTTGTGGTTGGACTGCCGATCTGATTGACGGGGGGTATGCCGGATGATCCTGCCGAGCCCTGATCCATCTCATGAAACCGCCGGACCCGGCGCCGTTCTGGCACATGCGACCAGCGTGGCACTGGGCCGTAATGCGGTGATGATCACCGGGCCGTCTGGATCTGGAAAATCCGCACTTGCGCTGCAACTGATGGCCCATGGCCTGCTGCTGGTGGCCGATGATCGATGCCGGATCTATCCAGGCCCGCAGGGGGCGTTGCTGATCGAAGCCCCCGAAAGGATCAGGGGTATGATCGAAGCGCGGGGCGTCGGGTTGCTGCGCGCCGATACGATATCACCGGCGCTTTTGTCGCTGGTCATCGATCTGAGCCAGACAGAGAGAGAGCGGCTTCCGCCGATGCGTAGCGCTACCATTCTGGGGCAGGAGGTTCCCCTGCTTCACAAGGTCGAGAGTTGCCATTTCTCTGCCGCAGTTGTCCAATATCTAAAAGGGGGAAGGACGGCCTGATGACATCCATGATCACTCCCCCCCTTGATCGGGCGCGCCAGCGCTCTGAACGGCTGGTCATTGTTACCGGTCCCTCTGGCGCGGGCCGGTCGACCACCATTCATATCCTCGAGGATATGGGGTTCGAGGCCATTGACAATCTGCCGCTCAGCCTTGTGCCGCGCCTGCTTCAAGGTCAGCCGCTCGCGCGGCCTATGGCGCTTGGGATCGATGTCAGAAACCGCGATTTCAATGCCGAGGCTTTGATCAAACTGATCGACAGTCTGTCGCTTAATCCGCTTTATTCGGTCGAGCTTTTGTATCTTGATTGCAGCGCCGAAGTGCTGCTGCGCCGTTTTTCTGAAACCCGCCGCCGCCATCCTCTCGCCCCCAATGAAAGCCCGCTTGAAGGGATCAACCGCGAGTTTGAGCTTTTGGCGCCGGTGCGCGCCATGGCGACCGTTCTGATCGATACAAGCGATCTGACACCGCATGAGCTTCATGAAGAGGTCAGCCGATGGTTTGTTCCCAACGGTGTTCAGAAGCTTGCGCTTTCGATCCACTCGTTCTCCTACAAACGCGGCATTCCGCGCGGCATCGATATGGTTCTCGATTGCCGGTTTCTTAGAAACCCCTATTGGGATGAAACGCTGCGCCATGAGAACGGGCTGTCGCCCAAAGTGTCGGGATACGTCACCGCCGATGACCGTTTCGCGCCGTTTTTCGAACATGTGCTGGGTCTGACCACCATGCTGCTGCCCGCCTATATCGACGAAGGCAAAGCGCATCTGTCGATCGGATTCGGCTGTACCGGGGGGCAACACAGATCGGTTGCCGTTACGGAATATCTGGCCAAAGCCCTTGCGAAGGACGGTTGGCAGGTGTCTATACGCCACCGGGAACTTGAACGCGGCACGGCCACTTCGGCGGTGCCCCTGTCAGAGTAGAGAGTGAGCGTGATCGGCATCGTCATCGTCGCGCATGGGGGCCTGGCCCGCGAATATCTTGCCGCTGTCGAACATGTCGTCGGCAAACAATCGGGTGTGCGCGCCATTTCCATCGAAGCTGATTGCGACCGCAAGAACAAACAGCGCGAGATCTGTCTGGCCGCCGATGAGGTCGATACAGGCGATGGCGTGGTGGTGGTGACTGATATGTTCGGCGGATCGCCGTCGAACCTTTCGATGTTGGCATGCTGCGCCAGCAACCGGCGCATTCTTTACGGCGCCAATTTGCCCATGCTGATCAAACTGGCCAAGTCGCGGGAAAAATCGGTTCCCGAAGCTTCGGATTGTGCATTGGACGCGGGGCGAAAATATATCGACAGCTTTGGCGGGCAGGCGGGATAAGTTTGAAGCCATGACAGAACCAGTGATCCGCATACTCAAGATCGACAATGAAAAGGGGCTGCACGCACGCGCATCGGCGAAATTTGTCGAAGTGGTTGAGGAGCACGATGCTTCGGCCGAGGTGTCCAAAGATGGCATGAAGGCATCAGGCGACAGTATTATGGGCCTTTTGATGTTGGCAGCTTCCAAAGGAACCACTATTGAGGTGCAGACCCGCGGAACGGATGCGGCCACTCTCGCAGACGCATTGGAAGAACTGGTCACAAATAAATTCGGCGAAGGCTTCTGAATAACCAGCGGCCGGTTCTGGTCCGCCACGAATAGTGCAGGGATGGATTTTTTGGTCGAAAGCTCGCGTCATGCTCCCCTGCCTGTCGAGGTTACCCGGCAGGGCGACGGCAAGTCACTGGCCGAGCAGCCATATGACAAGCGGCGCCTGTCCTATTCCAACACCTTTCCCGGCTTCTGGAACAAGGCCCTGATCCGGGTGATGGAGTGGTTCACCGGCAAATGGCCGCTGTTGCGGCGCATTCGGCGTTTCGAAAAGATCGGTGCCCCCTATGGTCAGGAGTTCTGGACCCTGGCGATGAAGGTGATGGGGATCGAAATCCAGACGCCGCAGTCGCAGATCGACAATATCCCCGCGACCGGCCCTGTCGTTATCGTTGCCAATCATCCGCATGGTCTGGTTGACGGTATGGTCCTTGGCGAGGTGATCGGCCGGCGGCGTACCGATTACAAGATCCTTACCCGCTCACTTTTGACCGGGGTTCAGGAAATCGATCATTTCATGATCCCGGTGCCCTTTCCGCATGAAGAGGACGCGCTGAAGAAAAACCTGGAAATGCGCAAAGAGGCGATGGAGCATCTAAAGGCCGGGGGGGTGATCGTTCTGTTCCCTTCGGGTGTTGTCGCCTCATCCGATACCGCCTTTGGTCCGGTGATCGAGCGTGAATGGAACCCCTTTACCGCCAAGATGATCCAGCGATCGGGCGCTGCGGTGGTGCCGATTTTCTTTCCCGGTCAGAATTCGCGCTGGTATCAGATCGCCAACCGGCTTTCGGCGCCGCTGCGTCAGGGGCTTTTGATTCATGAGGTCGTTCATGCGCTCGACAAACCTCAGGCCCCTGTGATTGGCCCGGCTTTCGATGCCGAAAAGATCAAGGCATGGCAAAGCAACCCGCGTGGTTTCATGGCATGGCTGCGTGAACAGACGCTGGCGCTGAAGAACGACTAAGGCTTTAAAGCGTTTCGCGTTTAACTTGAGACATTCAGCATCACCTAACGCGTTGAAATCTTTGATTTCAGGCAGCGTTAGGTGATTCAGGTTTAACGCGAAATGCTCTAGCGCGTCGGCACCGGAGCCTCGCCGCGATAGTCGTAAAAGCCGCGGCTTGTCTTGCGGCCCAGCCAGCCGGCCTCGACATATTTGGTAAGCAGGGGGCAGGGGCGGTATTTGGTATCTGCCAGCCCGTCGTGCAGAACATTCATGATCGCCAGACAGGTATCCAGACCGATGAAATCGGCAAGCTCGAGCGGCCCCATGGGATGATTGGTGCCCAGCTTCATCGCCGAATCGATCGATGATACATTTCCAACGCCTTCATAAAGCGTATAGACCGCCTCATTGATCATCGGCATCAGAATCCGGTTGACGATGAAGGCCGGAAAATCTTCGGCTGAAGCGGCGGTTTTTCCCAGTCGTTCAACCACGCCAAGGCAGGTCTGATAGGTTTCGTCATCCGTGGCAATACCGCGGATAAGCTCGACCAGTTGCATAACGGGCACCGGGTTCATGAAGTGAAACCCCATGAATTTTTCGGGCCGGTCAGTGCGTGATGCAAGTCGCGTGATCGAAATCGATGAGGTGTTCGAGGTCAGGATCGTGTTCGGCTTAAGGTGCGGCACCAGATCTTCGAAAATCGCGGTTTTGACGGTCTCGCGTTCTGTCGCGGCTTCGATGATCATATCGGTCGGGCCGAGATCGGTCAGCGTCATCGTGGTCGAGATGCGCGCCAGCGCTTCGTCACGCTCCTGCGCGGTCAGCTTTTCGCGCTGCACCTGACGGTCAAGGTTTTTGGCTATCAGAGCGACGGCTGCGTCCAGACTGTCCTGCGAAATATCGTTCAGCAGAACGTTATAGCCAGCTACGGCAAAGACATGCGCTATCCCGTTGCCCATTTGCCCGGCGCCGACAATTCCAACCGTTTGCACGTTCATGCTGTATTCCTTCCAAAACCTCTGGGGACCATATGCGCCGCGGCGCGGCATAGGCAAGGGCAGGTCGATAAAACTCATCTCAACTCCTTCCTTTAGCAAATTCGAAAGCGCGCCTTGCAAACGTGGCTACGGGTGAGTCGAAACAAGAGTGATGTGGTGGATATGACCTTTGAGAGGCAGGGCGGCGGGGAGCTTAATTATTTCCCCTGCCGGTATGGAAAATCGAAAATCCTTTTCCGGGGACCGAAACGCGATCTGAAGGGCAGGTTCCTTGCCATGCTTGGTGGGACCGAAACCTATGGCCGCTTTATAAAAGAGCCGTTTCCGCAGCTTGTGGAAAAGGCTTTGGGCGTCACGGTCGCCAATTTCGGATGCGTCAATGCCGGCATTGATGTCTTCCGGGCCGAACCTGGCATCATGGCGGCCTGCGATGAGGCAGCGCTGACCGTCATTCAGATCGTGGGCGCGCAGAATATGTCGAACCGGTTTTATTCTGTGCACCCACGGCGGAACGACCGGTTCATACGCGCCTCATCGCTGATGAAAACGATCTTCCGCGAGGTGGATTTTACCGAGTTTAACTTTAACCGGCACATGCTGACCACGCTGCGTACCCTGTCGCCTGAACGTTTCGAGGTTGTCAAAGAAGAGCTTCGCGTGGCCTGGCTGGCACGAATGCAGGCAATGATCGCCGGCATTCAGGGGCCGGTTGTGCTGTTTTGGTTCGCAGACCGAACCCCCGATGACGAAGACAGTGAAATCCGGCTCGGGGCGGATCCCTTGTTCATCACCCGCCAGATGGTCGAGGCATTGCGCCCCGGGGTTGCGGCAATTGTCGAAGCAACGCCAAGCGCCGCTGCCGCCCTGAGCGGGACCGAGGGTATGGTCCTGTCGCCGCTTGATACGCCCGCGGCCGATACGATGCTGGGTGTTCGGGCCCATCGCGAAGCGGCCGAAGTTCTGGCGCGGGCGATAGAAGAGTTCCTTTAGAAAAGAAATGGCCCGCCAGAGGCGGGCCATTACAATCGTTCAGTGGCAGGGCCGGGATCAGAGTTTCTCGATCAGCTCGGGAACTGCGGTAAACAGATCGGCCACAAGTCCAAAGTCGGCGACCTGAAAGATCGGGGCCTCTTCATCCTTGTTGATCGCGACGATCACTTTGGAATCTTTCATCCCCGCAAGGTGCTGAATGGCGCCAGAGATGCCGATCGCGACATAAAGATCGGGTGCCACGACCTTGCCGGTCTGACCCACCTGCCAGTCGTTCGGCGCATAGCCGCTGTCAACGGCGGCGCGCGATGCGCCGACCGCCGCACCCAGCTTGTCGGCCAGCTTTTCGATCAGCGCGAAATCCTCTTCCGAGCCAACGCCGCGACCACCGGAGACGACGATCCCGGCCGATGTCAGCTCGGGCCGGTCGCTGGCGGCGACCTTGTCTTCGACCCATTCGGACAGGCCCGGGGCCTCGGCGGCACCGATCTTTTCAACCGGGGCCGATCCGCCCATTTCGGCGGCGTCGAATGTGGAGGTTCGGAAAGTCACGACCTTTTTGCCGTCCGACGATTTAACGGTCTGGATCGCGTTGCCGGCATAGATCGGGCGTTCAAAGGTATCGGCGTCAACAACCCCTGATGCATCCGAAATAACCATCACGTCCAAAAGCGCGGCCACCCGCGGCATGACGTTCTTGGCATCGGTCGTAGCGGGCGCGACGATGTGCTCATAATCGCCGGCAAGACTGGCGATCAGCGCTGCGGTCGGTTCTGCCAGACGATGACCGTAGAGCGCGTCTTCGGCGCAAAGCACTTTGGCCACGCCACTGATCTTGGCTGCCTCGTCGGCAGCTGCCGAACAGGTAGCTCCGGCGCAGAGAACCGTTACATCGCCAAGCTTGGCGGCGGCGCTGACGGCCTTGGCGGTTGCATCAACGGCCAGTTCACCATCGTTAACCTCGGCAAGGAGAAGAACAGCCATCAGATCGCCCCCACTTCTTTAAGTTTCGCAACAAGTTCATCAACCGAGCCGACCTTGATACCGGCGGCGCGTGCCTCGGGCTCGGAGGTCGATACAACGGTCAGCCGGGGCGAGACATCGACGCCGTAATCGGCGGCTGTTTTTTCGTCCAGCGGCTTTTTCTTGGCCTTCATGATATTGGGAAGGCTGGCATAGCGCGGCTCGTTCAGACGCAGATCGACGGTCACGATGGCCGGCATTTTAACCTTGATGGTCTGCAGGCCGCCGTCAACCTCGCGCGTCACGGTCGCACTGTCGCCGTCAACCTCCAGATCCGAGGCGAATGTCGCCTGGGCCCAGCCGGTCAGCGCCGCCAGCATCTGGCCGGTGGCATTCATGTCATTGTCGATCGCCTGTTTTCCGCAAAGAACCAGCCCCGGCGCTTCCTCGTCGATAACGGCTTTGAGAAGTTTGGCGACGGCCAAAGGCTCAATATCGGTATGAACGTCATCGGCAGCGACGATCAGGATCGCACGATCCGCGCCCATCGCCAAAGCCGTCCGAAGCGTTTCCTGAGACTGTTTCACGCCGATCGACACTGCGATCACTTCGTCGGCCTTGCCGGCTTCCTTCAGGCGGATTGCCTCTTCCACGGCAATCTCGTCGAAGGGGTTCATCGACATTTTAACATTGGCCAGATCGACGCCGCTGCCGTCCGACTTTACCCGGACTTTCACGTTATAATCGATCACACGTTTGACAGGTACCAGGACCTTCATTTGCGCGTCTCCTTGCATGAACGCGCCCCCTTGGCTTTGGGGCGCAAGATTCTTTCCCGGATGTCCTAGCCGAGGCAGCGTGGGGAAAACAGGGAAAAATCGACGTTCAGAGGGCCTGCGACGTCGCGTTCACGACATGGATCAGCGGTTGGCGCCCGGAATCCATAAAACGTCACCTTCGCCGTTACCGTTGGCAAACCGCGAGGCGACGAAGAACCAGTCGCTGAGCCGGTTGAGATATTTGACCGCTGCAGGGTTCACCTCTTCGGCGTTTGACAGTTCCACGGTCAGGCGTTCGGCGCGGCGGCTGACTGTGCGGCACAGATGCAGATGCGCGCCCAGAGCGCCGCCCCCCGGCAGGATGAAAGAGCGCAGCGCCGGCAGATCGCCGTTCATCGCGTCGATTTCCTCTTCCAGGCGCGTGACCTGCGCGGCGCTTACCCGCAGCGGCGGGAAATCGGCTTTGGCGTCGTTGTCGATATCCGGTCGGCACAGATCGGCGCCAAGATCAAAAAGATCGTTCTGAATCATCGCCAACTGCCCGTCCAGCGCGCCATCGGCGTGCAGTCGTGCCAGCCCCACAGTCGCGTTGGTTTCATCGACTGTGCCGTAGGCCGATACGCGAAGCGAATGTTTGGCCACGCGGGCGCCATTGCCAAGCGCGGTCTCGCCGGCGTCGCCGGTGCGCGTGTATATCTTGTTCAGAACGACCATGGGCCTAGCCCCCGCTGCGGCGGAAATAGACGTATAGCACGATAAGCACGACCGCGATGAATTGCGCCCCGATGCGATATCGCATGATACGGTTGGCGTGTTTTTTGTTGAATTCACCGCCTTTGGCAAAGCCGCCGATCCCGATCATCAGAATGACCAGCACCGCCAGAGAGGCAATCAACACGATGATAAACAGAGGATCTTGCAGCATGACAGGCTCCGCTTTGGGTTGCTTTTGCATTTAGTATCTTCGGCGCCGAAAGCGAACCGAAAACCGCTTTTTCGTCATCTTATCGCCTATCGTCGGTTTTTGCCTCTACATCTTGGCAACGATCCGATCGCGAAGCGGCGTTGAAAATAGCCGGTTCAGCCAACTGGCGATATAGGTCGGCGTTGTGACGAAATAGCGCGGCCGGGGCCGGGGCGCCTCAAGCGCATGGATCAGCTTTTTTGTGACCGCCGAAGGGGGGAGTTCGAACGGATCGGGGCGGTCTTTGGCATCGTAAAGCCGTGCCAGAAGCGATCCGCGGTATTGTTCGGCGCGCGGCGATCGGTCCCAGTCGATCCATTTTTCGAACTGGCTTCTGGCATTTTCGCGGAATTTCGTGGTGATCGGCCCGGGTTCTATAAGGACAATGCCGATGGCGGTGTCGCGCATTTCAAGGCGCAATGTGTCGGTCAGCCCCTCAAGCGCGAATTTTGTCGCAACATAACTGCCCCGCCATTTCATCGCCGCAAACCCCAGAACCGAGGAACATTGCACGATCCGCCCGCTGCCTTGCCTGCGCATCACCGGAATTACCTGCCGGATCAGTTCGTGATAGCCGAAAAAATTTGTTTCGAAATTTGCGCGCAGGGCATCGGTGGGCAAATCTTCGACCGCGCCGGGAATGGCATAGGCGCCGTTATTGAACAGCGCATCAAGGGTGCCGCCGCTGCGTGTCAGTGCGGTCTGGACCGCCTCCGAGATCGTATTGGCGTCGGAATAATCGAGACGGAAACTTTCCATCCCCTCGTCGCGCAGGCGTGCGCAATCGCTTTCCTGCCGGCAGGTCGCAAAAACACGCCAGCCGCGTGCGGCCAGCGTTTTGGCGGCGTCATAGCCAATGCCGGATGAACATCCGGTAATCAGAATGGTCTTGCTCAACGTAAAAGCGCCCCTTGCTGTAACAGTTCGGGGCGCCGTCTGATTTGTGCTGATTTGCTGATTGCCTATCCGGTTTTTGCCGTCAGCAACCGTTCCGCCATCCAGCCAACGCGCCCGTCCGGTGTTCTTAGACGGACCCAGCCGGTATCGCCAGAGCGCAGAACCTGAACCTCTTCATTGCGCGACAATTGGTCGATGACATCGAACCGCGTTCCCGGCCCGTTGCGGAGGTTGACGCGGCTTGCGGTAACCACGCGCAGATCAATCTTGGCGGCGGTATCTTGTGTGTTCTCAAAGCCCGAGATGCCGGTCATGTCGGTTTTCGATTTGCTCACAACCTCTGGCGCTGCCGAGGCAGTAAGCGAAGCTTTCTGGGCGGACACCAACGTGGCATCGCCACCCGCTGCGGTGATTTGCGACGATGCCGCGCTATTTGCCGATGCTTCGGCGCTGAACGAGGCTAGAACCAGACCCGGTGTGCCGGTTTTGGTCTTTGGCGTTTCGGGCTTGTAGGCCGCGAAAGGTTCAGGCGCCTGAGGTATGGCGAGCGCCTGACGTTCATCAAGGAAGGGGCTGACTTCGGGCGGGGTGAAATTCGGCCCGCCAGACAGCGCATAAAACCCGACAAAAAGAAAAAGGAATGTTGATGCGATAAATGACTTCATGATCTCCACCACTGGCTTGAAAGTTACGCAGCTTGTGCGATGCCTTCGGTTATTCTGATGCCGGCTCAACGCACAAACCTCGCGTTTGTTCCTTTACGCCCAAAAAAGCCGGGGCTATCACAGCCACTATGAGCGACCAGATCGAAAATACCGGGGCTGAACCCGCTGAAATATCCGAGCCGCTGCGCCGCGCCATCGGCGAGCGTTATCTGACCTATGCATTGTCCACGATCATGCATCGCGCGCTTCCGGATGCGCGCGACGGGCTCAAGCCGGTTCACCGCCGTATTCTTTACGCGATGCGCGAACTTCGGCTGGCCTCGGGCGGGGGATTTCGCAAATCGGCCAAGATATCGGGTGATGTGATGGGCAACTATCACCCCCATGGCGATGCGGCGATCTATGACGCGATGGCGCGTCTGGCTCAGGATTTCAGCGTGCGTTACCCGCTGGTCGACGGGCAGGGTAACTTTGGCAATATCGACGGCGATAACCCTGCCGCCAGCCGCTATACCGAAGCGCGCCTGACCGCCGCCGCCGAGGCGTTGATGGAAGGGCTGACCGAAAACGCGGTCGATTTTCGTGACAATTACGATGGCACCCTGCAGGAACCTGTCGTCCTGCCGGCGGCCTTTCCAAATCTTCTGGCCAATGGCTCCAGCGGGATCGCGGTGGGCATGGCCACCAATATTCCGCCCCATAACGTGGCCGAGCTTTGCGATGCCTGCCTGCACCTGATCAAGGCGCCCAATGCCCGTGACGAGACCCTGATCGAATATGTTCCCGGCCCTGATTTTCCCACCGGCGGCGTGATCGTCGAGCCGCGCGAGAATATCATCGAAGCCTATCGCGCCGGGCGCGGATCCTTTCGCCTGCGTTGCCGCTACGAGGTCGAAGATCTGGGCCGCGGGCAGTGGCAGATCGTGATCACCGAGATCCCCTATCAGGTTCAGAAATCCAAACTGATCGAAAAGATCGCTGAGTTGATCCAGACAAAGAAGATCCCGATCCTCGCCGATATACGCGACGAAAGCGCTGATGACATCAGGCTGATCCTCGAGCCGCGCTCAAAGAACGTGGAGCCCGACGTTCTGATGGGCATGCTCTATCGAAACAGCGATCTTGAGGTTCGGTTTTCGCTGAACATGAACGTTCTGATCGACGGGCTGACACCTCAGGTCTGTTCGATGAAAGAGGTCCTGCGCGCCTTTCTCGATCACCGCCGCGACGTCCTGCTGCGCCGTTCGCGCCACCGGCTGGATAAGATCGATCACCGGCTGGAAGTTCTGGAAGGTTTCATTGTCGCTTTCCTGAACCTCGACAGGGTGATCGACATTATCCGTTATGACGACGATCCGAAAACCGCCCTTATGGTCGAGGATTGGTCGCAAAGCTTTGTTCGGGCAACCTCGGAATCCGACTATGTCTCGCCGCGCGGGGACGGGCAGGGCGCTGATGACGATTTCGGCCTGAGTGAGGTTCAGGCCGAGGCGATCCTGAACATGCGTCTACGCTCACTGCGTCGTCTGGAGGAGCTTGAGCTTCTGCGCGAGCAGACCGAGTTGATGGAGGAACGCGCCGGCATCGAGGATCTGTTGGAGGACGAGGCCCTGCAATGGGCGCGCATCGCCGAGCAGTTGCGCGAAACCCGCAAAGCCTTTGGCAAGGATCATCCCGCCGGCGCGCGCCGGACCATCTTTGCCGAAGCCGGCGCTGTCGAAGAGGTGCCGCTGGAGGCGATGATCGAGCGTGAGCCGATCACCGTGGTATGCAGTCAGATGGGCTGGATCCGGGCGATGACCGGTCACATTGACCTGAACCGCGAGCTTAAGTTCAAGGATGGCGACGGGCCGCGCTTTATCTTTCACGCCGAAACCACGGACCGCCTGCTGGCCTTTGGATCGAACGGGCGGTTTTACACGATCTCGGCCTCGAGCCTGCCGGGCGGGCGCGGCATGGGTGAGCCTTTGCGCCTGATCGTGGATCTGCCCAACGAGACCGCGCTGATCGATCTTTTCGTGCATGTGCCGGGGCGGCGGCTGATTGTGGCCTCGTCCGCGGGCGACGGTTTTGTCGTGCCTGAAAATGATGTCATGGCCCAGACGCGTGCCGGCAAGCAGGTTCTGAATGTCCGCGGCGAGGTTTCCGCCTTGGTTTGCCGGCCGGTGCAGGGCGATCATGTCGCGGCCGTTGGCGAAAATCGCAAACTTGTCATCTTTCCGGTATCCGAACTGCCAGAAATGGGCCGGGGCAAGGGTGTGAGGTTGCAAAAGTACAAGGATGGCGGCATGGCCGATGCCACCACATTCGTTCTTGAAGAGGGGCTAAAGTGGCTCGATGGCGGTGGCCGGACGCGCACCGTTCCCGCGGGCGAGCTGGCCGAATGGATCGGCAAACGCGCCAGTGCCGGTCGCATGGCCCCGCGCGGATTTCCAAGGGATAACCGGTTTACGTGATCAGCCTGAGCGACCTCGACACAGAATATGCGGGCAGAAAAGCGCCGCTGTTCCGCTTGGTCCTGGGCGCATCTGTCTTAACCGTTCTGACGCTTGGCTTTTACCGCTTCTGGATGAAAACCCGCCTGCGCCGATATTACTGGAGCGCCATTCGCCCTGGCGGTCTGTCGCTGGAATATGTCGGGCGCGGGTCGGAAAAGCTTTTGGGGTTTCTGATCGCGGTTGTGTTTCTGGCCTTTTACATTGGCATCGTGAACCTGATCCTGGTCTTTTTCAGCTTTTCGGTTCTGGATGGGCCGGGTGCGGCTTATGCGATGTCCTTTGTGGGGATCATCCCGCTGGTCTTTTTTGCGCGCTATCGTGCGCGGCGCTATATTTTGGCGCGCACCCGCTGGCGCGGCATCCGCATGGGGCTGGAGCCCGGTGCATGGGGCTATTCCTGGCGGGCGATGATGCATTGGACGCTGGCGATCCTGACGCTGGGCGTACTGTGGCCGCGCGCCACATTCTGGCTTGAGAAGTACCGAACCGATCGCACCTGGTTTGGCGATCTGAGGCTTACCCAGGGTGGCCGCTGGACCATGCTCTATCGCCCGTTCAGGCATTTTCTTGTGCCCTGGATTGTTAGCCTGGCCGTTGTCGCGGCGGCGCTGGCTGGCGGTGATCTTCGGCTTTTGTTGCTGCTTGTCCTGACCGTGCCATGGACGATTTTCGGCATCTTTCACTATCTGGTGCAAAGTTTCCGGATTCTGGCCGAGGCGAAGACCGCCGATGGTGTCGAGTTCAAGGCGGCACCGCGCACCGGACGGATCATCGGGATTTATGCGCTGGGCCTGACGCTGGCCTATAGTTCGACCACCGCGCTGGTCGCGGTCGCCGGCGTGCTGCTGTTTGCGCTCTTTAACCTCAGCGGCCTGCCGCATGATCTTTTGACCGAGATGTTTTCCCGCGTCACCGTGGCAGGCTGGCTGATGGCCGCGGCCAGCATTGTGGCATATTTCGCCATTTTCATCGCCTATGGGGCCTTCTATCAGATTTTCGTGACGATGCCGGTCATCGGCCATTATGCAGAAACCCTGACAATCGGCGGCCGGGCGCGGCTTAACAAGGTCCGGCAGCGCCGCCGCGACGAATTTGCCGAGGCGGACGGTTTTGCCGAAGCGCTGGATCTGGGGGCGGCGATATGAGCCGGGCAGATAGCCAAGACAATCCGCCGACCTTATCGATTTTCGCCGATTATTTCGATGGCGTTTCGGCGCGCGTGCAGCGCGTCGCCGTAAGCCTTGCCGGCGATCAGACGGCCGCACTGGAGATCGGGCCACCCGAAGGCGAGGCTTTCGAATGGCCGCTTGACCGGCTGCGCGCTTTGCCCGATCAGGCCCACAAAAGCAGCCTGACCCTTGGCCGGAGCGACGATCCGCTGGCCCGGCTGGTGATCACCGATCCGGCGGCTATCGCAATGCTGCGCCGTCGGTGCAGCACACTCAGCGCGCGGGCGCCGGTGACCGGGCTTGGGCGCCTGATCGGCTGGGGCGCAGGCGCGGTTGCCTCGGTGGCGTTGATCATTGGCGTGCTGATCCCCTTGATGGCCAACCAGCTTGCGCAGCTACTTCCGCCCGAGGGTGAAAAAGCGCTGGGCGATGCGACCTTTGAACAGGTGCGTCAGGCGCTTGGCCAGCAGGGCGCGGCGGCGCTCAGGGTTTGTGACGGGCCAAAGGGTGCTGCCGCGCTGAAGCTGATGCAGGCGCGGCTGACCGATGGGCTCGATCTGCCTTATCCGCTGACGGTGCGGGTGCTGCAGGGCGAGCCGGTCAATGCCTTTGCCCTGCCGGGGGGGTATATCGTCTTTTTCGACGGTTTGTTTGCGGCGGCAAACTCGCCCGATGAGGTCGCGGCGGTGATGGCCCATGAGCTGGGCCATGTCGTGGCGCGCGATCCCACCCGCATCGCGCTCAGATCGGCAGGCTCAATCGGTGTCTTAGGTCTGCTTTTCGGGGATTTCGCGGGCGGCGGTATCGCGCTTTTGCTGGCCGAGCGGCTGGTTCAGGCAAATTATACCCAAGCCGCCGAAGCCGCCGCCGACCGTTTCGCCTATGACCGGCTGCGCGGGGCCGGGTTAAGGCCCGATGCTCTTGCGGCGCTGTTCAAAACGCTTAAGGCGCAAAATCCCGGTGCAGAGGCGGGCGGCATTGTCTCGCATTTTTCGTCGCACCCGGCGCTTGGCGATCGCATTGCCGCCGCCGAAGCGGCCAGCGCCGGCCTGAGCGCGGCGCGGCAACCCGCGCTTACAAAGGCCCAGTGGCGCGCGCTGAAAGGGATATGCCGCGAGTGACACTCCGCCGATCGGCACCGGCGTGATTGCGCCTTTGCCGGGTCTCGGCTATCCCTGCGCAGGTCATTGAAACCGGAGGCCGCATGCTTTCAACCCCTCGCCGTATTTTTGCGCTCCTGCTCCTGCTGACCGGCCTCGGGGCCTGTAGCCTGCCCGAGCCGGCAAATGCGCCGCCCGCCGACATGGGCAATTTCCGTTTGGGGTATAACGTGGTTCTGGCCAAAGAGCCGGTGATCGGCCCATTGTCGCGCACCGCCGATGAGGGTAGCTGGCAGGCCGCCATCAAGGAGGCGATCGACAAGCGTTTTGGCGGCTACGAGGGCGATAAGCTTTATCATCTGGGGATTAACGTCGAAGCCTATGTTCTGGCCCGCGCCGGCATCCCGCTGATCATCAGTCCCAAATCGGCGCTTATCATCAACGTCACCGTATGGGATGACGCCGCCGGCAAGAAGCTTAACGAAAAACCCAAGCAGTTGACGGTGCTGGAAAGCCTTTCCGACAAGACGGTGATCGGATCGGGCCTGACCCAAAGCAAAGAGCAGCAGCAGCTTAATCTGGCGACAAACGCGGCGCGCGCTGTTCAGGAGTGGTTGCTGAAGAACCCGCAGTGGTTTGGTCTGGGCGAAGAGGGCGCCGCCGCACCGCCCGCCGCAGGCGATGCGCTGCCGGGCGCTGCTCCGACAGATCCGCCGGTGAACTGACGCTTGATTTTTGTTTTGCGGCGGCTTATGTCGCGCGCGGAGTGAAATCGGGCCGATGGCCCCCAAGTGACGAGGCATCCGCGCGATGGCAAAGGCAAAATTTGAGCGTAACAAGCCGCATGTTAACATCGGCACGATTGGTCACGTTGACCACGGCAAGACGACGCTGACGGCGGCGATCACGAAGTATTTCGGTGATTTTCAGGCATATGACCAGATTGACGGCGCGCCGGAAGAGAAGGCGCGCGGGATCACGATCTCGACGGCTCACGT